>CAYLNM010000156.1:0-10025 GCA_964385045.1 uncultured Isosphaeraceae bacterium
GGCGGGGGGACCGCCGGATCGTGGCCGTCGCCGGCCCCGGACGCCGCCGCTGGCGGCCGGCGGCGGGCGACGTCACCATGACGCACATGAGCGACGACCGCGACGACGCGGGATCGGCCGCCGCCCCGGACGCGGCCCCGGTCCGCCTCGGCATCCTCACCGTCTCCGACCGCGCCCACGCCGGCGCCTACGAGGACCGCGGCGGCCCTGCGATCCGGGCCTACTTCGAGGAGGTCGTCGACGGCCCGTGGGAGCCCGTCGCCCACGTGGTGCCGGACGAGCGGCCGCAGGTCGCCGGGGCGATCGCGTCGCTGGTCGACGACGCGGGATGCTGCCTCGTGGTGACGACCGGGGGCACGGGGCCGGCCCCGCGCGACGTCACGCCCGAGGCCACCGCCGACGCGTGCCGCGCGATGCTGCCCGGCTTCGGGGAGCTGATGCGGCGGGTCAGCCTCGAGGTGGTGCCGACCGCGATCCTCTCGCGGCAGACGGCGGGAATCCGCGGGGCGGCGCTGGTCGTCAACCTCCCCGGCCAGCCCAAGGCGATCGCCGAGTGCCTCGACGCGGTGATGCCGGCGATCCCCTACGGCATCGAGCTCGCGGGCGGCCCGTGGATCGCCACGCGGCCCGGCCCGGCCCGCGCGCCGGCGTTCCGGCCGCGGTCGGCGGGGGATCCGCCGCCGCACGGGCGGCGACCGGCGGAGGGCTGAGCGGCGAGGCGGGCGGCGAGGCGGGCGGCGCGCCGGCCCCCGAGACGGTGGGACGCGGGGCGCCCCCCTCAGTGCCCGTCGGCCTCGGCCGGCTTCGCGGCGTCGAGGGCCTCCGCGGCGCCCGTGGTCGGCTCGGGTGGGCCCTCGAGCAGGCTCGCGGCCCGCGCCTCGTCGAGCATCCGCCGGATCGCGGTCGCCGCCCGGTGCTCGGGATGCTCGGCGAGGATGCCCGCGACCAGCTCGTGGCACTCCTCGAGCCGGCCGGCGTCGAGCAGGACGCTGGCGAGGTTGCCGCGGGCGTCGGGCGAGCCGGGCTCGATCACGAGGGCGGCCCGGGCGAGGCGCTCGGCCTCCTCGAGATTGCCGCGGCGCCGCTCGAGGACCGCGAGGCTGCTGAGGGTCGGCGCGCTGGTGGGCTCGAGGGCGAGGGCCCCCGCGAACATCGCGTACGCGTCGTCGAGCCGGTCGGCCGCGAGCAGCGCGCTGGCCGCGTTGTGCAGGTGCTCCCAGTTCTCGGGGTCGGCGGTGGCCGCCGCCCGCCACTGCTCCGCCGCCGACTCGTGCTCGCCCTCGCCGTACTCCAGCAGCGCGAGCTGGTGGTGGATCCCGGCGTGGCCGGGGGCGGCCTCGATCGCCTGGGCGAGCGTGGTGCGGGCCTCGTCGGTGCGGCCGAGGTCGGCGAGGACCGACGCGCGGTTGAACCAGGCCGAGGCGTGGGCCGGGTCCGCGGACACCGCGCGGTCCCATGCGTCGAGGGCGTCCTCCGCACGGCCCTGCTCGCGGCGGACGACGCCGAGGTTGTAGTGGGCCTCGACGATCGTCGGATCGGCCTCGACCGCCTGCTCGAGGTAGAAGGCCGCCTGGTCGAGCCGGCCGGTCTGGCCGCAGATCGAGCCCAGCAGCCGCAGGGCCTGCGGCTGGGCCGGCGCCCGGTCCAGGATCGACCGGTAGCGACGCTCGGCCTCCTCGAGATCCCCCGCGACGTGGCGGGCGTGGGCCTGGCGAAGACGTTCCTCGATCATGGTCACGGCGGGGCTCCGGGCGGGGCGGGGTCTGGGTCGGGGGCCGGCCGAGACATGGGTGGCCGGTCGGGCGTCACGACGCGCGACGGCGTGCCGGTGCCCGTGGCGCGGTCGGCCCGCACTGGTGCCGGGCTCCAGCCGGGAGCCGCCGCCGCTCCTGCGGGGGCCGGGACGTCCGGAAACCGCGCGGACCGCGCCCCCCTCGCGGGTGGTTCCGGGCAGCCGATGCGCGGCCCTCCCGGCCCTCCCGGCCCTCCCGCACCTCCCGGCCCTCCCGCACCACCCGGGCAACCGGGGCCCGCGTGGCGTCGAACCCTGCCCGCGGGGTAGCCTGCCCGTCCTCGTCCCTCGGTCCGCCCGCCCGCGTGCGCGAACGACGTTCACGAGATCGCGAGAGCGCACCGGCCCCGCGGTGGGGTCCGCGGGGCCTGCCGGTGCCGAGGGACGGGCGAGCGGAGATCGGCGTGCAGCGAGTCGGTCCCAGTCGATCGCCTGAGATGACCGCGCCGCCGGTGCGGTGCGGTGGTCGTGATGCGCCCGGCCGGGGCCCCGGGCGGCCGACCGTGGCGCGGCCCGGCGGTGTCGGTGGTCGCCCGGGATCCGGGCCGCCCCGCCGCGGACTCACCATCACCGAGCTGAGCCTCGCCTTCGCGGTTCTGGTGGTCCTGCTCGCGGTGCTCATCCCGTCGATGCACCGGGCCCGCATCGGCGCGTGGCGCGACCAGTCGCAGGCGAACCTGCGGGTGCTGCACCGGGCGTGGGTCGAGTGGCTCGACGAGCACGACGGCCGCTTTCCGTTCGTGCCGTCGCAGCCGAGCTGGCAGTGGGGCGGGGTTCGGCACTCGAGCGTGACCGGCCGACCGTTCCTCGACACCGACCGGCCGCTGAGCCTCGCCTTCGAGGCGACCGCCCAGGCGGTCGACTGGTTCCGCTGCCCGGCCGACTCGGGGATCACCGGCGAGACCCCCGGCGTCGGCACCGGCGAGCGGACCTGCTACGAGGCGTTCGGCACCAGCTACCGGGCGAACCCGCGGCTGCTCGACGCGCGGCTGAACGTCGGGGCCGGCATGCGGATCGAGGGCGATCTCGCCCGCGGCCTGCGTCTCGGCGAGATCGCCACCGCCCCGTCGCGGCTGATGATCCTCGGCGAGCCGCTGTGGGCGGAGGTCCTGCGCGGCACCGGGCTCGACGCCGACTGGTACGACCAGCCGGGCCACGCGAACCTGCTGTTCCTCGACGGCCGCGTCTCGTTCGAGGAGGTCGTGCCCGGCGGCGGGGCGGGCTCGCCCGTCTTCGAGCCGCAGCTGCGGTGGGTGGTGCGGCCCATGGTGGTGCCGCCGGCCGGGGCCGGGGCCGGGCCCGGGGCCGGGCTGGGCCACGGGCGCGGCGACGGATCGGCGGCGGCCGAGGGCGCGGCCGCGACGCCGGCGCTCCCGGGGCCGCCCGCCTCGCATCGACGGTGGCCCGCACCGGCGGCGGGCGAATGGCCGGGGGCCGCGGGGGCCGCCGGGGCCGCGGCAGGGTCCGAGAACGCCTCGATCGACGGGTTCCGGCCCTGAGGACCGCGGGGCGGGCGGCGCCGGAGCCGATGCGGGGGTCGGAGGTCCGCCGTGCCCGACGCGACACCCCCCCACGTGACCGCCGGCTCGACCGAGCCCCGCGCGGCCGGTTCCGCCGCGGCGCATGCCGCCGGCGCCGCGGCGGCCGACGTCGCCGCCGACCGCGGCGACGGCCCGCCGCCCGACCTCTCCGTCCTGGTCCCGACCCACCGCCGCCCGCGGGCGGTCGAGCGGCTGCTCACGGGCCTGGCCCGGCAGACGCCCGACGCGGGCGAGCACGAGATCGTCCTCGGGTTCGACGGGCCGGACCCCGAGGGCGAGCGGCGGGCCCGCCGGGCCTGGCTCACCGCCGGCGGCCGGCCGGGCCGGCTGCGGATCGCGGCCGGTCCCGGTCGCGGCTACATCGCCGTGCGGCACCGGCTGCTGCCGACGCTCCGCGGCCGCATCGTGGTGAGCCTGAACGACGACGTGGTGCCGGTGCCCGGATTCCTCGCCGCCCATCGGCGGGCGCACGAGGACCTCGCGGCCGCCGGACGGCAGGCGGTGGTGGTGGGGGACTCGCGCTTCGCCCCGGTGCCCGATCCGACCCTCCTCGACGCGGCGCTCGACCGGACCGGCCTCGTGTTCTTCTGGCACGCGATGGTGGACGAGCGGGGCGAGCCGCGGAGCCGTCCCGGCCGGGCCGAGCGCGACCGCGACTGGGGCTTCCGCCACTGCTTCGGCCTGAACGTCTCGGTCCTGCGGTCGGAGCTCGAGGCCGCGGGCGGGGTGCCGAGCGTGCCCGAGACGTACGGGTACGACGACGTGGAGCTCGGCTGGCGACTGTCGCGCCGCGGACTGCCGGTGCTGTTCCGCCCCGAGGCGGCGGCCCCGCACGAGCACCGCTACCGGGCCGCCGGCCTGCTGCAGCGGGAGTTCCGGCTCGGCCGGGCGGCCGTCCGCTATGCAACGGTCGCCCCCGACTTCGCGCGGGCGCTCTTCGGCCGCGACCTGCGGTCCGAGGACGAGCGGGCGTGGGCCCGCGGCTTTCTCGCGCGCGAGCGCGGCGACCTGCTCGCCCGGCGGACGCGCTTCCTCGCCCTCGATCACCTGCCGGCCTGCGACGTGGCCGCGGCCGTCCTGCCGCTCACCTGCGATCTCGTGGCCGACTTGGCGCGACCGCTGCGACGGGCCTGCTGGTACGAGGGCCTGCTGACCGAGGCCGGCGAGGTGATCGAGCCGCACCGCGCGATCACGCCGCGGGCCGAGGCGGCGCCGATGCCGCCGCCCGTGGCCGCCTCCGGCCGCGGCGCATCCGCGACCCCGTCCGACGCGCTCGCGGCGGTGGCCTGAGGGCGGGGGCCCCGCGCTGCCGCGGGTCGGAGGGGCCGGACGGATGCCCGCCCCGCAGGGCGCGCGTCGGTGCGCGGGTACGCCGGTGCGCCAGCGACGTGACGGCGTGACGCTCGTCGCCCCGAGCCTCAGTCGAGCCCGATGGCGGCCCGGGTGCCGTCGAGAATCCGCGGCAGCACCGCGTCCCAGGTGAAGCGCTCGCGCACGATCCCGGCGAGCGCTGCGCGGCGGGCCTCGCGGGCGGCGTCGTCCTCCAGCCACCGCTCGAGGCATGCGTGCAGCTCCTCCGGGCCCGCGAACACGAGCTCGTCGATCGAGCGGGCCCCGGCGCGGTAGAGCATCGTCGGGGCGGTTGCGCCGTCGCCATGGGTCTCCCGGAAGCGGTGGCGGTCGCCGCGGGCGAAGTCGTGCGGACTCTCGCGGGCGACGACCAGGGCGCCCGAGGCGACCGCCTCGAAGGTCCGCTGGTGCACGAGGCCGGTCGGCAGCAGCTGGAGGGCGAGCCGGGCTCCGCGGTAGGCGAGGCGGGCCTCTCGGGCGCGGTCGACCGGACCGCGGGCGAATTCGGCGAACTCGGGGTCCCGCTCCCAGCCGTCGCCGTGCAGGTGCAGGCTCCGACCCGTGCGCCGGGCCCAGTCGGCGGCCCAGCCCAGCGCCTCCCGGCGCCAGGCGATGTCGTGCAGCCGGTGCACGTGCATCGTCGCGACGTTCGACCGCATGCGGTCGCTCAGGTCGACGCCGGTGCGGGCGCAGGCCTCGTTCACGATCGCCCGGCATGCGGGGACGTGGAGGACGGCCCGTGGATCATGCGTGCGTTCCTCCAGCATCGCGCGGGCGGCGTCGAGCACCGGGGCGATCTCGGGCGGGAAGGACCGGGTGCAGTGGGCGTGCCAGGCGTCCGCGGTGCCGCGCGGGTGCCCCACGTACACGAGGTCGCAGTCGAACCGCTCGGCCTCGGCGGGGGTGAGCGGCGCGTCGTGGAAGGTGCTCGTGGCGATCGGGAAGAACGACAGCGGCAGGTACCGACGGGGCGGGTAGCCGTGGTCGGCCACCGCCCGGTCGGCGTAGAAGCCGCAGACGACGTCGCGGCGTCCGACGCGGCGAGCCCCCTCGCGGGACAGGATCTCGTCCACCGGGTCGAGCACGAGGGTGAGCAGCGGCGCCGCTCCGAACAGCGGCATCGCGCCGGGCCGCAGCCGATTGAACGCCACCACCAGGGCCGCGTCCTCGCGGTCGAGGACGTCCGCGATGTCGGCGGCGAACAGGTGCTCCCCGTCCGACGGCTCCTCGACCGTGACGAAGCGGTACCCGAGTCGCTCGAACGCGTCCGCGACGTCGCGCATCGCGAACTTGAGCATCGTGGTGTGCCGCGAGGTGAAGCCGACGACGGTCGCCCCGGGGCGGATCGCCGCCGCCGCCGCCGCGTCCGTCCGGTCCGCCCACCGCTCGCCCAGCGACGCGACCGCGGCCTCGATGCGGGCGGTTCGGCCGTGGGTGACCGCGGCCCGGGCGCGGGCGACGGCCTCGGCGTCGGCGGTCGGATCGGCGACGAGGACGTGGTCCGGCATCGGGATGCCGGCGCGGTCCTCCAGCCGCGCTCGCCAGTCCGCGACCGCGGCGGGGCCGGCGAAGAGGAGCAGCCGGGGGTCCGCGAGGCTCGTCCGGCGGTCGGCGAGGGCCAGCCACGCGAGCATCGCGTCGACGTCGGACTCGATGAGGTGCACGTGGACCGGCGGCACGCCGGCCGACGTGGTGGTGGTCGCGACGACGCGGTCCACGAGGCGGCCGGTCCCCGCCCCCACGATCAGCAGCCGGGCCGGAGCCGATCCGACCCGCGGGGCCTCGAAGCCGCGCTCCGCCCGCCGGTCCACGAAGCCGCCCACCCATCGGGGCCGTGGCCGGGGGGCGAGGCCGGTGTCCGGGTCGACGGCCGCCCCCTCGGCGCCCTCGCCGGGGGCGCCGCGATCGAGCACGTGCACCAGGCCGGCCGCGTCGCGGTGGATCTCGAGCCGGTCGCGACGGGCTCGCAGCGACGCCAGGGAGCCCAGCCGCTCCGCCGCCCGCGGATGATGTTCCGCGAGGACGGCGTGGTTCTCGACGAGGGTGCGGTCGAAGCGGGCCCAGTCGAGCCGCCCGTCGGGGAGCACCGCGAGCTGCTCGTCGAGTCGGCGGACCGCGTCCCGCGCCGGCGGCGCCGCGGGGTGGGCGGCGTGCGCGTCCGCCTCGGGCGGCGTCGCGGGGTGGGCGGCGTGGGCGTCCGCCGGGGACGGAGCGTCCGCCGCGCCGCCCGGCTCCGGGCCGGGGACCGCCGCCGCCTCCGGCACCAGCTCGAGGACGTGGCGGGCCGCGGCGCCGAGCCGAAGGCCGGCGAGGGCCTGGATCAGTCCCGCCGCGAGGCCGGCCCGCTCGGCCGGGCTCCCGGGGGCGGGCACGCCCGGGTCGCCGGTGATCCGTCGCCAGAGCTCGTGCACGAACCCGTGGACCTCGCCCCGCGCGAGCCGGAGCCGCAGGTGCTCGACGGACTCGCCGACCGCGGCCGTCGGCCGGCTCGGGACGGGGGGCGAGCCGCCGCGGTCGGCACCGGCGTCGGCGTCGGTGGCGTCGGTGGCGGGGGCGGCGGGGGCGCGGGCGCGGCGCGTGTCGGGGCTCATGGAGTCTCCTGCGGACGGACGGGGCGAGGGCGGAGGTGGCACCACCGGGGACGCCGGTCGCCCGGCGCCGCGGCGGCCCGGGGGCCGGATCCCGGGTGCCGGCGGGCGCCGCGGCCACGAGGGTTGCGGCGGCCGAGGGCGCCAGAGGGGCCGCGGGAGCCGCGGCGACCGCGCAGGCCGTGCCGGCCCCGGCGATTCGCGGCGGCCGGGCCGCGTCCTCGTCCCATCGGCCTCAGCCGCGGAGCCGCTTGATCAACGCTTCCCGGACCGCCCTGGCGTCCGCGGTGCCGCCGCTGGCCTTCATGACCGCCCCCACCAGTCGCCCCACCGCCGCGTCCTTGCCGCCGCGGAAGTCCTCCGCCGCCTGCGGCTGCTGCTCGATCGCGGCCTCGATCCAGTCGGCCATTGCCGCCTCGTCCCGCACCTGCACCAGGCCGCGGGCCTCGGCCACCGCCTCGGGCTCGCCGTCCTCCTCGCAGAGGATCCCGAAGAGCTCGTCGCCGGCCGAGGAGCCGATGACGTCCCGCTCCCGCAGGTCGATCAGCCCCGCGACCTGCGCGGGCGTGATGCCGAGGGCGTGCACCGGCGTGCCGGTCTCGTTGGCGCGCTTCGCCCCGGCGTTGAGCACGACCTTCGCGCAGGCGCTGCCCGCGCTCGCCTCGCTGACCCGTCCCGGGGCGAGCTCGCGCAGGGCCTCCACGCACGCCTCGAAGAAGGCGACCGTCTCGGGGTCCTCGACGAGCGCCGCCGCGTCGCGGTCCGACAGCTCGAAGGCGTCGCGGTACCGCGCCCGCCGCGCCCGCGGAAGCTCCGGCAGCTGCCCGCGGATCTCCTCGACCCATGACCGGTCCACCCGCAGCGGGACGAGGTCGGGCTCGGGGAAGTAGCGGTAGTCGTGCGCGTCCTCCTTGGTCCGCTGGAGCACGGTGACGAGCTTCGCATCGTCCCAGCCGCGGGTGCTCTTGGCCCCCGGGCCCATGACCTTGCCGTCCTGCTTCCACGCCTCGACCTGCCGCTCCTGCTCGTGCTCGATCGCGGCCTTCACCGCGCGGAACGAGTTGAGGTTCTTGATCTCGACGATGGGCGTGCGGTACTCGTGGCCGTCGGCGGTGTCGATCACCACGTTGATGTTGGGCTCGAAGCGCATGTGGCCGCGCTGCATGATCCCCGGCGAGACGCCGAGGAACCGCACGATGCGGTGCAGCTCGCGGGCGAAGGACAGCGCCTCGTCCGCGGACGTGAAGTCCGGGTGCGTGACGATCTCCAGCAGCGGCGTGCCGGCCCGGTTGAGGTCGACGAGCGAGCCCTCGTAGTGCTCGCCCCCGGGTAACTCGTGCCCGAGCTTGCCCGTGTCCTCCTCGAGGTGGGCCCGGATGATCCCGATCCGCTTCGTCCCGCCGTCCGGGAGGTCGATCTCGGTCGACCCGTCCACGCACAGCGGCAGGTCGTACTGGCTGATCTGGTAGCCCTTGGGCAGGTCGGGGTAGTAGTAGTTCTTGCGGTCCCACTTGCAGAAGCCGGGGATCTCGCAGCCCAGGGCCAGCCCGACCATGATCGACATCTCGACCGCCCGGCGGTTCATCACCGGCAGCGTGCCGGGCAGCGCCGCGACCACGGGGTCGATCAGCGTGTTCGGCTCGGCGTCGAAGTGATCCGGGTGCGCCGGGTTCGGCGTCCGCGTGAACATCTTGGTGCGCGTCGCGAGCTCGACGTGGACCTCCATGCCCACCATCAGCCGCGTGCGCACGATCTCGGCGGTGCTGCTCGTCATGGCGGCCATGATACGGGAGCCGGCGGACGTCCCCGCGGCGGACGACCCTCGTTCCAAGGCCGGCGATCCTGCCCGCTCGCCGCGGTTCAGCGGCCGGCCGGCTCGAAGGTCGCGACGATCCGGCCGGCCCGCCAGACGCGGACCACGCCCCCGGACTCGCTCACCGTGATCGCGATCGACCGGGTCACCGCCGTGATCCCCGCGGCGGCCGCGTGACGGGCCCCGAGTCCCGACGGCAGCCCCTCGGCCACGCCTGCCTTGAGGTGCGTGCCGGCCGTCTCGACCACGCCGGTGCCGCGGATCACGAACGCGCCGTCGAGCGACGAGTACTCGCGGATCGTCTCGGCCATGCGGTCGTCGAGGATCGAGCGGTCGGACTCCGGGTAGCCCTTGAACGGGTTGAGGATCAGCTGATCGGCGTGCTCGAGCACCTTGCGGTGGCTGCCCACCACGAAGAGCGTGCCGATTCGCCGGCCCTCGCGGCCGTACTGGCCGAGCTCGAGGGCGAGCGTGAGAACCCGGTGGAAGACCGCCCGCTTGATGTGCTCGCCGAGGCCGGGCTGGCCCGAGGTGTCGAACAGCTCGAGGTCGCCGTCGAGGCTCACGACCGACAGCGAGTCCGCGGGACGGTCGCGGGGACCGACGAGGAAGATCGCGGTGTCGTCGAGGTCGAGGATGCGCTCACTGAGGGCGATGATCGCCGCGAGCCGCACCTGTCCCATGCGGTCGAGGTCGGCGTCGGGGACCGAGATCACCGCCTTGGCCGAGGGCCGCAGCGCCTCGATGCGCGGGTCGGGCTCGTCCTTGGCCGTGCGGCGGCTGACGAGCACGGTGTCGCGCGGCACCGCGTGCAGCGGCGGGAGGGCGGCGACGTCCACCACGATCGCGGCCGCCCGGGTCGAGCGGACGAGGGCGGCGGCGCTCTCGAGGAGCATGCGGGCGATGCGATCGGGGTCTCGGCTGGCGTCCACGGGCGGGTC
>CAYLNM010000157.1:0-9989 GCA_964385045.1 uncultured Isosphaeraceae bacterium
CCCCCGATCCCCGCCCCAGTCGTCAGCCCCGGAAGCCGCGATGTCCAGCACCCCGACCATCGTCTACACCCACACCGACGAGGCCCCCGCCCTCGCGACGTACTCGCTGCTCCCGATCATCCGCTCGTACCTCGAGCCCGCGGGCATCGCGGTCGAGACCCGGGACATCTCGCTCGCGGGCCGGATCCTCGCCGCCTTCCCCGAGCGGCTCACGGGCGAGCAGCGGGTGGGCGACCACCTCGCCGAGCTCGGCCGCCTCGCGACGACGCCCGAGGCCAACATCATCAAGCTGCCGAACATCTCGGCCTCGATCCCCCAGCTGCAGGCGGCGATCCGCGAGCTCCGCGAGCACGGCTACGACCTGCCGGACTACCCCGAGGATCCCGCGGACGACGCCGCACGCGAGATCAAGGCCCGGTACGACCGCATCAAGGGCAGCGCGGTGAACCCGGTCCTCCGCGAGGGCAACTCCGACCGCCGCGCCCCGCGGTCGGTCAAGCAGTACGCCCGCTCGCATCCCCACCGCATGGGCACCTGGTCCCCCGAGTCGCGGACCAACGTCGCCCACATGGACGGCGGCGACTTCTACGGCAACGAGCAGTCGCTCACGATGGCCGAGGACGCGGTCCTCCGCATCGAGCTCGTGCGGGACGACGGCACCATCCTGCTCCTGAAGGACGACGTCCACGTCGACGCGGGCGAGGTGGTCGACGGGACCTTCATGAGCCGCGAGCGCCTGATCGCGTTCCTCGAGTCGGCGATCGAGCGGGCCCGCACCGATGGGGTGCTGTTCTCGCTCCACCTGAAGGCCACGATGATGAAGGTCTCGGACCCGATCATCTTCGGCCACGCGGTGCGGGTCTTCTTCCGGCCCGTCTTCGAGAAGCACGGTGCCACCCTCGAGCGGCTGGGCGTCGACGCCGACCACGGCTTCGGCGACGTCGTGGCCCGGATCGCGGAGCTGCCCGAGGCCGAGCGGGCCGCGATCGAGGCCGACGTGCAGGCGGTGTACGAGCGCGGGCCGGCGATCGCGATGGTCGACTCGGACCGGGGCATCACCAATCTCCACGTGCCGAACGACGTCATCATCGACGCCTCGATGCCGGCGATGATCCGCGAGGGCGGACGGATGTGGAACGCCGCCGGCGACACCGAGGACTGCCTCGCCACGATCCCCGATCGCTCGTACGCCGGGATCTACCAGGAGGTCATCGACCACTGCCGGACCCACGGCGCGTTCGACCCCACCACGATGGGCAGCGTCCCCAACGTCGGCCTGATGGCGAAGAAGGCCGAGGAGTACGGCTCCCACGACACCACCTTCGAGGCGCCGGCCGCGGGCACGATCCGCATCGTCGACGGCCACGGCACCGTGCTCATGGAGCACGCCGTCGCCGAGGGCGACATCTGGCGGATGTGCCGCGTGAAGGAGGAGGCGGTCCGCGACTGGGTCGGCCTCGCGGTCCGGCGGGCCCGCGAGACCGGGGCGCCGGCCGTCTTCTGGCTCGACGCGGATCGGGCCCACGACGCGCAGCTGATCGAGCAGGTCCACCGCTTCCGGAAGGACCACGACACCAGCGGCCTCGAGCTCTCGATCAAGGCCCCGCGGGAGGCGATGCGGCACGCCCTCGAGCGGGCCCGGGCCGGCGAGGACACGATCTCCGTCACCGGCAACGTCCTCCGCGACTACCTGACCGACCTCTTTCCGATCCTCGAGCTCGGCACCAGCGCGAAGATGCTCTCGATCGTGCCGCTGATGAACGGCGGCGGGCTGTTCGAGACCGGGGCCGGCGGCTCCGCCCCCAAGCACGTCCAGCAGTTCACGAAGGAGAACCACCTGCGGTGGGACTCCCTCGGCGAGTTCCTCGCCCTCGCGGCGTCGCTCGAGCACCTCGCGGGCCGCTTCGACGTGCCGCGGGCGAAGGTGATGGCCGATGCCCTCGACGCCGCCACCGCCCGCTACCTCGAGGAGAACCGCTCGCCCTCGCGGAAGGTGGGCGAGCCCGACAACCGCACCAGCCACTACTGGCTCGGCCGCTACTGGGCCGAGGCCCTCGCCGCCCAGGGCGAGGACGCCGAGCTCGCCGAGCGGTTCCGCCCGGTGGCCACCGCCCTCGCGGCGGCCGAGGACGCGATCGTGGCCGAGCTCAACGCGGTCCAGGGCGAGCCGATGGACGTGGGCGGCTACTTCCAGCCGAATCCCGCCGCGGTGGAGCGGGCGATGCGGCCCTGCGCGACGCTCAACGACGTGGTGGACGCGATCAGCCTCAGGACGAGCTCGGCCTGAGTCGCGGCCGTGCGCCCGCCGTCCCGCCGCCCCGCCTTCCCGACGCCTCGCCACCGGCGTTCGGGTCCCGATCGGGCGGATCCCGTCCGGCCGGCCGCTTGCGAGGACGCGGACCGCGGCTACACTACGCGGCTCGCCTTGCCGATCCGGCAGGCGTCCGTCCTCCCACCATCCCGACCCATCCCGGGTCCCAGCCCGCGGGCGATTCCGCCCGCCGAAGGTCTCGCCATGAAGAAGGACATCCACCCCGAGTACCACGAGTGCAAGGTGTACTTCCGCGGCGATCACGTGATGACCGTGGGAGCGACCGTGCCCGAGCTGAACGTCGAGATCTGGAGCGGCTCGCATCCGTTCTTCACCGGCAAGTCGTCCTTCGTGGACACCGCCGGCCGGGTCGAGAAGTTCCAGCGCAAGTTCAAGGGCGACTACTTCAAGAACCGCAAGAAGAAGTGACGCCCCGCCGGGCCCGCCGCGGCCCGGTCCCATCCCCCGCCCACCCCCACGCCGCCTTCACGGGCGGCGTGTTCGTGTCCGGAGGACCCCCGCCCCGTGTCCACCCCCGCCCGCGACCCGCTCCGCGACCGGCTCGTCGAGCTGTCGGACCGGCTCGACGCCCTCGACGCCGAGCTCGCCGACCCCGCCGTGGCCGGCGACCACCGCGCCGCCGGCCGCGTGGCCGCGGCGCGGCGGGCGATCGAGCCGGCGGTGCGGGCGTGGCGCAGCGTCGTCGCCTTCGAGTCCGAGATCCGCGAGTGCGAGCGGGCCCTCGCCGCGGGCGACGACCCCGACCTCGCGGCGCTCGCCCGCGAGGAGCTGCCGGGGCTGCGCGAGCGGCGCGACGAGGAGCTCGCCGCCGCCCGCCGCTCGCTCGTCCGCGGCGAGGACGAGGGCATCGGCTCGCTGGTGCTGGAGATCCGCGCCGGCGTCGGCGGCGACGAGGCGGCGCTCTGGGCCGGCGACCTGCTCCGCATGTACGAGCAGCTCGCCGCCCGCCGCGGCTGGCGGCTCGAGATCGTCGACGGCTCGCCCGGCGAGCAGGGCGGGTTCAAGGCCGTCACCGCGACGGTGAGCGGCGACGGCGCGTGGGCGACGCTCGGCTACGAGGGCGGGACGCACCAGGTGAAGCGGGTGCCGGCGACCGAGGCCCAGGGCCGCGTGCACACCTCGACCGCCACCGTCGCGGTGCTGCCCGAGCCGCAGGAGGTCGACGTCGCCCTCGATCCCGGCGACGTGAAGGAGATGATCACGACCGCCCAGGGCCCCGGGGGGCAGAACGTCAACAAGGTCGCCACCGCGGTGCACCTCATCCACGAGCCGACCGGCGTCGAGGTGCGGATCCAGGACACCACCAGCCAGGCCCGCAACCGCGAGCAGGCGTGGCGGATCCTGCGGGCGCGGCTGCTCGAGCGCGAGCGGGCCGCCGCCGACGCCGCGCGGGCCGAGCAGCGGGCGTCGATGATCGGCCGCGGCGACCGGGCGGAGAAGATCCGCACCTACCGCTGGAAGGACAACCTCGTCGTCGACCACCGCGTGAAGGCGCAGGCGCGGCTCGCGGAGGTGATGGCCGGCGGCCTCGAGCGGATCGTCGAGCGGCTGGTGGAGGAGGACCTCGCGCGGCGGCTCGAGGCTCTCTGAGGCCCCCGCCCCCGTGCGGTTCGCTTTCCGGACCGCCGCGCCTGGCGAGGCGGGACCAATCACCGCCGCGCGGGCCGCGTTTCCGCCCCCCGGCCCTCGATCGACCCCTCCCTCCGCTATCCTCGTCCCTGGATGAGCGTGACGGGGCCCCCGCCACCCGGCATCGTCGTGCGCGAGCGCCGGTCCCGGCGGACGGACCCGCCGCCCGGGCGGCCGAGGAATGGACTCACTCCCGCGGATCGTGCCGGATCAGGCCGGCCCGCTCCCGCGAATCGCGTCCGAGGACCCACGCTCATGCCGCGCATCCCGACCCGATCCCGCTCGCCCCGCCTCGCCCGCCGCCTCGCGGCCGGCCGCCGGGCGTTCACCGTCATCGAGCTCCTGGTGGTCGTCGCGATCATCGCGGTGCTCGCCGGCCTGCTGCTCGCCGCCCTCGACGCGGCCCGCGAGCGCGGCCAGATCAGCAGCACGCAGGCCGCGATGGAGGCCTTCCGCGCCGGCTGCGAGGCCTTCCAGCAGGAGCACGGTCGCCTGCCGGGCGTCATCCCGGAGGAGGTGCTGTTCGCCGACGCCGGCGCCAACGGCGACATCCCGCAGATCACGGCCATGGAGAACGCGCTGCTGCACCTGATGGGCGGCTTCGCGGTCTCGATCGGTGGCCCTCCGGATCCGGGATCCGACGCCCACTGGGACTCGTTCACCGGCGCCCCGGGCCTCATCGAGCTGACGATCGGCGACTCGGCGTCCGGTCCCGAGTACGCCCTTCGCGTCGACCCCGCCCGTCTCGGCGAGGGGCCGCGGGTCGACGGCCGCCAGTTCGAGCCGTACTTCGTCCCGTCGCCGGGCTCGCTGCGGCCCGTCGATGGCCAGGTGCCCACGGACGCCGACCCCGGCATCCCGGACCTCATCGACTCGTGGGGCCAGCCGATCGCGTTCATGCGTCGCAAGAGTCGGCTCGGCCCGCTCCTCACGCCGACCGGCGACTTCGGCCCGGGCCAGTTCGATCCCACCGGCCTGCTTCCCTACCTCGCGGCCGAGCGGATCGGCGAGCTCGCGGAGCTGCAGCAGTACGACGCCTCCGGCAACGTCCGGGGCAGCGTGCTCACCGGCCTCGACGACGACGTGCAGGCCCGCGACAACCTCGCCCTGCTCATTCGCAACCCGGCGTTCGACGATCAGGCCCGCGGCACCTTCGTGCTGATGTCGGCGGGGCCCGACGGCATCTGGTTCTCCGCCGCCGACGGTCCGGGCACGGTGTCGAGCCCGGTCTTCGAGCTCACCGACGAGGACCTCGACCTGCCGCCGGACATCGCCGGCGAGTACGACGACCTGCTCAGCTTCGGAGGGTCCTGACGTGCCCCGACCCCGCCGCACCGCCCGCCCGGCCTTCTCGCTCACCGAGCTGGTCTTCGCCATCGGGCTCATCGCGATCCTCGTCGCGATCCTCGTCCCGGCCCTGCTCGGCATTCGGGCCGCCGGCGATCGCAGCGCGACGCAGGCGGGGCTCCGGCAGATGGCGCAGGCCTACACCAGCTACGCCTCGGACCACGGCGGCGCGCTGATGCCCGGCTACGTGCTCGACTCGGCCCGCGTGCCCCTCCGCGCTCGCGACGCCGACGGCCGGGACATCTCGGGCACCGAGGACGCCGCGCCCTACGTGTGGCGGCTCGCCGAGTACCTCGACGACTGGCGGGTGACGACCACCGGCTACGGCGAGGGCCTGGGGGCCCGGCTGACGGCCGAGGTCGCCGATGGCGTGGTCGGCGGCGCGACCGCCGGCCCGGATCAGCTCGGCCTCGCCCGCGTGCCGGCGATCGGCATGAACACCGTCTGGGTCGGCGGCGACGATCGGCACTTCACCGTGCCGGACACTGCCCGTCCCGACGTCCCGGGCAACCGCGACCCGTGGACGAACCGCTTCGACACCCAGGCGGTCACCTCCGTCAGCGGCGTGCGCAACACCTCGCGGCTGGTGGTGTTCGCTCCGACCCGGCGCTGGGACGACGAGGCGTGGGGGCCGGGCCAGGCCGTCAGCGCGGCGGCGGGCGAGCGCCTCGGCGCCCCGGCCCTGATGCCGCCCCGCTTCCCCGACGCGGAGGGCGACCTGCAGTCCGACGGCGGCGCGTGGGACGCGGCGCGGATCGCGGGCGACTTCGAGTCGGTGGTGCAGCAGCCCAACGACGCCGGCAGCTGGGATCCGGACGCGGACGCGGGCGTGCCCGTCTTCCGCTCCGCCCGCGACGAGGTCCTGCCCGTCGTCCACTTCGACGGCAGCTTCAGCTCGGTGCCGCTGCTCGAGCTCCGCAACGACCCGCGGTACTGGAACCCGCAGGCGAACCAGGTGATCATCGGCGACGAGGACTGAGCCGGAGCGCGGGACCGGCCGCCGGCGTTCGCGCGGCCGCGTGACGCACCGCCCGGCTCCCGCTCCCGCGCCGGCGCCGGCGCCGGCGTCGGAGCCGGCTCAGCGCTCCCCCGGTTCCCGCGGCCGAATCGTCTCGGGCTGGTGCTCGCGTTCGCCCCGCGTGTCCACCCACCGGGTGCCGGACCGGTCGAACCACTCCACGACGTCGGGGTCCGCGTGGCTCGCGACGTGGACCGGGCGGTCCTCGACCAGGCGGGTCCACGCGTCGCGCAGCCGCACGCAGAACGCGCTGACGTGGAAGCGGCCCTGCACCACGCGCCGGCCGAGCTCGCCCGTGCGGTCGGCCACCGACCGGTCGTCGTGGAAGCGGGCGATTCCCTCGGCGGCCCGCGAGACGTCCGCGGGCGGCACGAGCATCCCGGCCCCGGTCGCCTCCGCGTCGCCGAGGATCCACATCGTGCCGCCGTGGGCCTCCGCCACCACCGGCCGCCCGGCCGCCATCGCCCACAGCATGGGGAGCACCGAGGGCGCGGGCCGTCGGCGCCGATCACCGCCGAGCAGCAGCCCCCGCACGCCCCAGCGGTCCGCGGGCGGGGCGTCGCCCACCACCGCGGCCCGGCCGGTGGGGTCGCCGCCGGGGACCCACGCCGCGTCGATGCCGGGCACGATCCGCCACGGCTCGGCCACGAGGTCCTCCACCACCAGCACCCGCTCGAGGCCGAGCGCCCGCAGCCAGCGCCGGGCCTCGGGACGGCGGTTCGCGGCGTGGTGCACCAGGAGCCGGACCCGCCGGCCGCTCGCCGCCGCGCGTCCGGCCACGTCGGCCGCGGTCCGGGCGTCGGCCCACGCCAGCGGCTCGGCCAGGGCGGCGACCACCAGCTCGTCGGGCTCGACCTCCCACCGGGCGCGGAGGTCGCGGCGGGCCTCCTCGTCGATCGCGTCGGGGTCCACGCCCGGGGGCAGCACCGACAGGTGCTCGGCGTCGAAGCCGGCGTCCGCGAAGCCGTCGCGGGCGGCGGGGTCGGCGGCGAGGATGGGCACCGGATTGCGCCGCGTCGCCCGCCGCAGGGCGGCGAGCCCGGGCTCCGACACGGGGCCGATCGCCGACCACGCGAGGATCCGCCGGCCGCTCGCGGCGGCTCCGAGCGCGACGGCGGCCCCGAGCGTCCAGCCCTGAAGCACGTCGAAGGCGCCCTCCTCGGCCTCCCACGCATCGATCACGCGGCGCAGGGCGCGGGCCGCGAGCAGCGGCCGCCCCGCCGGCACCGGCACGACGCCGTCCGGCCGCACGCCGCAGCGGCGGGCGAGCCGCGCGTGTCCGCGGTGCCCGAGCACGACCACCCGCTGCGACACGGAGCGGATGCGGCGCAGCGGGGCCGCGAGCTGGCGGAGCGTGGTCGCGCCGCCGCCGGGGAACGCGGGGTCGATGACGTGGAGGATGCGCATCGGCGCGGGCTCCGGGGTCCACGGTCAAGCGTACCGGCGGACGGCCGGGGGCGTGGCGGGCGGCGCGGGCGGCGCGGGCGAGCGGCGGACGCGGGGCGAAGGGGCGGGCGTCGCACCCGCCGTGGAACGCGCCGACGGTCCCGGCCGCGTGGCCGGCGTACGACGCGCGCGACGAGGGCGACGAGGGCGAGCGTGCCGGCTCTTCGCCGGCGGACGGCGACCGGCGGCGCCGCCGCGCCGGATCACCCGGGCTCGAGCTGCCCGCCGAGCTCCTTGACCTCGTGGCGGTAGAAGAGCTTCGCCACCGAGTCCGCGAGCTGCTCGGCGAGGGCGAAGGACCGCGCGACCTGCGCCGCCTCGTCGGTCACGCCGAGCGGGTTCGACTCGAAGAGCGACGCGGAGGCGGTCGTCGCCGGCTCCCGCGACTCGGGCGGCGGGAAGAGCCGCCGGCGCTCGGTGATGTCGAGCACCCACACCGACGCCTGCGCCGTCGGCTGCGGGATGCGCCCGCCGGCGAGGGAGAACACGTCGATCCGCACCGCGATGAGGACCTCGGCCCCGACCTCGCGACCGATGACGCCGAGCGGCACGAGGCCGCCGCTGCGGTCGCGGGCGTCGGCGAGCGCGATCGCGTCACCCGCGTCGATCATCAGCCCGGGCAGGAGGTCGTCGCGGGTGTTGAGGATCCGGGTCACGCCGCGGCCGATGCGGCGCCGCACCTGGGCCGAGCGGAGCGGGATCACCCCCTGCCGGTCGTCGACGAAGACGACGGTGCGCCGCTTCGGCAGCACGAACTGTGCATCCCGCTTGGGCGGGCCCGAGATGACCGCGGCCACCGGGGCCACGACGTTGCAGCCGCCCGCGAGCAGCAGCCCGCCCGCCGCGAGGAGCCCGCCCGCGAGCAGGCGTCGACGGTCGATCACCGGCCCCGTCGACGCCGGCGGCGGCGCGGACGGGGCGAGGTGCCGGTGCTCGGTGCGTCCCCGGCCGCTCACGCGTCGAGCTCCGGCCGGTAGAGATCGGGATACTTCGGCCGCTCGTGCAGGTAGAACAGCTGGGCGACGCGGCTGATGAACTTCGACTTGAGGCCGGTCTCGACCACCCCCTGCGCCAGCTGATCGCGGCCGACGCCCTGCACGTCGGGGTGCGTCACCGACACCTCGAACGCATCCACGAAGGAGTCGGAGTCGAAGCCGTCGGCCTCGATGATGCCGACCGTCGCCGCGCACACGCCCTCCCACAGGTAGCGGTTGCCGGGCGGGTTGAGGCGGTACTCGTAGACGTCGACGTAGACGACCCGCTCCACGCCGAGCTGCTCGGCGATCGCGCCGTAGGGCAGTGCGTCCCACTGGGCGGTGCGGTACTGCCACGCGATCACCGCCGCGGGGTTCATCACCTGGGCCCCGGAGACGTTCGCCGCGATCTCGCGGCTGACGAAGTTCGTGACGTCGGTGGCGAGGTTGGGCGAGGACCAGCGGACGTCGAGTCCGACGTTCACCACCACGGCCACGGTGCGATCCTCGAGGCCGTAGTACTCGGGGGCGACCTCGATCAGCTTCTGCGACTCGAAGGACTGCCCCATCGCCCCCACCATCCCGAAGACGGCGCAGCCGCCGGCGGACAGGAGCAGGACGGCCGAGGCGACGGCGGCGAACAGCGGGCGCGGACGGACGGTCATCCCAGGACTCCTCGGTGGGCGGCCATCTTGAAGAGCCACGCCCCGAGGACCGCCGCTCCGGCGACCCACGCGAGACGGGCGGACCACCATCGCTCCACGAGGCGGACGAAGACGCCCGTCCCGGTGGCGGCGGTGCAGGTGGCGGCGATGCAGGTGGCGGCGGTGCCGATCGCCAGTGCCCCGCCGAGCGGCTGCGTGAACAGGCTCGAGATCAGGGCGCCGTCGGCCGCGTGGGCGAAGGCGGTGCTCATGCCGCAGGTCGGACACGGCAGGTCCATGGTCAGGATCCACCCGCACTCGGGGAGCATCAGCTGCTCGTGCGTGCCGAGGCCGGCGGAGGCCGGCCGCAGCCAGGCGGCGATGCCGAGGAGGCCGCCGGTGGCGAGGGCGGTGCACGCGCCGAGCACGCGGCGGCGGAGCCGGGAGCCGTCGGCGGCCGGCTCGATCGGGGGCGGCGTCGGCGGGCCGGCCGCGGCGGTGTCCCCGCCCGCGAGCTCCCCGGCGGGACCGGGGGCCACGTGGGCGGCGGAGGCGGCGGGCCGGGCATGGGGGGCGGCGTCGTGCATGCGGGTCCGGAC
>CAYLNM010000158.1:0-9908 GCA_964385045.1 uncultured Isosphaeraceae bacterium
GGCGGCGGCGGGATCGCCGGGGTCGCGCCGGAGCGCGGCCCGGGCGGCGGCGGCGGCGGCCACGGCCTCCTCGTCGAGCCACCCCAGCCCCGCCGCGACGCGGCCGGCCAGCATCACGGCCCCGGACTCGCCGGGGTGGATGCCGTTGGTCGTGAGCGGCGCGGTCCCGCCGACGGCCAGCGGATCGGTGGCGGCGAACAGGTCGACGAACCGCGTTCCCGCCGAAGCGGCGACGTCCCGCACCACCGCGGCGTAGGCGGCGAGGTCGCGCCGCCGAGCCGCGACCGTCTCGCCCGTCGGCCACGGGGCCCCGAGGTCCTCGTGGGCGAGGGGCGAGACGAGCGTCACGTCCACCGCGGGGCCGCGGGCGGCCTGCACCATGGCCACGAACGCCTCGAGGTCGCGGCGGAAGTCGTCGAGCCCGTCGGGCCCCGCGAACGACTCGGTCATGCCGAAGCACGCGACGACCGCGTCGGCCTCGAGGGCGAGGATCCAGTCGCGCACGCCGGGCACGCCCGTCTCCCGCGGCCGCACGCCGGCGGCGTCGCCCGACCACGGGACCTCGCGCACGCGGATCGTCCGGCCGGGGTGGGCGGCGTGGGCCAGGGCGGCCAGCGCCCCCGACTGGGCGATCCGCTCGGCCACCGTGCCACCGGCGACCACGAGCGTGCCGCCGTCGGGCAGCTCGAGTCGGGCGGCCGGTGGCGCCGCGGCCCCGGCACCGGCGGCGTTGCCGGCCGCGGGCGTCGCGGGCGGCTCCCAGCCCGGCAGGTCCGAGGGCCGCACGCCGCGGCGGAAGCCGCCGAAGCCCTGCGGCGTCGGCTTGTAGTCGCCGACGATCCCGACGTCGATCCCGTCCGCCGGGATCGCGTCCTCGAGGCCGAGGGCCCAGAAGGCCCCCTGCAGCACCAGCCGCCGCGCGCCCGCGTCGGCGAGATCGACCGACGAGCCGAGGGTGGTGGTGAAGACGCGCCGCTCGCGCGGGGCGGCCGCGTCGTCGTCCCCGCCGCCGTCGCCGTCGCCGCGAGCCGCCTCCGCCCCGACCGGCATCCGCCGGGTCCACGCCAGCGGCATCATCGGCTCGTTCTTCGGGCCGTCGACCGCCGGGGCATCGGCGCTCCGGGTCGCGGTCACCTCGGCGAGCACCAGGGGAACGCAGTCCTCGGGCAGCGGCAGCCGCACGCCGTAGACGTTGGTGTCGGCGAAGACACTGCCGTCGGCGAGGCCGCGGAGGACCGGGTGGTCGTCCGCCCCCGGTGCGATCCGCCCGCGGGTGCCCTCGCGGGAGTGGGCACCGTGGTGGGCGATCCAGGTCTCGCCGAGGATGCCACGGCCGAAGCCGCCGGGCCACCGCTCGCCGCCGTGGTTCCAGCCGTAGCCGGCGTAGGCGGAGTCCGCCCTCGGCGCGAAGGCGTGCGTCGCGGTCCGCAGCCCGACGATCGGACGGCCCGACCGCACGTACGCATCGACGTGCCGCATTGCCGCGTCGGGCAGATCGCGGAACCGCGTCTGGATGATCATCAGATCGGCGGCGGCCAGCGCGGCGAGCCCCGGCAGGTGCGTGCGCTCGTCGGGATCGACGTGACCCGTCTCGGGGTCGATCGCGAACAGCACGCGGCAGGTGAAGCCGTGCCGCTCGGCGAGGATCCGGGCGAGCTGGGGGAGCCCTTCCTCGCTGCGGTACTCCTCGTCGCCGCTCACGAGCACCACGCGGAGGCCGTCGCCGGCGCCGCCCTCGCCGCGGAACGTGAGCCACGGGCCGCCGGCGGCCCAGGGGTCGGCGGGCTCCGGCGCCGCGGCGGGTGCGGCGGGTGCGGCGGGTGCGGCGGGTGCGGCGGGTGCGGCGGGCCCGGCGAGCGTGGGGGCGCCGGCCGGGTCGTCGTCCGCGGAGTCCGCGGAGTCCGCGGCGGTCGTGGCCGCTGCGAAGGACGAGGCCAGCAGCAGCGCGAGGAGGGCGACGCCGCGCTGCCGCCACCGCGGCGGCGACGTCGCGGCGGACGGGAGCACGCGGCGGGGCTCGGGCGAGCGGTGCGGCATGGGATCGGGCTCCATCCCCGGCCCGACCACCGTACCGGCGGCAGGCGGGGACGCCGAGCCCTCGGCCACGGGACGTCCGCTCAGCCGGCGGCCCGATCGGCGTCGCCGCCCCGGCGGCCGCCATCGTCGCCGGCCGCCCCGCCGCCATCGCCGCCATCGCCTCCATCGCCCCGGAGATCCGCCACGTCGACCACCCGCTCGATGCTCGCCCCGCACGCGTCGCATCGATCCGCGTCGTGCAGGACGTTGCGGCAGCGACCGCAGCGAAGCTCGGGCACGGTGCGCGACCCGGAGATCGTCCCGCTGTACGGCAGTCCCGCCGCGCTCTTGAGCAGCCGGAGGATCTCGGCCAGCGCCCGAAGCACGAGGAACACGACCACCACCACGACGGCGGGATTCAGGACGACGAGGAAGCCCGCCGGACCGGCGTCGCCGGACGCGACGAATCCGAGCACGAGCAGGGCCAGACCGCCGACGACGAGGAGCGTCCAGGCGACGACGTCGATGGCCTTCTCGAGGCCCTGTCCGACCGGCTGCCGCGTGCGCACCGCGATCGCCGGCTCGCCCCCCGGCGGCGGGTCGTCGGCCGGGGGCCGGCCGCTCGCTTCATCCTTCATCACGATGCATGCTCCGGGTCGCCGCCGCGGATTCGTCGACCGGGTCCGTTCGGGGGCACGGTCGCGTGCGGGCGCCGCGGACCGGGATGCTACCGACCGGAGGCAGGACGCTCCGCGCCCGCGTGCGCGGTGCCGCCGGGCGCCGGGCACGCGGGCCCGGCCGGCCCCCCCGACGTGCCCGCCCACCGCAGCGTGGCCCGCACGCGGCGGACCGCCCGCTCGCCGGTCGCCACCCCGCCGCCCCGCACCGCCGAGCCCGCCACCAGCACGAGCTCGAAGCCGTCGCCGGCGAGGGCCCGCCGCACGAGGTCCTCGGCCGAGAGGGTGGGACGGCCGCTGCGCTCGGTCAGCTCGAGGCGGAGTCCGCCGACGCCGTCGTACGCGCGGAAGACGACCTCGGTGCAGACGAGCCGATCCTCGGTGAAGAAGTCGAAGTCGAAGTTGTAGAGCTTGCCCTCGTGGCGGAGGCCGCGGGCGATCGCGGCGTCGATCCCGGCCGGGTCGAGCCGCGGGCGGAGCACGACGACGGCGTCCACCGCGAGCGTGTCGGGGACGGCCCGGAGCCGGACGCCGTCCTTGCGGGCCTCGAGCACGCGGGCGGCCGTCGGCCAGCGGCCGGCGGTGGCGGGCGGGATCGCGACGCCGCGGGCCTCGAGGTCCGCGCGGGATCCGACGTGCAGGGCCGCGTGCGGCCAGTGGCCGGGCAGGAAGAGGTTGCTGACCGCCGCCTCGTGGCGGGTGACGAGGACGTCGCCCGGCCGAAGGGCCGCGGCCACCTCGTCGCGCACGCGCGGATCGAGGCGGCGGGTGCGTCCGGGCAGCCGCAGCTCCGCCACCACCGAGCCGCCGATCCGCAGGCCGCGGAAGAGCAGCCCCCGCCAGGCGGTGCGGCCACGGCCCCCGAGCGCCCACGCGCGATACCGCAGCCGGGCGAGCAGGTAGCGGCGGACGGACAGCCGCACCGACGGTTCCGCGGCGGCGAGGGCGCCGGCGAGCGGCGCGAACGCGGGCTCGGCGAGCGTCCGCTCCAGCCGGTCGCGGATGCCGTCGGCGTGCCGAAGTCCCGCCGCCAGTCGCCACGCCGCCACCGGATGGGTCACGGCCCGGCGGATCGCGCGGAACCTCCCGGCGGGAATGCGGCGATCGGGATCCGGCTCGTCGAGCTTCCGCCGCAGCCGCTCGTCGCCGCCAAGCGCTTCCACCATCGCGCGAGCGGCCCGCACCAGCACGCAGGCAGCGGTCCAGGCGACGAGAAAGTGCCGCACGTCGTCGTCGGACGCGGGGCGGCGACCGAGGGCGGGCAGCACCGCGGGCCGCGACTCGCGGATCACCGCGTGCAGGGCGTCGCGTCCGGTGAGGTAGACGGCGAACCGGTCGCGAAGCAGGTCGGCCTCGTCGGGGCGGTACCAGCCACGGGCGGCACCGTCGGCGGCGGCCCGCGTCACCGGGTGCTCGGGGCCCGGCGGCTCGAGGGCGGGGGCGACGGAGACGATGGTGCGGACGGCGGCCTCGAGGCTGGGATCGATGACGGGCGGCTCCGTGGTGACGGACGGCTCCGCGGCGGCAGCGGCGCCGGACGCGGCGGCGCCGGACGGTGCGGCGGCGGACGGGGCGGCGGCGGACGCGGCGGAGCCGGACGGGGCGGCGACCGGGGTGCTGGCGGCGACCGGGGTGCTGGCGGCGGCCGCGTCGCCCTCCAGCGGGTCGACCTCCGCCCCCCGGTCCGGCGACGGCGGTGACGGCGACGGGGCCGAGGGCGACGCCGGGGGCGACGCCGGGGGCGACGGCGACGAGGACGGATGGCGGGACGAGGGCCGCATGTCGCCAGATCGGCCCGGAACCGCCCGCGACTTGCGGCGCGGCCGCCCGGGCACGCCGCGGCCGCCGCCGCCGCCGCCGCGCAACGAACGGCGGGGCCGCCCGTGAAGGACGACCCCGCCGCGTTCGTGCACTGGTGGCGTTCCCGCGGAGCGGGACCGCCTCATGCCAGGGCGATCAGCCCTGCCGCAGGCGCCGCCGCGCGACGGCGGCGAGGCCGAAGCCGGCGAGGCCCATGAGGACCGGAGCCGGCAGCGGGATGAGGGTGATCTGGTCCTGGAAGCCGTCCTTGCTGAGGGCCACCAGAGCGCCGTTGACGGCCTGCGTCGTCAAGTCGGCGTCGTTCAGGCCGGCGAGCCATCCGTTGGCGGTCGAGATGGCGGTCGAGTTGCCACTGTTGACGCGGAACACGCCCTCGTTGGCACCATCGACCTGATAGATCAACGGCCCATCGGCGGGGTCCTGCTCGTACACGATCTCCCACACCGCGAGCTGGAAGGCGAAGATGTCGCTGTTCATGGCTCCGGGCGCGGTCACCGTCGCGAAGTGCGCCTCGAACAGCCAGGAAAGCGCCTTGAGGTCGTCCGTGTCGAGCGGAGTCGCCGCAGCGAAGCCGCCAGGGCCGTCGTCGTCATCCGGCACCATGCCGGCGATGCCGTTGCCCGAGGAGACGTTGACGCCATTCGCGCTCGCGGCGAACTCGTTGAGCTCGACGCAGAACGAGTGGATGGACCCGACGCCCTCGAGCGCGGTCCCGGCGGCATTGCTGACGTCGTAGACGAAGCGGCCGCCGCCGACGTTCGCTGAAGCGGCGCCGACGGAGACGTTGAAGGTCCCGGTGGTGCTCGCACCCGAGTTCCAGGTCACGTCCACGGTCGACGCGGACGCGGCTCCGCCGACGATCGTGGCCGCAGCGGCCGCGATCGCCCAGGTTCGATGATGCATGGTTCTTCTCTCCTCGATTCCGATGAGTGCGCGAAGACGAGGAGTGACTGATCGCGCTGCGCAGGCGACGATGCGACGGTCTCCCTTCCGCAGTCCTCCGATGGAATCGTACCGAAGCAGGAGTCTCGATACGCACGATTACTCAATCTTTGCGCATGACCCCCAGTCACCCTCTGCGCAGGAGGGTGCCTCTTCTTCCTGAAGGATGATCGTGTCGAGATGGGCACGTCGGCGCGCGGCATCGTCGGCCCATGCGCGGCGCATCCGGCGGCTGCCACCGCCCCGCGTCAGCGGGCGGAGGTGATTCGTTCGGGTGTCGGATCGGCCGGCGAGACCGGCGAGACCGCCGCGGCGGCCAGCGCGGCCGGCACCGGGATCCGGGCCCGCAGGGCTGCGAGCTCGGCCGCGGCCTTTCGAGCGGGCTGCTCGCCGTCCCCATCGGCGCCGGGGTCCGGCGCAACGGCCACGGCCTCGCCTCCGCCCACCGGACGACCGGACGCCTCGCCGTCCGCCGCCCCCGACGTGTCGAGCGCGCCCGGCGCGCCGGGGGCGCCAGGCCCGCCGGGTGCAACCGGCTCGGCCCGCTCGCTCGGCAGCCCCACCGGCGTCACCGGCATCCACCGGTCGCCGTCCTGAGCCTGATCGGCCGCTGCCCCGTCGCCACCGGCCTCGCCCCCGTCCCCGACGACCGGCACCGCGTTCATCGCCGTCCGCCGCAGCGGCTTCAGGTCGCGACCCACGAGCTGGATCGTGCCGTCCTCGCACTCGACGAGGGCGGAGCAGTTCTCGATCCAGTCGCCGCAGTTGAAGTAGGCCACGTCGCCGTCGATCAGCCCCGTCGCGGGCTGGTGCACGTGGCCGCAGACCACGCCGTCGAGCCCGCGGCTGCGGGCGACCCCCGCCAGCGCCTCCTCGAAGCGGCTGAGGAAGGTGCACGCGCTCTTGACCCGCAGCTTGATCGCCTGGGCCAGCGACCACTCCGGCCGGCCGAGGCGGCGGCGGACGCGGTGGGCGGTGCGGTCGATCACGATGAGGCTCTCGTAGGCCCACGCCCCCACCAGCGAGAGGAGGCGGGCCTGCCGCACGACGAGGTCGTACTCGTCGCCGTGGGCGATGAGCAGCCGGCGGCCGTCGCGGCACTCGTGGACCGCCTCGCGGACGATCTCGATGCCGCCGAAGGTCTGGCCGACGAACTCGCGGATCGCCTCGTCGTGGTTTCCCGGGATGAAGACCACTCGGGTGCCGCGGTGGGCCAGCTTCAGGATCCGGCGGAGGACCTCGTTGTGCTGGGGCGGCCAGAAGGCCCGCTTGCGGATTCGCCAGAAGTCGACGATGTCCCCGACGAGGTAGAGCTCGTCGCAGTCGATCCGCTTCAGGAACCGCTGGAGCTCCTCGGCGCGGCAGCCCCGGCTGCCGAGGTGCACGTCGCTCAGGAACACCGTCCGGAACCGCTGCCGCTTCATGGGGCCCTCTCGATGGAAGGAGCGTCGGTCCCCCGGCGCAGCGGCCGGCTGCCGCGGCGCGTTGGCTTGACGAGGACTGCGTTCAGGCACTGCACATGACGTCCCGAAACCATCCCGGCGCAGCGCGCAAGGCGCGGGTGCGCGGGACCGCGAGGCCCCCGGATGCCCGCCGGGCGAGGAATCGCCCGGCCGGCGGGCTGGCGGCGACGGTGCCGGCCTCTCCGGGTCACCCCCCGCGAGCAGGCGACGAGGCCGCCGGCGAAGGACGGGTCCTGGCCGGCCGGGACCGCTCCGTCCTGCGTGGCCGGCGAGGCGGGACGCGCAGGCGCCGCGACCGCGACGATCGACCCCGCGGGCGCCGGCACCGACCGGGGCCTCGCGAATCCCCGAACGCCGAGTACGATCGGTCGGGGCCGCCCTCCCCGCCGCGGCGGCCGACTCGGCGCGGTCCGGGGGACCCGCGTGGCCCCATCGCCCGTCGCCCCGCACGGGGCCCGGAGGACCGCACGTGCCCGACCGAACGATGAAGGCGACGGTGTTCGTGGAGCCCGGCCGAATCGCGCTCGAGGAGAAGCCGGTCCCCTCCGTCGGTCCGCGGGATGCCCTCGTCCGGGTGACGACCACGACGATCTGCGGGACCGACGTCCACATCGTCAAGGGCGAGTATCCGGTCGCGTCCGGACTCACGATCGGTCACGAGCCGGTCGGCGTCATCGAGGAGCTCGGCGGCGCCGTCGCCGGCTACCGAGTGGGCCAGCGGGTGATCGCGGGGGCGATCACGCCGTGCGGTCAGTGCCACACCTGCCTCGACGGACACGGAGCCCAGTGCGGCGGCAAGGCCATGGGCGGCTGGAGGCTCGGCAACACGATCGACGGCTGCCAGGCCGAGTACGTGCTGATCCCCGACGCAACGGCCAACCTCACACCCATTCCCGATCACCTGACCGACGAGCAGGTGCTCATGTGCCCCGACATCATGAGCACGGGCTTCGGCGGAGCGGAGAACGGCCGCATCCGGATCGGCGACACCGTCGCGGTCTTCGCGCAGGGTCCGATCGGCCTCTGCGCCACGGCCGGCGCGAAGCTGCTCGGGGCGACCCGGATCCTGACCGTGGACTCGGTTCCGGAGCGGCTCGCCATGTCGCGTGCGCTCGGCGCCGACGTGGCGATCGACTACACGGAGCGTGATCCGATCGAGGCGATCCTGGAGGCGACGGACGGCCGCGGCGTCGACGTGGCGATCGAGGCGCTCGGCACCCAGGCGACCTTCGAGAACTGCCTCCGCGTGCTCCGTCCCGGCGGCGTGCTCTCGAGCCTCGGGGTCTACTCGGGCAAGCTCACGCTCCCCCTCGACGCCATCGCCGCGGGCCTCGGCGACCACGCGATCGTGACGACGCTGTGCCCGGGCGGCAAGGAGCGGATGCGACGGCTCATGAACGTCCTCGCCTCGGGACGCACCGACCTGCGGCCGCTCGTGACCCACCGATTTCCGCTTGAGCGGATCGAGGAGGCGTACGAGCTGTTCATGCACCAGCGGGACGGGGTGCTCAAGGTCGCGATCACGCCGTGAACGCCCGCGGGCCGCGGGCCGCGGGCCGCGCCCACCGCTTCCGCCCCACCGAGCCCGCGTGCGATGGCGCGGCCCCGGGCGGAGGCTCCGCCGGCGGGCGCTCCGACTGTCGGAGGGGCTCTGGCCGTCAGTCCGCCGGCGTCTGGTCCGAACCGTCCTCCCGAGAGGCGAACGGACGGTCGCTCCAGTCCTCCGGCCGTCAGTCCGCCGGCGTCTCGTCCGAACCCGCGACGTTCTCGACGTCGTCCGCGGGTCGCTCGTACCGCAGCCGCAGGCGGTTGCCCGCGCCGAGGTAGGCGACCTCGCTCATGAAGCTGCGCATGAGGACGATCCCGCGACCGCTCGGCAGCTCGAGGTTCTCGTCGAGCGTCGGGTCGGGCACCGCGTCGGGATCGAAGCCCTCCCCCTCGTCCTCGACCTCGAACTCCACCTCGTGGGGCGCGATGCGATACCGCAGCCGAACCCGCTTGGCGGGGTCGTGGCGGTTGCCGTGCTTGAAGGCGTTGGAGATCGCCTCCTCGAGGGCGAGACGGATCGCGAAGCAGCTGCTCGCGTCGAACGACCGCTCCTCGCAGGCGTCGAGGATCCGCTGCTGGACCTCCCGGGAGCTCGGCAGGTCCGTCAGGTCGAGCTCGTCGGCGATCACGTCGTCCCTCGAGTCCACGCGGCGGTCCGAAGCTGGAGGTCGGGCCCGCCGCCAAGCCCGACGGACGGACCCGCGTTCGACGCGGGCGGGCGCCGTCACGCGATCACGCGAGGCTGGCGATCGCCTGCTCGCGGGTCTCGTGGATCTCGAAGAGCTTGTAGAGCTTCGTGATCACGAACACCTGGTAGATCTGCTTGTCGATGTCCGACAGCCGGAGCTGGCCGCCCTTCTCCTTGATCTTGTTGTTGATCGTGATCAGGGTGCCGAGGGCCGCCGAGGACATGTGATCGACGTTCTCGAAGCTGATGAGGATCCGCGGGGTCGGGCGGTCCTCGATGAGGCCCGTGATCTCGTCCCCGATCTGGCGGATGTTCGCCTCGTCGAGGATGTTGCGATCGACGAACTCGATGCGCGTGATCCCGTCCTCGTCGGACACACGAAGGCGCGAAGGCTCGACAGACATACGGTCCGTTCTCCGAATGGGGGCGTGACCCGACGGCCGACGGGAGGGCCGACAGTGGACCTGAGCCAACCCCGATGAGCGGAGTGCGTTCGGCTCGGTCGGGCGGGCGCAGCCGCGACGCATAGGGTACCCCCCGGCCCGTTGACGGGCAATGGACGGGCGGTGCGGGAGCCGGGGAGCGATCGTGTCCGTGGCCCGCGGGCCGGCCGTGGCCGGATGCTCACCCCCCTGCGGATCGGGCCTCGGTGCGCGTGCTTCGCCGGCCGCCGCCGGCCGCTGACTGGCGCGACGACGTGGCACCGGGTTCGCCCTTCCGCCCCCCTCGCCCTGCCGCGCTTCCGCCCCCCCG
>CAYLNM010000159.1:0-9736 GCA_964385045.1 uncultured Isosphaeraceae bacterium
CCGCCGGGAAGCCCCCCCGCGGCCGCCGGGTACACTCGTCGGTCCGCCGCTGCGTCGGCGGCCCTTCCCGAGCCCCCCCGGAACCGACCCCATGTCCCGAACGCTTCGACCGCTTCCGGCCGCCCGTGCCGCCCTCGCCGTCCTGCTCGCCGCCGGCGCCGCCGGGGGCGCCGCCGCCCTCGCCGGCCAGGACGCCGCCCCCGCCGAGGCCCAGCCCGAGACCGCCGAGCGGACGGCGCCGACCCTCGACCCGCGCTTCGAGTTCGTGCGGATGGAGACGACCGAGGGCGAGATGCACCTGCTGCTCGACGCGCCCGCGGCCCCGCTGACCGTCGCCAACTTCCTGCAGTACGTGGACGACGGCTTCTACGACGGCACCACCTTCCACCGCGTGGTGCCCGACTTCGTGATCCAGGGCGGCGGCTTCACCGCCGAGGGCGAGCGGAAGGAGACCCGGCCGGGCGTCCGCAACGAGTGGCAGAACGGCCTGAAGAACGACGACTACGCGCTCTCGATGGCCCGCCTCGGCGGCCAGCCGCACTCGGGCACCAGCCAGTTCTTCGTCAACGTGAAGGACAACCCGCCCCTCGACATGAGCCGCGACGGCGCCGCCTACGCGGTCTTCGGCATCGTGGTCGACGGCCGGGCCACCGTCGACGCGATCGAGGCGGTGCCCACCGGCCTCGGCACGCTGGCCGGCCGCCAGTCCCGCGACGTGCCGGCCGAGCCGGTCGTGATCCGCCGCGCGACCCGGCTCGACGCCTCGGATCTCTCGGAGGCCGCCCGCGAGCATGCCCTCGCGTGGCAGGAGACCTACGCCGAGGCCCGCGCGACCATGGTCGAGCGCTCCGAGCGGCTCGAGCGGGCCCGACGCCTGCTCGACGCGGCCGAGCCGCGCGAGAGCGGGCTCGTGACCGCGGTCGTCTCCGAGGGCGAGGGCGAGACCGTCCCCGTCGGCTCCACGATCACCGCCCGGTACACCGGCTGGCTGGCCGACGACGGCTGGTGCTTCGACACCTCGATCGGCAAGCCCCAGGGCGACACGTTCACCGCCCCCCTGCGCCCCGGCGGCCTGATCGAGGGCTGGATCGAGGGCATCGCCCTGATGCGGAAGGGCGAGACCCGCGTCTTCGAGATCCCGCCGGACCTCGGCTACGGCGCCCGCGGCTTCGCGCCGATCATCCCCGGGAACGCGACCCTGCTGTTCGAGGTGACGCTGGTGGACTCCACCCCGGCCGGCGCCGAGGGCGGCTGACGCCCCGCCGGCGGTCGACCGACCGTCGCCACGCACCACGACGACGGGCGGCGCTCCTCCGGGAGTCCGCCCGTCGTCGCGCGCGGGCACGGGCGATCGGGGACGGGCGACGCGAGCCGGAGCGGCGGGCACGGCGGCGCGGGCGTCCGTCGCCCGCAGGGAGCTCAGCTCCGCGTGAGCTTCCGGTACCGGATCCGCGTCGGGCTCGCGTCCGCGCCCAGCCGCTCGCGGCGGTCGGACTCGTAGCCGGCGTGGTTGCCCGGGAACCAGCGCACCTGACTGTCGCCTTCGAAGGCGAGGATGTGGGTCGCGATGCGGTCGAGGAACCAGCGGTCGTGGCTGATCACGATCGCGCAGCCGGCGAACTGCAGCAGCGCGTCCTCGAGGGCCCGCAGGGTGTTCACGTCGAGGTCGTTCGACGGCTCGTCGAGCAGGATCACGTTCGCCCCGCTGGTGAGCATGCGGGCGAGGTGCACGCGGTTCTGCTCGCCCCCGGAGAGCACCTTCACCTTCTTCGACTGCTCGCTGCCGGTGAACCCGAAGCGGGCCACGTACGCCCGCGAGTTCATCTCGTAGGAGCCGAGGCGGATCTTCTCCTCGCCGCGGCTGATCGCCTCCCAGACGGTCGCCTCGGGATCGAGCTCGGCCCGCGACTGATCGACGTGGGCGAGCTTCACCGTGTCGCCCACCGTGAACGTGCCGCCGTCCGGCTCCTCCTCCCCGGTGATCATGCGGAACAGCGTCGTCTTGCCCGCTCCGTTGGGGCCGATGATCCCGACGATCGAGCCCGGCGACACCGAGAACGAGCAGTCGTCCATCAGCAGCCGCTCGCCATAGGCCTTCTGCACGCCCTCGGCCTCGATCACCCGATCGCCGAGCCGCGGCCCGGGCGGGATGAAGATCTCGACCTCGCGGGCCTGCTCCGCCGCGTCCGCCCCCAGCATCGACTCGTAGGAGCGCATGCGGGCCTTGTTCTGCGTCTGCCGGTTCCTCTTCGTGTTGCGGATCCACTCGAGCTCGCGGGCGAGGGCCTTGCGGCGCTGCGTCTCCTGCTTCTCCGTCTCCTCGAGCTGCCGGCGCTTCTGCTCGAGCCACGACGAGTAGTTGCCCCGCCACGGCACGCCGTGGCCGCGGTCGAGCTCGAGGATCCACTCGGTGACGTTGTCGAGGAAGTAGCGGTCGTGGGTCACCAGGATCACGGTGCCCTCGTACCGCCGCAGATGCTCCTCCAGCCACGCGATCGACTCGGCGTCGAGGTGGTTCGTGGGCTCGTCCAGCAGGAGGATGTCGGGCTTCTGCAGCAGCAGCCGGCAGAGGGCGACGCGGCGCCGCTCGCCGCCCGAGCAGGTGTCGACCGTCTGCTCGTCCGGCGGGCAGCGGAGGGCGTCCATCGCCATCCGGAGCTGCGAGTCGAGGTCCCAGGCGTTCAGCCGGTCGAGCCGGTCCTGCACCTCGCCCTGCCGCTCGAGGAGGGACTCCATCTCCTCGGGCGTCATCTCCTCGGCGAACTTCTCGTTGATCGCGTCGAACTCGCGGAGCAGGGCCACCGTCTCGGCCACGCCCTCCTCGACCACGGCCCGGACGGTCTTCGTCTCGTCGACGAGCGGCTCCTGCTCGAGGTAGCCGACCGTGAAGCCGTCCGCGAGCGACGTCTGCCCCTCGTAGTCGGTGTCGACCCCGGCCATGATCCGTAGCAGCGTCGACTTGCCGGAGCCGTTGAGACCGATCACGCCGATCTTCGCCCCGTGGAAGTACGAGAGCGAGATGTCCTCGATGATCGTGCGGTCCCCGACCGTCTTGGAGACCTTCCACATCGAGTAGATGATCTTCTCGTCGTCCGCGGCCATGCCGTATGCCTCCCTGCGTCTCGTCGCCGCGGGCCGGCGCGGGCGCCCGCGCGCTCCCCGTCCGATCGCGGCTCGAGCCGGAAGTCTACGTCGTCGCCCTCCGGCGGTCGCGTCGAGCGTGCGCTCGGTCACCGCGTCGCCGCGGCCGGCCGGCGGCACGAGGACGGCATACCGTTGGCGGTGACCGACGAGCAGCGCATCGCCGATCTCCTCGCGTGCGCCCGCCTGTCGGACGCCGCCGCCGGCCCGCCCGTCGGCGGCGGGACCAGCGCCCGCGTGCGCCGGATCGATCGCGACGACGGCCCGGTCGCCGTCGCCAAGCTCGCGGTCCCCGGCCTGCCGTCGCGGCGAGTGGACGCCGAGGCCCACGTGCTCGGCGTGCTCGGCCCGCGCGCCGAGCTGCCGACGCCGCGGCTCCTCGCCCGCGTCGGCGACGACCTGCTCCTCGAGTGCGTCGCGCCGTCCGCTCCCGGCTCCGATCCTCCGGCCGGCGCGAGCCCGCCCGAGGCGCTCGCGGCCGCCGCCCGCGTCCACGCCGCGGCCCTCGAGCCGGAGGACCGCGGCCTCCTCGCCCCGTGGGGCCGCGGGACCGACGGCGCGGCGGCGCCCTTCGCCCGCCGCGCCCGCCGCGTCGCCCGCCGCACCCACGGCTTCCTCGCCCTGCTGCCCGGCCCCCGCCGCACGGCGTGGCGGCGCCGACTCGATCGCGTGGCGGCGGGGTTCGAACGCGCCTGCACCCGGCTCGCGTCCCTGCCCGGGGGCCTCATCCACGGCGACCTGCACCCCGGCCACGCGCTCGCGGCAGCGGGCGGCGCGGTCCTGGTCGACTGGCAGCACGCGAGCGTCGGGCCCCCGGCGGTCGACGTGGTGCGTCTGCTGCTCGAGCATCCGGACGTGGGGCCGGAGGACGGCGAGCGGCTCGCGGCCCGGCATCTCGGCGACCTCGACCCGGCCGTCCTCGACGACGTCGTGCTCGTGACGATCGGCGGCCTGGTGGCCGGGTTCGGCGGCCGCGCCCCCGGCGATCTCGCGGCGTGGGAGCGGGCGATCGTCGACCACGCCACCGATCCCGGCGGCTGGGCGGCCCGCCGGCTCGCCCCCACCGGCCCGCGACGCAGGGAGCGCGGGTAGAGTGCGAGGACCATCCGGAGCCCGACCATGACCGATCCCACCCGCGAGGCCCTCGACTCCATCCGCCGCTCGGTCGAGCAGGCGGCCGCCGCCGGCGAGGACGTGCGCCGCGCCACCGAGCAGGCCGTCCGGCAGGCCGGCGACCGCATCGAGGCCGGCGGCGAGCGCTTCAGCAAGGCCGCCCAGTCCGCCCTCGAGGGGGCGGTCGAGGGCGCCAAGCGGCGCGGCGCCGCGACCGACGGCCCGCTGAAGGACGTCCTCGACGGCCTCGGCGACGCGGTGACGAGCGCCGCCAACGCCTCGCGGCTGGCGATGGCCGAGGCGACGAGCACCGGCCGCCGCTTCGCCGAGGAGGACCTGCGACGGGCCCGCGACGAGATGCGGACGCTGGGCGAGCTCTTCGGTCGCACGCTGACCGACGCGGTCGAGCGGGCGACGGGCCGGACCCGGGATGCGGTGTCGGACCTCGAGCGGCACGCGAGCCGCGTGGCCGACCGCGTGGGGCCGTCGCTGCAGGACGCCGCGAACGCCGCGACGAGCGACCCCGCCGGGCTCGCCCGCGACTCCGCGACCGCCGCGGTCCAGGCCACGCAGGCCGGCGTCGCCTCGGTCTTCGAGACGATGGGCCGGCTGCTCGAGGAGACGGGCAAGGCCATCGGCGGCGCCGGTCGCGACGGCGGCGACGACGACGCCGGCCGTCCGGGCACCGGCCGCGGCTCGACGGGCTGAGGCCCGGCGCCGGCGCCGGCGGGCGGTCCCGGTCGTGCGTGGCACGCCGAGCTACGGCTGCCGCAGTCGGTCCCCCACCAGCCGCAGCACGCCGAGCACGCCGGCGGCGATGAACGCGCCGATCGCGATCGCGGTGAGCGCCGACTGCGAACGGTCCATCTGGTCGGCGAGCACCAGCACCGCCCCGCCGATCACCATCGCCGCGATCACCACCGAGAAGCCGATCGTCGTCGCCGCGCTGCCGATGGTCCGCTCGAGCTCCTGCAGCCCCTGGTGCTCGAGCCGCAGGCCCAGCTCGCGGTGTCGCGCCGCGTCCAGCAGCGACCGCAGGTTGCGGGGGGCGGTCTCGGCGAGCTCGGCCCACGCCACCGTCGTCCGCTCGACCCGCCGCCGCACCGCCCGGAACCCGGCCCGGTCGCGCACCAGCTGCTCGACGTACGGCCGCACGTGGCCGATCACGTCGAACTCGGGCGCGATCTCCTCGGCCACGCCCTCGATCGTGGTGATCGACTTGATCAGGTGCACCATGTCCGGCGGGCACTGCAGGCGAAAGCGACGCAGCAGCTCGAAGAACTCGTCCAGCAGCACGCCCATCCGCAGGTCGCTGATCGACCCGCCGCGGAAGTGGTCGATGAACCGCCACACCTCGGCCCGGAAGCCGCGGTCCTCGACCAGCATGCGGTCGGCCTCGGCGAGGTCGAGGGCCGCGTCGAGCACGCGGTCGAGGTCGCCGCTGATCGCCCCGAGCACGAGGTCGGCGAGCTGCCCCACCGTGCGCGGGTCGGCGTAGCCGGTCATGCCGCAGTCGATGAAGGCCAGCCGCCCGTCGGGCAGGCGGAAGATGTTGCCCGGGTGCGGGTCGGCGTGGAAGAAGCCGATCACGAGGCACTGACGGAAGACGACGTCGGCCCCGGTCGCGACGAGCTCCGATCGCTGCTCGTCGGTCAGCTCCTCCGGCTCGAGGTTCGTCAGCAGGGTGCCGTGCATCTCCTCGAGGGCGAGCACCTTCCGCGTCGTCGCCTCCCAGAAGACCCGCGGGAAGACGACGCGGTCGTCGTCGGCGAAGTCGCGGGCCATCCGCTCGGTGGAGCGGCCCTCGCGCAGCAGGTCGGTCTCGCGGACGAGCTCCTGCGCGAACTGCTCCACCACCGCGGTCGCGGAGTATCCCGCGTCCTCGAGCCGTGGCTCGAGCAGTCCCGCGAGGGCCCGCAGGATCTCCATGTCCGCCTCGATCACGCGTCCGATGCCGGGACGCAGCACCTTGAGCACGACCCGGGTGCCGTCGGCGAGGACGGCCCGGTGCACCTGCGCCATCGACGCGGCGGCCAACGGCTCCGGCTCGACCGATCGGAAGAGGGTGTCGTAGCGGTCCCCGAACTCGGCCCGCAGCTGCGGCTCGACGTCCGACCACGGCGCCGGGGCGATGCCCGCCTGGAGGTTGCGGAGCTCGGTCGCCCACTCCTCGGGCACGAGGTCCGGCCGGGTCGAGAGCACCTGCCCGACCTTGGCGAAGGTCGGCCCGAGCTCCTCGAGCACCCGCCGCACCCGCTGGGCCTCGGTCATCCGCGGCGTCTGCGGATCCTGCGGACCGCGGACCCGCTGGCCGCGGCCGAGGATCGACGCGAAGCCGAACTCCTCGACCACCTCGCGGAAGCCGAACTGCACCAGCGTGGTCAGGATCTGCCGTGCACGGCGGACCGACCGGATGGTGGTGCCGATGGACGAGGGGGTCGGAATCACGCGGGGATGCTACCGGCGGCCGCCGGTCGCCGTGGACGGCGCGCCGGACGCCGCCGCGAGCTCGAGCGTCCGCGCCGCGACGTCCGCCGCGTCCTCGGCCTCGAGGAGGAGCGCGTCCTCGGGCACCGGCCGGGTCCGCACCGCGGAGAGCTCCCGAACGTACCGCTCCGCCACCGCGCGGGCGAAGCCGCACGTCGACGAGGGAGCCGGCGCGGGTGCGGGACGCGGCGCCGCGAGGATCGTCGCCGAGGGGACGGGCGCACCGTCGATGCGGCCCGCCGCCGCGAGCAGGACGAGCGCACCGGGGTCGGTGGCCACGATCGCCGCCGGCGGCACGCCGCGCCGCGTCCGCGCCGCCAGGGACTCGGCGGCCCACGCGAGCCAGCCGCCGGCCTCGCTGCCCTCGGGCGGCGGCGGTCCGCCGTCGCGTCCGGGCCACGACACGAGCTCGACCCGGGCCGCGTCCCGCAGTCCGGCCGCGACCGCCCGCTCCCAGCGACCGGGACCGTTGGGCCCGGGCACCACGAGGACCCGGGGGCCGGCCTCGCCGGCGCGGGCGACCCGGACGGGCGCGGGACGACGCGGCGACATCCGAAGTCCGACCTCCGCCCACGCCGCCTGGTCCGAGTCGAAGGTCGCCGTGCCGTGACCGGCGACCCGCACCGTGTTGACCTGCTGCAGGCGGGGCTCGACGAGCACCATCGCCCGGACCTGGACCCGCCGCGGCCCCGTGGCCTCGGCCGTGGCGTCGGCGCCGGGATCGTCCGCGGTCGCGTCGAGCCGGTCGCGGTCCGCCGGCAGCCGCGCGGGCGGCGGAATCCACTCGAAGATCAGTCGACAGTCCGGCCCGACGAGCTCGCGCCCGATCCAGTGCAGGTCGAACCAGTCGGCCGCCGGGGTGACGATGGCGTCGACGCCGGCCTGCGGCACGAAGCGGGCCTGCATGCGCTCCCGCACGTAGGCGGCGAGCCGCCGTTCGTCGGGGGAGCCGCCGCTCGCCCGGCGCAGGTCCAGTCGCGCGCCGAATCGATGGGACACGGCCGCCTCGAGGTGGCCGGCGTCGACCTGCATGACGACCTCGATCCGCGTGCCGTCGGCGGAGACGCGGGCTTCGGCCACCGCGTCGTGATGCGGATGAGCCGTCGCGGCCGCCTCCGCCGCAGCGATCGCGGCGCGGCCGGCGACGACGTCGGCGAGGCTCGCGAGGCCGGCGAGACCGGCGATCCAGAGAGCCGACGCACGCAACGGCGTTCGACGATGGAGATCCGCCATGGCGCCGGATGGTAGGGCAGGTGCCGGGTCGGGCCGGGGCCGGGTCGGGCGGGGGTCCGGCGGAGTCGACCGTGCCGCGTCGCGCGGCCGCTGGGCTCAGCGGACCGAGCCGCCGCGGGCCTGCCGCGATGCCCGGTAGGACTCGCGGTGCTCCGGCACGGCCTCGCCGTTGACCACCGCCGGCCGGCGTCCCTCGTCCTGGTAGCGGCGGCGGAAGTCCTCGAAGGTCGTCCCGTGCAGCATCTCGTCGAGCGTCTCCTTGAGGTTGACGAGCTTGTCGTGCAGGGCGCAGGGATCGCCGACGCCGCAGACGCCGCCGCCGAAGGGGCACGCGACGCTGGCATCCTCCCGTTCGAAGAGGCGGTAGACCTCGTGGACGGTGATCTCGGCGGGGTCGCGGGCGAGGGTGTAGCCGCCGCCGGGGCCGGGCGAGCCGACGACGAGGCCGGCCTGCGAGAGGGCGGAGAGGATCTTGCCCACGAACGGCCGCTGCAGGTTCCGGTCGGCGGCGATGTCGGACGCCGAGAGCCGGGTCTGCCCGCCGTCGTAGACCTCGGCCAGCCGGCTCATCGCCGCGATCGCCGTCTCCGTCTGCTTGCCGTACATGCGGGCATGCCCCTCGCCTGAGGGCCGCAAGTCACCGGGAATCGGCGAGTTGCGACACCGAAGCCGAAGCCGGGTTCACGGACGCAACGGGCCTCCTGCCCCGGGCGCTCGACCCGAACCGGCGAAACGGTACCGTGAAAATCTTCGGAATTCCAGACCTTCATCTCCACATTTCGCGGGAAATCTCGATACAAATATCCGCGATTCAGAAACGAGGGCTTCCCCGCAGGTACGGACCCGCGGTCGTCAGGGCTCTCCCCAGGCTTCATCCGGAGGTACCAGCGATGAGCGCCACGTCCACCGACCCGGCCGGGACCGCGCCCGCCGATCTGGACGTCCACGACGCCGGCCAAGACGGCGACGCCGCGTCCGGCGGCGTGGTCGAGACCTTCTCGTACGACGACGACATCAGCCGCAAGTTCGCCCTCGCGACGGTCGTCTGGGGCATCGTCGGGATGCTGGTCGGCGTCTACATCGCCCTCCAGATGGTGATGCCCAGCCTCTCGTTCAACCTCGAGTGGCTCACCTTCGGCCGGCTCCGCCCGCTCCACACCAACGCGGTGATCTTCGCGTTCGCGGGCAACGCCATCTTCACCGCCGTCTACCACTCGACCCAGCGGCTCTGCAAGTGCCGCATGTGGTCGGACCTGCTCGGCCGCATCCACTTCTGGGGCTGGCAGGGCATCATCGTGGCGGCCGCGATCACGCTCCCGCTCGGCATCACGCAGAGCCGCGAGTACGCGGAGCTCGAGTGGCCCATCGACCTCGCCATCACCGTGGTCTGGGTCATCTTCGCGGTCAACTTCTTCATGACCCTGAAGAACCGCCGCGAGCGGCACATCTACGTCGCGATCTGGTTCTACATCGCCTCGATCATCGCGGTCGCGGTCCTGCACGTCTTCAACAACCTCTGGGTCGTCGCCGGTCCCTGGAAGAGCTACTCGATCTACAGCGGGACGCAGGACGCGTTCATGCAGTGGTGGTACGGCCACAACGCGGTGGCCTTCTTCCTCACCACGCCGTTCCTCGGCCTGATGTACTACTACCTGCCGAAGGCCGCCGACCGGCCGGTGTTCTCCTACCGGCTGTCGATCGTGCACTTCTGGTCCCTGGTGTTCATCTACATCTGGGCCGGCCCTCACCACCTGCACTACAC
>CAYLNM010000160.1:0-9666 GCA_964385045.1 uncultured Isosphaeraceae bacterium
CGCGCCCCCCCGCCGCGGCGTGCGCGATCCGGCCCGGCGAGCCCCGCGGCCCGCGCCCGCAGCCGGTCGAGCTCCTCGGCCCGCGGAAGCCGGCCGCCGAACCGGCCCGCGTAGTAGGCCTCGCTGATCGCCCGTACGTCGTCGGCGAGCTCGGGACGCCGGCGGGCGACCGTCTCGGCCCACGCCAGCGGCGGCTGCCAGGCGGGCTTGGCGAGGCCGCGGCGGGCGAGGGCGTCGAGCATGTCGAAGTAGAAGTCGAGCGACCGGACGTAGCGCTCGGCCGACAGCGCCGGGACGGCGCCGAGCCCGAGCCCGCGGCGGATGCGGCGACGCCGGGCGATCCACCGGCCGACGGCCACGAGCGCGATCGCGGCCGCGAATCCCACGATGCCGAGCCACACGTAGCCCGCGGGACCGAAGCGGAACGCCCGGTTCACCTCCGAGGCCCATTCGCGAAGCCCCCGCAGCCACGTCCCCACGGTGGCGTCGCGCCCGCGGTCCAGGGCGCCGAAGATCTCGGACTGCGCGATGGGGTCGAAGCCGACGAAACGGTCGTTCCAGGTGCCTTCCAGCCGCTCGTAGAGCGTGCCGGCGCGGGTGCCGATGGTGTCGGCCTCGGGCTCGCGCGGCTCGATCACGCCCGGCGGCGTCGCGTCGAAGGTCCGCCAGGTCCACGGGCCCGTGCGGACCTCGGCCCAGGCGTGGGCGTCGCGGGCCCGCACCACGTGCGTTCCCGGGGTCCGGCCCGGCTCGGTCGCGGCGTAGCCGACGACGACGCGCGCCTCGATCCCGAGCGACTGGCAGAGCGCGACGAAGGCGGTGGCGAAGTACTCGCAGTGCCCGCGGCGGGTCTCCAGCAGGAAGCGGACCACCGGGTCCCGGAGCGCCCCGCGGTCGCGTGGGGGCGGCACGTCCGAGAGGTCGAGGGTGTAGCGGAAGGGACCCGCGCGCAGGTGCCGGTCGAAGGCCTCGGCGGCCGAGATGACCCAGGCGCTCGACCCCGGTCGCGGCGGCAGCAGGCCCGCCGCCCGAAGCAGGCGCAGCGCCTCGCGGCGAACCGCCTCGGTCACCGGGTGCCGTGGGTCGTCGAACACGCCGGCGATGCGCCGCTCCGGGGACCGCATCCCGGATCCGCCGGACATCGCCATCCGCCACGGCGCGGACGGATCGAGCACGGAGACCATCTCGTAGCGACGCACCCGCGGTCCCGCGACCACCTCCAGGACGCCGGATCGCGGCTCGATCGCGAGCGTCCGCCCGCCCTCGGGAAGGCCGATCAGAAGCGGCAGCCCGAGGTGGAGCAGGCGGGTGTCGCCGGTGACGAGGTCGATGGACTGCCGCCAGGTGGGCGGCCCGGGCTGCGGCGGCGGCACGCCCACGGGCAGCAGCGACTGGAGGGCGGCGCCCCCCGTGGTCTCGATGCGCCGCACCCGATCGGTCGAGGCGACCCAGGCCCCCCCGCCCTCGTACCGATCGAGCGTGGACGCCCGCAGCCGCAGCACGCTGCCCGACTCGATCGGGTGCGGCACGCCGGGCGGCGGAATCGTCTCGACGCGCAGGACCTCCCGGGGCGAGTCGGTGATCCGACGGCCGGACCGCAGGTCGATGGTCCGGGCGAGCCCCGACACCTCTCCGGTCCCGGCGCCGCCGGGCCGCGGGCCGGCGAAGCCCTGTCCCACGTGGCGCGGGAACAGCAGGAAGATGCCGATCCCCACCGCCACCGTCGCGAGCCCGGTGCCGGTGGCGAGCAGCCGCAGGTGCACGCCGGTGCGGCGGCCGGTCGAGGGACGACTCGCCGTCAGCCCGACGCCGTGGCCGCGCCGACGCAGCTCGGCCACGCGCTCGTGGCCGGCGTAGAGCTGGTAGAGCAGCACGCAGTAGAGCCCGAGGGCGAGGTAGACGAGCAGCAGCACGCCGAAGAGCAGCGGTGGCGGCATCTCGGCCGCGCCGATCAGCATCAGCAGCAGGCCGAGGCCCATGAGCTGGCCGTGGTCGCGGGCGGTGCGCCGCTCGTAGAGCTTCACGAGCGTCAGCCACACCGTGAAGCGGCCGAGCACCGACGGCAGCTCGTCCGGAGCGGCCTGCGCCTCGAGCAGCATGTTGACGAGGAGGCCGAGGACGAGGACGTTCGAGACCCAGCGAGGAAGCGTCCGCCCCCGCGGACCCTCGGTGACGAACCAGCTGATCGCCGCAAGCACGCCGGCCACCACCAGCAGCTCGACCGCTCCGGTCACGAGGCAGAAGCCGCTGATCGCCAGCAGGGCGAGCACGAAGCACAGCAGCGGGAAGCGGCGCAGGTGGTTCATCGCCGCGGCTCCCGGCCGGGCGCCGACCCGAGCCCCGGCCCCCGCCCCGGCCCCCGCCCCAGCCCCAGCCCTCGATCGGGGGCGGCCGGCACGCGATACGCCGGCGGACCGGGCGACGCGGGCGGCGCTGCCCGGGCGACGGGCGGGTCCCCGGCCCGCTCGTGGCGACGCCCTCGGCGTCGGGCCGTCTCGGGATCGGCGGCGCCGGACGCGTCCCGCGGGAGCTCGGGGGGATCGGCGGCGGCGGCGGCGTCGTCCAGCGTCCCCGGCTCGACGAGTCGCTCGGCCTGCCGCGCGGTGTAGTGCAGCGCCTCGGCCGGCACGATGTCCGGCTCGACGCGAGCCGGATGGACCACCACCAGCGCCGCCCCCTCGCGCTCGACCGGCGGCAGCGCGACTCGCGAGGACCGCGGCAGGTCGAGGTCGATGCGGGCGAGCTCGGCGAGGATCCGGTCGCGGTGCCGCGCGGTGCGCCGCACCGGGATGGACGCGGCCCCGGTGCCCAGCACCGACAGGCCGACTTCGTAGCCCAGGTGGTCCGCGGCCACCACGATCGACGCCGCGAGGCTGATCGCCCGCTCCTCGAGTCCGCGGGCGTCCACCGGCTCGTCGGGACGCACCCCGAGGGCGTCGGTTGCCGCGGTGAGGTTGAGGGCCACCCGCAGCCGCGGGGGGTTCGGCCGCGTGCGCTCGATCACGAGCAGGTCGTCGCGGTCGGCGGTGCGCTTCCACGCGACGTTCCGGAGCCCGTCCTCGGGCCGGTGATCGCGGAGCCCGAAGAAGTCGTCGCCCGGCCCGGAGCGCCGTCCGGTCCGCGTGCCGGTCGCCCCCCGGGGCGCGAGCTCCCGGAGGACGCCCGGGCGCAGCGGCCAGGTCCGGGGCAGCACGAGCAGCTCCTGCTCGACCGAGAACGTCACGCTCTTGCGGAGCAGTCCGAAGGGGAAGGCGCTGGCCAGCCGCACCGGATCCAGGCGGAGCAGCCCTCGGCGCCGTGGCCGCAGCACCGCCTGCCCGTGGACGGTCTCGCCCGGCCCGACGTGCATGATCCACGCCGGCTGCACGTCGAGCTCCCGCATCCGCCCGGATCGGCCGGGGCCGACCGCCCGCCGCCTCGGCTGTGCCGTCCGTCCCGCCTCCGCGCCCGCGCCCGTCGCCTCCTCGATCCACACGCCGAAGGCCGGCAGCAGGCGGGAGCGGTTCGTGACCGCGTAGCGGAGCACCGCGGGCTCGCCGGCGACGAGCCGGCCCGTGGGCAGCCGCCGCAGGCCGAGGCTGAGCATCATCGAGCCCGACACCACGCCGCCGACCACGATCGCCGCGGCCATCACCCCGAAGATCCAGAACAGCAGGTTCACGCCGGTGTTCATCGCCACGAGCGCGATCAGCATCGCGACGAGGCAGTAGAGGGCGAAGCCGGCCCCCGCGTGGACGCGGCGACGCGGTGGACGAGCGGGCGCGGCGGCGACGATCGGCGACACGAGATCCTCCCGGACGGCGGCACCACGAGGGCGTCCGGCCGCCCTCAGCGGAAGCGGCGGTAGTCCTCCCACGGGTCGGACGGCCGCGACGGCGGCGGTCCCGTGCCCGACGGCATCTCGACGAGCAGGACCAGGCCCTCGTCGGCCGAGGGCAGCCGCCGAAGCACCATCACGGACTCCCGGCCCGGGGCCGAGGCCTCGATCCGCCACTGCTCGACCATCCAGCCCGCTCCGAACGCATCGAGCCGGAGGGCGGCCCGCCCGTCGGCGTCCGTGCGGCCGTCGGCGGCGAGCTCCTCGCCCAGCGAGCCCGGATCGCGATGCAGCTCGATCCGCACGTCCCGCAGCGGCGTGGCCCCGGCGGGCACGCGATCGGGCGACACGAACCGGGCGTCGCCCACCGCCGAGTCCACCGCGACCACGTCGAGGCGATAGGTGCTGCAGCCCGCGGTCGCGAGGCACGCGGCGGCGAGCAGCATCAGGGCACGGAGCCGAGCTCGGCCCGCGGCGCGCGGCGCCCGCCCGGGACGCAGGCCCTCGAGCGCGGGGCTCACGGGGCGGTCTCCCGACGCTCGTCGTCGGCGTCGTCCGCCCCGCGCTCGGTCGCCGCGACGGTCTCGACGTCCGACGGCCCATTCGACGGCCCATCCGACGGCCCATCCGACGGCCCGTCCGACGGCCCATCCGACGGCCCATCCGCGGACGCCCGACCTCCGCCGTCGGTCGGCTCGGCCGCATCCCGGGCAGCGGCGTCAGCCGCGCCGGCGGTGGGCTCGGGCGCCGCGGCGTCCGCGTCCACCTCGTCGACCGGCGGTGCACCGCCGGCCTCCCCGGCCTCCCCTCCCTCCGCGGCGGGCGGCCGCTCGGGGCGGCGTCGCTCGAGTCCCTGCACCGGCGGCAGATCGTCCAGCGACGAGAGGCCGAAGACCTCGAGGAACTGACGCGTGGTGCCGTAGAGCATCGGTCGGCCCAGCTCCTCGGAGCGGCCGACGATGCTCACCAGGCGCCGCTCGAGCAGGCTGCGGAGAACCTCGCCGCACGCGACGCCGCGGATCGCCTCCAGCTCCGCCCGGACCACCGGCTGGCGGTAGGCGATGATCGCGAGGGTCTCCATCGCCGCGGGCGAGAGCCGCGTCTCCTGCCGGTCGCGGTGGAGCCGGGCCATGAGCGGGCCGAAGGCGGGGAGCGTGACGAGCTGCCAGCCGCCGGCCACCTTGCGGGGACGGAAGGAGCGGCCGGTGGCACGAAGCAGCCCGTCGAGCTCCTCGATCGCGGCCCGCACCCGGGCCGCCCCGCCCGCCGGCAGCCCGCAGAGGCGTGCGAGCCGTCGCTCGGTCAGCGGCCGGTCGCTGGCGAAGAGCAGTGCCTCCACGCGGGCCGCGAGCGACTGCCGCGGACAGGCCTCGTCGCCGCCCGGGGCCCCGGCGTCCTCGTCGTCATCGTCGTCATCGGCGTCATCGGCGGCGGCCGCCTCGGGGGCAGCGGCCTCGGACGGGGCGTCGCTCGTGGCCGCGCCGGCGGCGCGGCCGAGGGCCGCGACGTCCGCCGACACCTCGATCTCGGGGTGATCGCCGGCCTCGGCGTCCTCGGACGCGGGACCGCCGGTCGCGGGATCGGCGGTGGATGCGTTCGGACGCGGCGAGTCCTCGGGTGAGGCCTCGTGCAGCACGGGCACGTCGTCATCGGCCGTCACCGAGGGGCCGGCGGCCGGAGTGTCGGAAGGTGGACGCTGGGGCATCGCGTCACTCTAGCAGGCCGCGAGGCGATCGCGGACGGCGTTGCCGTTTCGCACCGGACGCTCCTGGCGGGGACCTCGGGCGTCGCGCGGGGTTCGGCCGCGGGCCGAAGGCATCGCGCCGGGATCAGCCGCGGCCGCGGGGGTCGCGTGGGGTTCAGCCGCGAGCGAGGGCCACGCGGGCGCGGGCGCGGATCTGCTCGGCCTCGACGGTGTCGCGGTCCATGCCACCCGAGACCGCCTCGGCGTTCGCCCGCTCGAGGGCCGCCTCGGCCTCCTCGACGTCGAGCTCGGAGGCCGCCTCGGCCCGCTCGGTCAGGATCGTGAGGTCGTCGCCCGCCACCTGGGCGAACCCGCCGTCGAGCAGCCAGCGGTGCTCGGTCCCGTCGGCGGCCTCGATCCGCAGCGAGCCGATCCCGAGGCGGGCGAGCAGCGGGCTGCGGCCGGCCATCACGCCGACCTGCCCGTCCCACGCGGGGAGCGAGACGTACCGGACGTCGCCGTCGAAGACCGCCGTGTCGGGGGTGACGATGCTGCAGCGGAAGGTGCCGGCCACGGTGCGCTCCCAGATGCCTGACGAAGAGGGGACCGGCGACGCCGGAGAGGTGCCCGTGCACCCCTCCCGGGGACGCGCCGAGAGGTGCGGAGTCTAGCAACGACGCCGCCGCGGGTCCGGTCCGCGATCCGGCTCCCTCCGCGGCCCCGCGGTCCGCGAGAGGGCCCGGGGCCCGACGAGACGGTGCGCCCGTCCGCCGCCCGGCCCGCCACGCGGCCCGCCGGCGAGCCCGCCCGCCGGTCCGGCGGCTCAGCCGTCGAAGCGGCCGAAGATCACGCTGACGTTGTGACCGCCGAAGCCGAAGGAGTTGTTGATCCCGTAGCGGACCGATCGCTCCTGGGCCTCGTTCGCCACGAAGTCGAGGTCGAAGCCCTCGTCGGGCGCGTCGAGGTTGATGGTGGGCGGGACGACGCCCTCGGCCACCGCCTTGATGACCGCGATCGACTCGATGCCGCCCGCGGCCCCGAGGGTGTGCCCGGTCATGCTCTTGGTCGAGCTCATCGTCAGCCGGCGGGCGTGATCGCCGAAGAGGCCCTTGACCGCCGCGACCTCGGCCGCGTCGCCGAGGGGGGTCGAGGTGCCGTGCGCGTTGATGTGGTCGACGTCCTCGAGCGCGATCCCCGCGTCGGCGATCGCGGCCGACATCGCCGCCCGCGCGCCGTCGCCCCGCTCGTCCGGGGCGGCGATGTGCTGGGCGTCGCCGCTCGTGCCGTAGCCGCAGACCTCGGCGTGGATCCGGGCCCCGCGGGCGGTGGCGTGCTCGAGCGACTCGAGCACCACGATGCCGGCGCCCTCGGCGAGCACGAAGCCGTCGCGGTCCCGGTCGAAGGGACGCGATGCCCGCGCCGGATCGTCGTTGCGGGTGCTCAGGGCCTTCATCGCCGAGAACGACGAGATGCAGATCGGCGTGACCGCCGCCTCGCTGCCGCCCGCGAACATCAGGTCCGCGTCGCCCCGCTCGATGAGCTGCGCCGCGGTGCCGATCGCGTGGCCGCCGGTCGCGCAGGCGGTCGCGACCGCGGAGTTCGCGCCGCGGAGGTCGAAGCGGATCGACACGTTGCCGGCGGCCGCGTTCACCATCAGCCGCGGCACCGTGAACGGATTGATCTTCCGCGGGCCGGAGTCGATCAGCCGGCGGGTCGCCTGCTCGATGGTGTCGATGCCGCCCACGCCCGAGCCGATCACCACGCCCCGGCGCGTCGGATCGCCGGCGGTGAAGTCGACGCCGCAGTCGCGGGCCGCCTCGTCCGCCGCGTGCATCGCGAGCAGGCAGAAGCGGTCCATCTTGCGGGACTCCCGGCGGCCGAGCAGGGCGTCGGGGTCCCAGTCGCGGACCTGGCCCGCGATGCGGGTCGGCCAGCGGTCGTCGAGCTCGAAGGCCGTCAGCCGGTCGATGCCGGACCGGCCGGCGACCAGCGACGACCACGTCGACGGAACGTCGTGCCCGACGTCGGTGAGGACGCCGAGGCCCGTGACGACGACGCGGCGGCGGGAGGAGTCGGTGCTCATCGGTGGACTCGCGCCCTGCTCCCCCGCGGCCCGGCCGACCGGGCCGCGCCGCCGTGGCGGCGCGACGCGACGATCGCCCGGGGCGCGCGTCCGCGCGCGGCGCGGACGTGCGACCGGGTCGCGGGGGTCACGGGCTCAGCTGGAGCTGTTGGCCGCGATGTACTCGATCGCCTGCCCGACGGTCTGGATCTTCTCCGCGTCCTCGTCCGGGATGGACGTGTCGAACTCGTCCTCGAACTCCATCACGAGCTCGACGGTGTCGAGACTGTCGGCGTTGAGGTCGTTGGCGAAGTTCGTGTCGCGGGTGATCTCGTTCTTGTCGACGCCCATCTGCTCGGCGACGATCTCGATCACCTTCGCCTCGATCTCGGCTTCCGTCACGGCTGGTGCTCCTGGAACGTGCGGCCGCCCCGTTCGGGGCCGGTCCGGGGATTGCGACGAATATACCCGCCCGCCTGTCGGCGGGCGCTCACATGGCGAGTCCGCCGTCCACGGTCACGACCTGACCGGTGACGTACCCACCGTCCTCGGACGCGAGCCACGACACGGCGGCCGCGATCTCCTCCGGCCGCCCGAAGCGGCGGACCGGCACCCGCTTGGCCGCCTCGTCGCGGACCGGCTCGGGCAGCTGGCGGACCATGTCGGTCTCGACGAACCCGGGGGCGACGACGTTGGCGGTGACGCCCTTGCTCGCGAGCTCGCGGGCGATGGTCTTGGTCATGCCGACGAGGCCGGCCTTGGCCGCGGCGTAGTTCGCCTGGCCCGAGTTGCCGATCAGGCCGGTGATCGAGCCGATCGAGACGATCCGGCCGAAGCGGCCCTTCATCATCGGGCGGGCCGCGGCCCGGGCGGCCACGAAGGCCGACCGCAGGTTCACGCGGATCACCTCGTCGAAGTCCTCGTCGCTCATCCGGAGCAGCAGACCGTCGCGGGTGATGCCGGCGTTATTCACGAGCACGTCGAGCCGGCCGTGGGTCGAGGCGACCTCCTCGATGACGCCGGTGAGCGCCTCGGCGTCGCCGACGTCGCAGGCCCGGACCTCGGCCGCCCCCCCGCTCGCCTGGATCGCCGCGCGGACCTCCTCGAGCGACTCCACCGAGCGCGAGACGAGGACCACCAGCCGGCCGTCGCGGGCGAGCCGCTCGGCGATCGCGCGGCCGATGCCGCGGCTGGCTCCGGTGACGATGGCGACACGCTGCGAGACCGTGGCGTCGATGGCGGGGCTCCTCGCCCGCGGGCCTCGGACGAGGACCGCGGCGAACGTGGCTCGGGGGCGGGCGGTGAACGGGTCCGCGGGGTCCGTCGGACCCGGCGCGGCGGGACACCATCGCGGGCGACGGCCCGGGTGTCAACCGCCGGCGCCGCGGCGGCGGCCTCGCCCGCCCGTCCCGTCCCGCCGGCCCCGGCACCACCGGCGGGACCGGGCCCGCCGTCGCCCCCGTGCGCACGACGGCAGCCCGCCGCCTCGGGGCGACGGGCTGCATCGGTTCGGTCGGGGGATCGCCGCGGACGCGGCGAGAGGCGGGGGTCGGCCCGCCCGTCGGATCAGCCCGGGATCCCCGGGGGACGACGACGGCGACCGGGACGATGCCGGCGGGTTCCGCCGCCACCGCCGCCCGGCGAGATGGTGTTGTCGCTGCCGGCGTTCTCGGTCTCGCCCTCCTCCTCGTCGAGGTTCACGTCGAGGGTGATCTCCTCGTCGGGCTGGCTCGCGAGCCGCATCTCCTCGTCGAGGATCTCGTGCCACCGGTCGATGTAGCCGTCGATCGGGCCGGAGAGCCGGCTCACGATGCCGGGCGGCGTGGGGGCGGCCTCGAAGGTGCGGAGACCGTCCTCGAGCTCGTAGTACCACATCTGGTACTCGTCGACGCCGTCGCGGACGAACATGCCGAGCACGGTGGGGCGTCCGCCGGGGCTGGTGCCGGCCACCAGCTCGAGCTCCTCGATCGACTCGGCGACCGTGGTGAACGTGCCGAGCTCGACCATCAGGTCGAGGAACGGCCGGTCGGCCTCGGCGAGCATCGGCCGGACGACCGTGTCGCGGCCGCGGACGAAGCCGTCGAAGAACTCGAGGACCGCCTG
>CAYLNM010000161.1:0-9590 GCA_964385045.1 uncultured Isosphaeraceae bacterium
GGCCCCCGAGCCCCCGCCCGCCGCTTCCGCGGCCGGCCCCGCGGCCACCTCGGCCCCCGAGCCCGCGCCCGCCGCTTCCGCGGCCGCCGCTCCCGCCGCCGCGGCCGATCCCGCCGCGGCCGAACCCCCGCGGGAGAGCCTGGTCGACGTCGTTCGCCGACTCGGCCCGGTGGGCATCCTCGCGGCGGTCTGGACCGCGACGCCGGGGATCATGGGGCTGGTCCTGATCGGCGTGTACCTCGAGCCCGTCTCGGAGTGGCTGGACGCCCGCGGGTCGCTGGGCGTCCTCATCTTCGTCGGGACGTTCATGCTCACCGCCGGGCTCGGGCTGCTGCCGACCTACGCCCAGGCGGTGCTCGCGGGCTGGGTCTTCGGGGCCGCGGTCGGCATCCCCGCCGCCCTCGCCGGCTTCACCGGCGCCGCCGTGCTGGGCTTCGCGATCACCCGGCTGGTCTCGGGCGAGCGGGTCGAGCGGCTGGTCGCCGACCACCCCCGGGCCGCGGTGGTGCGATCGGCGCTCATCGGCCGCGGCTTCCTGCCGACCCTCGGCATCGTGAGCCTGGTTCGGCTTCCCCCGAACAGCCCGTTCAGCCTCACCAACCTGCTGCTCGCGGGCACCGGGGTGCCGCTGCACACGTACCTCGCCGGCACCGTGATCGGCATGACGCCTCGCACCGCGATCGTGGCCATGCTCGCGGCGGGGGCCGCGGCGACGGGCTCGGCCGACATCGTCGAGTTCGTCCGCGAGGGCCGGAACCGCTGGCTGTTCGTGGGCGGCCTGATCGCCACGCTCCTCGTGCTGGCCGTGATCGGCCAGGTCGCGAGCCGGGCCCTGGACCGGGTGGGGCGGGCGGGTGCGGCAGATGCTGCGCCTCCGATGCGGTGAGTCCGAGCCGCCCGCCATCGCTGCCGCCCGCGAGCCCCGATGCCCGATTTCGGGCAAGGGGGTCGAGATTCCTCCGCGCGCGATAAACTGACGGCGGAGCGACGGCACCCGGGAGATCCACGGAGGGGTCACGCAGCGATGCAGGGGCCTGAGGTCACGACCTCCGGGGCGAACGCCGCCGCCCGGCTCGACGGTCGGGAGCATGAGGCGGATGCGCCGTCGACGGCCGCCGCCGGCGTGCCGGCCGAGCCGTCCAGTTCGGCCGATTCCGCGGTGCCCGACGTGCCCGACGTGTCCGACGTCACCCACGTCGAGATCGACGTTCACGTCCGATCGCATCCCGCGCGGGGCGACGTCGCGTCGCCGCCGCGCCGCGTCGCGGTGATCGGCTCCTCCGCCGGCGGCCTGTCCGCGCTCGAGGGCTTCTTCGGCGGCCTGCCCGCGACCACCGGCGTCGCGTTCGTCGTGCTGCAGCACGCCTCGCCGGACTTCGAGAGCCTGCTGCCCGAGCTGCTCGCGCGCCGAACGCCGCTCCCGGTCCGCGCCGGACGCGACGGCGATCCCCTCGTCGCCGACGAGGTGCTGGTCGTGCCGCCCGGTCACCGGCCCGCGTTCGAGGACGGCCGGCTTCGCCTCGTCGAGCGCGATCCCGCCGCGAGCTCCAGCGTCGCCGTCATCGACGGCTGCTTCCGCTCGCTCGCCGATGCGTGGGGGCCGCGGGCGATCGGCATCGTCCTCTCCGGCACCGGCGACGACGGGGCCGTCGGCGTCGAGCACGTCGCGGCGGCCGGCGGCACGGTGATCGTGCAGTCGCCCGACACCGCCGAGTTCGCGGGGATGCCCGACCGGGCGATCGCCACCGGCCGCGCGGACCACGTGCTGGAGCCGGCGGAGGCGGCCCGCGTGCTCGCGTGGCTCGGCACCTGCGAGCCGAGCGCCGAGCGGCTCTTCCGGGCCGCCCGCGAGGGCTCGGCCGACTCGGTCTTCGCGATCGTGCGCGAGCTCGCCGAGGCCGAGGAGGCCTGCGGGCTCGACCGGTTCGACGGCCGGATGCTCGCCCGCCGCATCCTCCAGCGGATGCTCGCCATCGGCGCGAGCACGCCCGAGGACTACGCCGAGCGCCTGCGGTGGGACGTGGAGGAGCGCCGCCGGCTCCGCGAGGCGATGGTCGACGGCGAGTCGAGCTTCTTCCGCGACCCGGACGCCTGGAGGACGCTGCAGGAGCTCGTCGTCCGGCGGCTGGTGGTCGAGGCCGGCGGCGAGCCGATCCGGGCGTGGGTCGTCGGCTGCGCCGGCGGCGAGGACGCATACGCCACCGCGATGCTCTTCGAGGAGGAGATGGAGCGGGCCGGCCGCCGCGTGCCGTACAAGGTCTTCGCGACCGATCTCCTCGCCTCCCGCGTCGAGCGAGCGTCCGGCGGCCGCTTCGACGCCGAGATCCTGTCCCCGATCCCGCTGGCGATGCGGCGACGAAGCTTCGACCGGCAGGGGGGGGCGGCAGTCGTGACTCCGCTGCTCCGCCGCCAGCTCGTCTTCGCCCGTCACGACGTGCGGACCGACCCGGCGTTCACCCGCCTCGACCTCGTGGTCTGCCGCGGCGTCCTCGGCGCGTTCGACGCGACCGGCCGGCGGCAGGCGCTGTCGCGCATCGCCTACGGCCTGCGGCCGCGCGGCACGCTCTTCGTCGGGCCGCACGAGCTGCCGGCCGAAGGCACGCCGCGGATGCGACCGCTGCATCGCGACGCGGGCCTCTTCACCCGGCGGGCCGACGGGACGAGCGCCCCCGGCCCCGGCCCCGGCCCCGTCGCCGTCCCCGGTCTCGGACCCGGCGACCTGACCGGGGGGCCGAGGCGCGAGCGCGCCGGCCGCTCGCGGGAGCGCGAGCAGGTGCTGGAGGCCGCCCTCGAGTCGGTGCTCGCGGCGCGGCCGGGGCGCCTCTGTCTCATCGTGGGCACCGACGGCCAGCTGCATCACGCCTTCGGCGAGACCGAGTCGTTCCTCGCGGTGCGGCCGGGGGCGATGCGCACGCGGGTGCCGGAGCTGCTCCTCGAGCCGCTGCGCCAGCCGGTGGAGGCCGCGATGGAGCGCGTGCTCCGGGCCGGGGAGCCCGTCACCATCCCGGGCATCGTGGTGCGGGGGGCCGGCGGCGAGCGCGTCGTCGAGGCGACGGTGGCTCCGGCCAGCGGCGACGGGGCGGACGAGCGGCAGGTGAGCATCGTCGTGGAGACGGTGCCCGACGCGGCGAGCGCGGCGGAGGCCGGCGCCGAGGCCGCCGACGCCGTCGGGCCCGAGGACGGCGGGGGAGGCGCCGGGGGCATCGCCGGCGCCGGCCCCCCCCGGCTCGCCGCGGAGCTGCGCCGCACCCGCGAGGCCCTGCGCGAGCTCGGCGACGAGCTGTCCAACGCGCTGCGGCAGCGGCACGCCCTCGCCGAGGAGCTCGCCGAGACGTCCCGCCGCGCGCACGAGCACCACGCGGAGCTGATGTCGGTCAACGAGGAGCTCTACACCGTCAACCGCGAGCACGAGGCGAAGATCCGCGAGCTCGTGACGCTCAACAACGACATGGAGAACCTCCTCCGCACCGCCCACATCGGGACGATCTTCCTCGATCGCGACCTGCGGGTGCGGCGGCGGACGCCGGCGGCGGACGTGCTCTTCGACTCCGAGTCCCGCCGCGACGCGGGGGTGGAGCAGCTGCGACTGCCGGCGGGGGAGCCGTCGCTGGTGCCGGACCTGCGGGAGGTGATCGCGGCGGGCGTCGACCTCGAGCGGCAGATCCGCCTCGACGACGGCCGCGACTACCTGCTGCGGCTGCATCCGTACCGGCGCACCGACGACGGCCGGCTCGACGGCGTGGTGCTCACGATCGTCGACGTCACCGACCTCAAGAAGGCCGAGCGCCAGCTCCGCCGGCTCAACGAGGAGCTGCGGCACCGCAACCAGGAGGCGGAGGCCTTCGCGCACACCGTCTCCCACGACCTGAAGTCGCCGCTCGTGACGATCGGCTGCATGATGGGCCTGCTCCGCGAGAGCCTCTCCACCGCGGCCGATCCCGAGCCGGTGCGCTACGTCGACCAGACCGAGGCGACGGTGCGGTCGATGCGGCAGACGATCGACGACCTGCTCGAGCTCAGCCGCGTGGGCCGCACCCGCAACCGGCTCGTGGACGTCGACCTCGGCGAGCTGGTGGAGGAGGTGCAGCGGGGCAATGCGGTGCACCTCGCCCGCGAGGGGATCGAGCTCCGCGTCGCCCCCGATCCGCCGACGATCCGCGCCGATCGGCGCCGGCTCGTGCAGGTCCTCGACAACCTCGTGAGCAACGCGATCAAGTACGGCTGCGACGGCGAGGGGCCCCACGCGGTGGACGTGGAGTGGGAGGACGCCGGCGACCGGGTCGTGGTGTCGGTGTCGGATCGCGGGCCGGGCGTGCCCGAGGCGTTCCGCGAGCAGGTCTTCGGGCTGTTCCAGCGGCTGCGCCGCGATCGTGCGGGCACCGGGGTCGGCCTGGCGCTCGTTCGCCGCATCGTCGAGGCCCACGGGGGCCGGACGTGGATCGAGGGTCGCCCGGGCGGCGGCGCCTGCTTCCGGGTCGAGCTCCCGCGCGAGGGACTCGACGACGAGACGCTGGAGCTCGTCGAGGCACCGGACGACGGACCGGACGACGGACCGGACGACCAATCGGGCGGGGGGCCGGGCGGGGGGCCGGGCGACGAACCCGGTGGGGGGCCGGGAGGAGCCTCGGGCGGCCACGCGAGATCGGTTGCATGACGTCGGCCGATCTCGCCGCGGATCCCCGGACGCGGAGCACGCCGTTCCGCGTGATGCTGGTCGAGGACGACCCGGCCCACGCGCTGGTCCTCCGCCGCGCCTTCGACGCCCTCGAGGTGCCGGTGCAGCTCGATCACGCCGAGGACGGGGAGGAGGCGCTCGAGCGGCTCGCCGAGGCGCCCGCGCCGCCGGATCTCGTGCTGCTGGACCTGAAGCTCACCGGACTGCAGGGCCTCGACGTCCTGTCGCGGATCAAGTCGACGCCGTCGCTGATCACGGTCCCGGTGGTCGTGCTCACGACGTCGAGCTCGACCCACGATCGGGCCGAGGCCTGCCGCCGGCACGCCAACGCCTACGTGCAGAAGCCCCAGCGGCTCGAGGACTTCCGGTCGCTCGTCCGCACGCTCGTGGGGTTCTGGGGCGGCTTCCACCTCGCGCGGCGGCGCGACCCGGGCTACGGGCCGAACTGAAGGGCCGGCCGGGCCGGGCCGAGCCGGCCACGGACGCGAGGCCGCGGGCGGCGTGGCCGGGCCGCGGCACGCGGCGGGCCGGTGACCGGAGCGAAGCCGCCGTGGCGATCGACCCGCGATCGAGACGGATGCGCGCCGCCGCCGCCGCGTGGCGGTGCGCCCACGGCCGCCACGAGGGCGGCCGACGGGGGTCCGCGGAGGTGGGAGCGGGCCGAGCGCAGAGGCGCGGCCCGCTCCCACCCACGACGGTGCGGAGCTCGGGATGCCGCCCTCCCCACGGCGGTCCCGGCGGCGGGGCTCAGCCCGCCTTGCTGAGGGTCGAGGTGCCCACCACCGCCCGCGCGATCGCGCGGAGGGCGGAGATGCGATTCTCGACCTGCGCCACGCCCAGTCCGAGGACCATCGCGATCTCCCTGGGCGAGAGCTCCTCGGCGTAGTGAAGCATGAGCACCTGTCGGTCCACGTCCGGGAGGTTGCGGACGAAGGTGTGCATGTCGGATGCGGGCGCGGTCATGTGATGCTGCGTCATGGCTGGAGCCCTTTCCCTGTGCTCCCTTTGCTCCCACTCCCTGGATCGGTCGCCCCGAGATCCCGCCGTCCCACCCGGCGGGGTCGGAACCGGGTCAGGCGACCCGGCGCGTCTGCGACCAGAATTCGGTGATCCGCACGATGGACTCCTTGAAGTCGGAGTACTCGACGGACTTCTGCACGTAGGCGTTGGCGCCTCGCTCGAGGCTCTGCTGGACGAACTCCTCCTCGCCGCTGCTCGACAGGACGACCACGGGCGTTCGGGCGAGCGCCGCGTGCTCCCGGAGGCGGACAAGGAGATCGATGCCCGAGAGGTCGGGCAGCCGCAGGTCGAGCAGGACCAGGTCGGGCGGCAGGGGCGCGGCGCCGGCCGGGCCGTCGACGGCGGTGCCGTCGAGCGCCTCGAGGACCGGCAGGGCGGCGGGGAATCGCTCGATCGACTGCACGCCCTGGGACTTCAGCGTCGTGGTGATGATGCCCGCGTGAGCGTCGTCGTCCTCCACGACCCACACGTGGAAGTCGCGGCGGCCGGTCTTGGCGAGGCTCTTGGTCTGGTCGCGGGACAGCTCGCTGCGCACGACGGGGAGGAAGCGGGGGGCCTCGATCCCGAGCCGGACGCTGTTGCGGCGCTTGATCTCGCGGACGTGGATCCGCACGTCGTCGCCGATGAGAATCGACGTGCCGGGACGTCGCTCGATCATCAGCATGGCTCGGCTCCCTGCCTGGGGCCGCCCGGGGGCGGTGGGCCCCGGAGGCGGTGGGCATCGTGCCCGCGCCCGGATCCTTTCCGGGGCATGGGCAATCTACCGAGGGGGGATGGGGCCCGCCAGCACACCTTGTCAACATCACGGCTGACCAGGGGGTGACGGCGGCGCGGCAGTCCTCGCGACCGCTCGGTGCGCGGGCCGCACGACGTGGCCGGCGCCAGGCTCGCGGCGCGGACGGACGGCGGACCGCGCCGCCGTGAGGGGACCGGCGGGGATCGCGCAGGCGGCTCGGCGACAACGAGTTGCGTGACGCGCGCCGTCGCCGGCCGCGGGCGCCGCGCCGGCGGCGACCGGCCCGCGGCCGCCCCACCCCGGGCCTGCTACCATGCGGGGTTCCACCCGCGGAGACCCCCCTCTGGAAGCGTCCGGAGGGCGCGTCGCCGCGCCCGCGGGTGGTCCACGAGTTGTCCACGGGCCGTCCCCGCGGCGGTCCTCGGCCCAGGGAACGAAGCCATGACGACGGCCGCGACGTCCGCCCCCGCCGACGAGAACCGCGCCGGGCCCAGCACCTCCCTCTCCCGCGACACGCTCGTGTCGTGGCTCCGCGACATGATGCGGATCCGGGAGTTCGAGATCCGGACGATGCAGGCCTACCAGAACCGTCTCATCGGCGGCTTCTGCCACGTCTACATCGGACAGGAGGCGGTCGCCGTCGGCTGCACCGCCTCGGTCGAGCCCCGCGATCCGATCGTCACCGCGTACCGCTGCCACGGCCACGGCCTCGCCCGCGGGCTCGAGCCGAAGTACGCCTTCGCCGAGCTGTTCGGCCGCATCGGCGGCTGCGCGAAGGGCAAGGGCGGCTCGATGCATTTCTTCGACGCCCGCAACGAGATGTACGGCGGCCACGGCATCGTCGGCGCGCAGACGCCGCTCGGGGCCGGCCTCGCCTTCGCGACCAAGTACGAGGACGAGGTGATGAACGGCGGGAAGAGCTCCCGCGTCACCCTCTGCTTCCTCGGCGACGGTGCGCTCAACCAGGGTGCCCTGCACGAGGCGATGAACCTCGCGGGGCTGCTCGACCTGCCGGTGATCTTCATCGTCGAGAACAACGGCTACTCGATGGGCACCTCGATCGCCCGCGGCACCACGATGGCCCACGACATCACCGTCAAGGCCCTCGGCTACGGCATGGACTCCGCGGTGATCGACGGCATGGACGTGCTGACGGTCTACGACGGCATGAAGCCCGTGGTCGACAAGTGCCGCGCCGAGTCCCGGCCCGCCTTCGTCGAGATCCGGACGTACCGCTACAAGGGTCACTCGATGAGCGACCCGCGGAAGTACCGGACGAAGGAGGAGGAGCAGCAGTACGAGGAGCAGGATCCGATCGAGCGGCTCGCGGCGGTGCTCCGGGAGCGGCACGGCTGGTCCGACGAGGACACCAAGGCCATGTCGAAGGAGCTTCGCGGCGAGATCCGTGACGCCTTCAAGTGGGCCGAGGACAGTCCCGAGCCGGCGCTCGAGGAGCTGCACCACGACGTCTACGTCGAGCGGTGGGGGCCGTACACCGGCACGAGCCTGCCGCAGTTCATGCGGGAGGCGCGGGGCTGAGGCCCCGGCGACTCCCCGCCGCGTCGCGTCGCCCACGTCCGGGCGTCGGGACCACCCGCACCGACCGGGCCGCAGGGCCCGCGCCCCACGAGAGACCGCAGCCATGGCCCGCCTGATCGAGTTCCGTGACGCCCTCCGCGAGGCGATGAGCGAGGAGATGCGCCGCGACCAGCGCGTGTTCCTGCTCGGCGAGGAGGTCGCCCAGTACAACGGCGCGTACAAGGTCAGCAAGGGAATGCTCGACGAGTTCGGCGACCGCCGGATCATCGACACCCCGATCTCCGAGTCCGGCTTCGCCGGCCTCGCGGTCGGCGCCGCGATGCGGGGGCTGCGGCCGATCTGCGAGTTCATGAGCTGGTCGTTCAGCCTCGTGGCCGCCGATCCGATCCTCAACAACGCCCCGAAGATGCTCTACATGTCCGGCGGCCAGTTCGGCTGCCCGGTCGTCTTCCGCGGCAACGACGGGGCGGGCGGACAGCTCGGCTCGACCCACTCCTGGTGCGTCGAGGGTCTGTACTCCAACGTGCCCGGCCTCAAGATGGCGATCCCGTCGAATCCCTACGACGCCAAGGGGCTGCTCAAGACGGCGATCCGCGACGACGACCCGGTCTTCTTCCTCGAGTCCGAGCGCATGCTCGCGGACAAGGGCGACGTCCCGGAGGAGGAGTACGTCATCCCCTTCGGCCAGGCCGCGATCCGCCGCGAGGGCGGCGACTGCACGATCGTGAGCTTCGGCCGCCCGGTGAACTTCGCCCTCGAGGCGGCGGAGGAGCTCGCCCGGGAGGGCATCGACTGCGAGGTCATCGACGGTCGGACGATCCGTCCGCTCGACATCGAGACCATCGTGCGGTCGGTCCGCAAGACGTCCTACTGCGTGGTGGTGGACCAGTCCTGGTCCTTCGCCTCGCCCGGCTCGGAGGTCGCCGCCCAGGTGCACCAGCGGTGCTTCGACGACCTCGACAACCACGTCGGCCGCGTGCACACCCACGACGTGCCGGCCCCGTACGCCTCGAACCTCGAGCAGGAGATGCTCCCGAACGCCCGCCGCATCGCGGAGTGCGTCCGGACGATCACCTACAACGCCTGACCCCGGGCCGGGACACCGCGGAGCGCCCGCCGACGCGGGCACGTCCGTGCTCCGGCACGCACCGGGCCTTCCACCGAGCGAACGACGCCATGGCCATCGAGATCACCATGCCGCGCCTCTCCGACACCATGGAGACCGGCACCATCATCAAGTGGAACGTCTCCGTGGGCGACGAGGTCTCCTCGGGCGACGTCGTCGCCGACGTCGAGACCGACAAGGCGACCATGGAGCTCGCCGTCTACGACGACGGGACGATCGCGGCGATCACCGTCGAGGAGGGCACGTCCGTCGACGTCGGCACCGTGATCGCGGTGATGGCGGAGGAGGACGAGGACCTCGACGCGGCGAAGGCCGAGGCCTCGGGCAGCGGCGGGGCGGGCGCCTCGGGCTCCTCCGGCGGCGAGGCCTCCGCCTCGGCCGGCGGCGGCGGCGGCGCAGGCGGGGGCGGCGGCGGCACCGCGGTGGCGAGTCCGCCGCCCGCGTCGTCCTCCTCTGGCGGCGACGGCGGCGGTGCCCCGGCGGCGGCGCCAACG
>CAYLNM010000162.1:0-9576 GCA_964385045.1 uncultured Isosphaeraceae bacterium
CGCGGCATCGTGAGCACCGTCCCCTTCGACCGAGTGCGGCTCGACGACAACGCGGGAGTCGCCTACGTGGACGACATCCGCGTCGGCGTGCTGATCCCGGGGCCGGGGGCGGCGGCGATGCTGGCGACTGCGTTGCTCGGTGGGCAGGTTCGAGGACGTCGTCGTCGGGGCTGAACGCCCCGCGCATCGCACCATGCCCGCGTCGTCGCGTCAGCCTTCTTCCTTGAACTCCGCGACCAGCGACTCCACGGTCCCCCGTGCGTCGCCGAGGATCATCGCGGTGTTGGGAGCGAAGAACAGCGGATTGTCCACGCCCGCGTACCCCGAGCCGAGGCTCCGCTTGAGGACGAACACGGTCCGGGCCCGGTCGACCTCGATGATCGGCATGCCCGCGAGGGGGCTGTCCGGATCGTCGCGGGCGGCGGGGTTCACGGTGTCGTTGGCCCCGATCACGATCGCCACGTCGACCTCGTCCATGCGGGCATTGACGTCGTCCATCTCGACGAGCTGCTCGTAGGGCACGTCGGCCTCCGCGAGCAGCACCGACATGTGCCCCGGCATGCGGCCGGCCACCGGGTGGATCGCGAAGTCGACCCGGGTGCCGTTGGCCTGCATGAGCCGGGCGAGGTCGTGGACCACGTGCTGGGCCTGGGCGACCGCCATGCCGTACCCGGGCACGACGACGACGCTCGAGGCCGCCTCGAGGGCGTGATACGCCTCCGCCGGCGTTCGGATCGTCGCCTCGCGCTGCTCGCCGCCGGGCACCGCGCCCGCGGCCGCAGTGCCGCCGCTCGAGTCGCCGGAGCCGAAGCCGCTGAAGAGCACGTGGCCGAGGCTCCGGTTCATCGCGAGGCACATGATCCGCGTCAGGATCAGGCCGCTCGCCCCGACGAGGGCGCCGGTCACGATCAGCAGCGACTCGCCGAGGGCGAAGCCGGCGGCACAGGCGGCGATGCCCGAGTAGCTGTTGAGCAGGCTGATGACGACCGGCATGTCCGCCCCGCCGATCGGCATCACCGCGGCGGGACCGAGGGCGACCAGCGCGACCAGCAGGACGAGGACGAAGAGCCAGATCTGGGCGGGGAAGAGCGCCCACAGCAGACCGGCCAGCACGCAGGCGCCCAGCAGCCCGCCGGAGATCAGGTGCTGGCGGGGCAGCCGGCGGGGCGCCGAGTCGATGCGCCCACTGAGCTTGCCCCAGGCGACGAGGGAGCCGCCGAAGGTCAGGCCGCCGACGAGGGCGGCGAGGACGAGCGCGCCGCCGGCCACGAGACCGGGCTCCGCCGCCTCGAGGGCCGCACGCAGGCCGGCCGCGGCGGGGGAGTCGCCGCCGACCTCCCGCAGGAGCTCGCGGAGTGGATCCAGCCGGCGCCACGACTCGTGGGCGGTGCTCCACGCCACAAGCAGGCTCGCCATGCCGCCGAACCCGTTGAACAGCGCGACCATCTCCGGCATCGCCGTCATGCGGACCAGCCGGGCGGCGGGGATGCCGGCGAGGGTGCCGACCAGCAGCCCCGCAATGATCCAGGCGGCGAGGGCGCCGCGGCCGTTGCCGCCGCCGGCCTCGGCCGCGGCCGCAGCCGAGGCGTTCGCCTCCGCCGCATCCGCACCGGCCATCGCCGCCGCGAGGTCGCGGCCCGCCCGATCGAGGCTCGCGAGCGCCTCGAGCGCGGCGAGGCCCCCGCCGCCGGACGCGTCCCCGGCCACCGCCGGGACCACGACGGGATCGGGCACCGTGTCCGGCCCCCGCGCCCCGCCGAAGGCCGCGATCGCCGCGCCCAGCACCGCCGCCCCCATGCCCGCGGCCGAGACGAGGTTGCCGCGGCGGGCGGTCGCCGGACGCGCGAGCAGCTTGAGCCCGAGCGCGAACGCAAGGGCGGCGAGGACGAACAGCACCGTCACCAGGCCGCTCACGCGCCACCTCCGCGGCCGCGTCCGCCGCCGCCCCCGAACATGCCGAGCATGCGGTCGGTCACGAGATAGCCGCCGACCACGTTCACCGAGGCGAACGCGACCGCGGCCGCGCCGAGGAACGCCGCGAAGCCGCTTCCGGTCCGCACCGCGGCCGCGGTCGCGAAGATCGCCCCCACCAGCGTGATGCCGCTGATCGCGTTGGAGCCGCTCATCAGCGGCGTATGCAGGTTGCCGGGCACCTTGCGGATGAGCTCGAAGCCGAGGAAGGCCGCGAGCACCAGCACCATGAGCATCGTCTCGAGGCTCACGCCTCACCTCCTTCGTCGTCCGCACGGGCGCCGCCGTCGCTGCCGCCGCCGCCGTCGCCGCCGTCGCTGCCGCCGCCCGCGTTCCCGTCGCCGTCCGGCCGCGCCGCCGGCGTCGCCGCGGCCGCCCGCGGCGGCAGGCCCATCCGCTCCCGCACCAGCGGGTGCACGATCTCGCCGTCCGCGGTCACGAGCGACCCCGCGGCGAGCTCGTCGCCCTCCGCCGCCGCCTCGACCACGGCGCAGCGGGCCGGCTCGGCCGCCTGCATCCCGCCGTCCCCCCCGTCGCCGTCGGATCGATCGCCGTCGTCGCCGTCGTCGGCGCCGCCGTCCCGCTCGTCCCCACCCGGTTCCTCCGCGCCCCGGTGGAAGGCCTCGACGAACGCCGCGAGGTTGTTCGCGTACATCGCGCTGGCGTCCCGGGCGACGAGCGCCGCGTAGTTGTGCCGGCCCACGATCCGCACGCCGCCGTCCGTCACGATCTCCTCGCCGGGGACTGTGCCCTCGACGTTGCCGCCGCTGCTCGCCGCGTAGTCGACGACCACCGCCCCCGGCCGCATGCCCGCGACCATCTCCGCGGTGACGATGCGCGGCGCCGGTCGTCCGAAGACCGCCGCGGTCGTGATCACGACGTCCGCCGTCGCCACGTGGCGGGCGAGGCCCTCGGCCTGCCGCCGGCGCTGCTCGTCGGTGAGCTCGCGGGCGTAGCCGCCCGACGCCTCGCCGCCGCCGTCGCCGAGATCGACGTCGACGAATCGGGCGCCGAGCGACTCGACCTGCTCGCGGGTGTCGGGCCGCGTGTCGAACGCCTCGACCCGCGCTCCGAGTCGCCGGGCGGTCGCGATCGCCTGCAGTCCGGCGACGCCGGCTCCGATCACGAGGACGGTCGCCGGCTTCAGGGTGCCCGAAGGCGTCACCATCATCGGCAGCACGCGGTCGAGCCGGTCCGCGCCCAGCACCGCCATCGCGTAGCCCGCGAGCGAGTGCTGACTGGACAGGGCGTCCATCGCCTGCGCCCGCGTGGTGCGGGGCAGCAGTTCCAGCGACACCGCGGCCGCGCCCGCCGCGGCCAGTCGCCGCACGTCCTCCTCGCCGCGGAAGACGTCGAGGAAGCCCGCGCGCACGCATCCGCGGGGCAGGGCGGCGAGCTCGGCGTCGGTCGGCGGACCGACCCGCAGCAGCACGTCCGCGTCCGCGAGCGCGGACGGTACGTCCGGCGCGACCTCGGCGCCGGCGTCGGCGTAGGCCTCGTCGGGCACGCGGATGCCGGCCCCGATGCCCGCCTGCACGACGACGTGGGCCCCGGGCAGGCGGCCGAGGCGGGCTGCCGACTCCGGCGTCACCGCCGCCCGCGGCTCGCCCGGGTCCGTCTCCGTCAGCCCCACGATGCGCATGGCCACGCCCCTTCCCACGCCCGCCGCCGGTCCGGCCCCTCGCCGGACGCATCCGCGTGCAGAAGCCTATCCGACCCGGCGGGCACGCGGCGCACGGGAGCATGCCGCCGCACGGATCACGCGGGGCCACGCGCCACCGCGTGGGGCCCGACGCCACGCGGCACGCCCCGAACCTCGACGGCCTCAGCCTCCGAAGCGGTTCCGCACCACGACCTCGTCCAGCGGCAGCTGTCCGGGCTTCGGCCACGGATCCTTGATGCCGCGGCCGATCGCCACCAGCGGTCCCATGCAGTGGTCCGCGGGCAGGTTCACGAGCTCGGCGACCTTCTCGTGGTCGAACCCGATCATCGGGCAGGACTCGTAGCCCATCGCCTTGGCCGCGAGCATGAGCGTCTGCATTGCCATGCCGATCGAACGCTGCGCCTCGTCCCGCTGGAGCTGCTCCTTCCCATCGTGGAAGGGGCCCATCCAGCCCACGAGCAGGTCGGCGACGTCGTCCGGGGCGTTCCGCCAGTACCGCTGCGGGTCCTTCCGCCATGCCTGCACGTCGGCGGTCATCAGGATCAGCAGCGACGCGTCGGACATCTGGGCCTGGTCGTTGCCGTGCTCGCGCACCTGCTTCCGCAGCTCGGGATCGTCGATCACCACGAATCGCCAGTGCTGGATGTTGAAGGACGTCGGCGACTGGATCGCCGCCTCGAGCAGGCGGGTGACCTCGTCGTCGGGGAGGCGGTGCTCGGGGTCGAAGTGCTTGACGGCACGGCGGCCGTAGATCGCGTCGAAGGTGTCCATCGGCGGGAGGGCTCCGGGGGGGTGGCGAGGGAGTCGGGGACGGTGGGGCGAGCGGCACGCGGCGCGGTCGGCCCGCTCTCCGGAGGGCGAAGGGTACCGACGGTCCACCGCAGGGGGGGGCGTCGTCCGGGCCGACTGCGCGGCGCGAGCGCCGGTCGCGAACCCCGCGGGAGCCAGCGATCGGCGCTTCAATCGGCGCACGCCGCCGGGTACCGTCGAACGCGTCGCGTCCCGGGCGGCGCGTGGTGGGGGCCAGGGGGCTCCGAGCGTCGCCGCGCGACCCACGCACGGAGGAGACAAATCCATGCGCAGCATCATCTTGAGCGCCGCGGCGGCGGGGGCGTGCACCGCCTTCGCCGCGGCCGACACCGCCCGCGTCATCCTGTCGGAGATTCCCGGCGACCCCACGAGCCTCGTGCCGGCCGGCGCGGGCGTCCCGGACGGCACCCGCTTCGACTCGTTCGATCGTCCCTACCGCAGCCCCGACGGCAGCCGCTGGATCCTGGCCGCCTCGACCGATCTCGACACCTCCGAGGACGAGGTGATCGTCCTCGGCACCGGCGACGCGGGCAGCACCGTCGTGCGCGAGGGCACCGAGTTCGGCTCGGCGGTGCCCGGCGTGACGGTGGGATTCATCGATCGCAACCTCGGCGTCCTCGACGACGGCCGCTACGCGTTCGCCACCAACACCGACGCCCCGTCGAGCGAGGACGAGGTGCTGGTGATCTGGGACGGCTCCCAGTGGGTCGGTGCGGTGCAGGAGGGCGACCCGGTCCCCGGCATCCCGAACGAGCTCTTCGGCAGCACGCTCCGATCGCTGTCGCTTCTCGAGAGCGGCTTCGAGCTCGCCTACAACGCCGAGTCGACCACCGGCGACCTGCCCTCGGGCGAGGACGACTTCCTGATCATCGGCTCCTCGATCGTGGCCCAGTCCGACGTGACGATCCCCGGCAACCAGGCCGGCGATGCGGCCGAGACGTGGGACAACTTCGACACCGACGACTTCTACGTCACGCCCGACGGGACGCGCTGGATCGCCAAGGGCGACCTCAACGGCGACACCGGCGGGGACGACGTGATCGTGGTCGACGGTGACGTCGCGCTGCAGGAGGGGGCGCCGATCGCGGGCGCGGCCCTCGACACTCCGGCCGACTTCTTCAACGACAACTTCCTGCTGCCCGGCGGGAGCTGGATCGTCCGCGGCGACGACGCCGACGGCCGCGACTGGGTGGTGCGCGACGGCTCGATCATCGCCCTGCGGGACGAGCCGATCGTGCTCGGGGCGAGCGAGACGTTCTCCGATGCGCCGTTCAGCTCGTGCTTCTTCTTCGTGACCGGCAACGCGGCCGGGGACGTCGTGGTCGGCGGCACGACGAGCAGCGACGACGAGAACGCCGACGCAGTGCTGGTCCTCAACGGCGAGCGGGTGCTCGCCCGGCAGGGCGACGCGGTGGACGTCGACGGCGACGGGACGGCCGACGACTTCTTCATCGACATCTTCAACAACGACGACGGCTTCCTCACCGAGGACGGCCGCCTGTACTTCACGGCCCAGCTCAACGACGCCGCCGGTACCGACGTGGGTCAGGCGTTCCTCGTGCTCGACACCACGACCGTCACGGCGTGCCCCGCGGACGTGGACGGCAACGGCGCGGTCGGCTTCGACGACCTGCTCACGGTCCTCGGCTCGTTCGGCATGTGTCCGATGCCCTGCGTGACCGGCTGCCCGGGCGACGTGGACGGCTCCTGCAGCGTCGACTTCGACGACCTGCTGGCCGTCGTCGGCACGTTCGGGCCGTGCCCGTGACCGACGACGTCTGACGCCCCGGCGGGCCGTTCGTCGCCGGCGGCGGACGGCTCGCTGGCTCGCCTCGGAGCAGGGTGCGGGGGATCGTCGGATCCGGTCTCCCGCACCCGCACCGCGGAGCCGCGTCGCGGCGCCCATCCAACACCCCCGGATCATCGCATGTCCTCCCGATCGATCGACGTCGTCGCCGCCCTGGCTCCCGCCGTGCTCGTCGCCGCGCTCCAGCCCGCCGCCGCCGCGACCTCCGCCGGCGACCCCCCGCCGCCCGGCCACCGCAACGTGATCGTGCTCACCGGCTACTGGCCGCCGAGCAACGAGATGCTGCGGCCGTTCAGCGCGAGTCCCGAGCTCAATCCGGACGGTTGGATCGGCGCGAACTGGGAGAACCGCGGGTTCGACGTCTATGCGTACTTTCCGGAGTTCGCCGACCCCGACTGCACGTCCTGCGGACGCGGCTTCGGCGACCTGGAGGTCGACTACCAGGACACCTCCGACGACTTCTGGCCCATCATGGACGGCCACGAGCCGGTGGCGATCATCACGTTCAGCCGGACGAACGCGCCGCTGACGTGGGAGGTCGAGCAGAACACCTTCAACGCGGACTCGTGGGTGAACGACTACTCGTTCCCCTTCCAGCCGACCCCGTCGCCGCCCGACGACGGCGTGCCCGCGGACTTCCTGCGGACCTCGACGCTGCCGATGCAGTCGATCGTGGACGCGGTGAACGGCTCCGGGCTGGGCCTCGACGCGTTCATCTGCGTGAGCCAGTCGGCCGGCAGCTTCCTCAGCGGCTTCATCGCGTACCACGGCCTGTGGTATCAGTCGATCCACGAGTCGCCCGCCGATCCCGCCCGCTGCGTGGCCGCGGGGCACGTGCACGTCGGCCGGCTGATCCCGTGGGACGTCGCGCACGAGGCGACCAAGGTCACGCTCCGTGAGGTCATCGACCACGTGGTCGGCATCGTGGGCGCCGGCCCGGCCGACGTGAACGTGGACGGCACCGTCGACTTCGGCGATCTCCTGTCGGTGCTTGGGGCGTGGGGCGGCTGCCCGGCGCCCCCGGACGCGTGCCCGGACGACGTGGACGCGAGCGGCGCCGTCGGGCTCGACGACGTGCTCGCGGTGCTGTCTTCGTGGACTGATGCACCCTGATCGGCGGCCGGGCGGGCGATGTGCGCCGCCGATGACCGACCGTGTCGGTGTCCGGGCGCCCGCGTTCGCGGCGCGGCACCCGTGGCCCCGCATCGCCATTCCCCGCCGTCGCCCGGGGCGGAGGGAGCGATGTGCCGAGCTTCCCGTGAAATCGTCTTGCACCACCAGCAGACTCCGGTACGGTCATGGCGTCCGAGGGGCTTTCGGGGCCCGGGGAGTGCTTCATGCGAGTGATGCGTTCGCACGCTGCTTCGGACCGATCGCGCGCCCTCGGGCGTGGAGGCAGTGTCATGCTCGATCGGATTCTGTCCGGCGTCCGGCGTCCGGCGTCCGGCGTCCTTGCGGTCCTGGTGACCGCGGGGATCGCCGCGGCTGAGCGTCCGCCGGTGTACGAGGTGGTCGATCTCGGGAGGCTGGGCTTCATCCACGATCCCGAGGGTCGAGGCGGCGGTCTGGTGCCCGGCACGTTCGACGTGAACGACCACGATCAGGTCGCCTACGCACGGGCGATCGACGATGATGCCGGCGGCACCGTCGTGAAGCCATTCCTGTTCCTGCCGGAGGCCGCCTACGACCTCCCGGAGGGCAGCAACGACCTGCTTCAGGCCTTCGGCGGGCCGGGCGGGCCGTCGGTCGGCGCGGCCTTCGACGTCAACAATGACGGCGTCGTCGTCGGGCAGATCGGCGGTGCCGGCTTCTTCGAGGGCGATGCGTACGCCTGGATCCTGGACCCGAGCGACGCGAGCCTCACCCAGCTCGTCGCGCTGCCCACTCCGGCGCCCGGTCCGGGGGAGCCCGCGTACACGTGGTCGCGGGCGGTGTCGATCTCCGAGACGGCGCCGTGGACGATCCTCGTGCACACAGGGCGATCAGCCCCGTGCCCCTCGGCGTGCGACGGCGGCCCGCCGGAGCAGCAGGATCACCTGCGGTCGTACGTCGTCACGCTGGCGGCGGACGGAACGACGGGTCCGGCGGTGCTCCTGGCGGGTGACCTCGACTGCGAGGCCGCGGTCGGCGCATGGGGAGTCTCGGCCGACGGCACGGTGCAGGTCGGCTCCGATCTGCGCGTCACGGAGAAGGCCTGCACGAACCAGCTTCCGGGCCTGTGTGCCGAGGATCAGAGCGGTCTGCGGTGGTCGGGCGTACTCCGTGATCTCGATGACTTCGATCCTCCCGGGAGCATCGATGACCTGCTGGGATCGCACGCCCAGGACGTGGGATTGGACGGCCTGGCGGTCGGCTACGGGGAGGTCCTCGAGGGCGGCGTCTGCGAGTCCCGCGCGCTGCTCTGGGATCCGACCGGCGCAATCGATACGAATCTCCATGGCGTGTCGATCGACACATCATTCTACGAACCCGGCCCCCAGCCGATCGGCTTCATCTCCGAGACCACGTCGGCCGCGGTCGGTCGGAACGACGCCCCGGCACGCACGATCGTCGGCTGGGACTCGGCTTCCAATCGCGGCGTGCTGTGGTACGAGACGGCTCCCGGAAGCAATGCGTGGCGGGTGATGTTCCCGGGCGTCGGCAGCATCCTGTACTCGCCGGGCTCCGTGATCGAAGGCTCGTGCGTGAGTCCAGGTGGCCAGGACGCCGAGGTGCGATACCTCTACGACGTGAATGACCGGCAAGTCGTCGTTGGACGAGTGCAGTTTCTCCAATCCGATCCCGAGTTCGACCAGCACCTCGTGCTGCTGATTCCCCGCGACGGCTGCACGCAGGCGGATACGGACCAAGACGGCGACGTCGATTTCGACGACCTTCTGGCCGTCATCGACGCGTTCAATGACGTGTGTGAGAACTGTCAACTGTGTCCGAGTGACGTCGACGGGTCGCGTGTCGTTGATTTTCAGGATCTGGTCGAGGTACTCAGCAGCTGGACTCCCGATTGTGTGACGTTCAGTGGTCCCCCGCAGACCGTGCAGGACTGCTGGGAGAGATCCGGAGGCAATCTCGCTGCATTCGAGGCCTGCGTGGAGACGCTGGCGGGTCAGTGACCTTGCCGCAATGAAGCACGCCGGCCGCGCCGGGGACGGTGCGGCCGGCCTTTGAATCGTTGGTCCGGCGATTCTTGGAGAACGAGATGAGCAGAGAGTCGAGAATGGCGTCCGTCGTCGCTGCTACCGCGATCGCATCGGCGGGCGGTGCTTCCGGAGACGTGAAGGTCTACTTCGGTGACGAGGGGCGTGCGGTATGGGAGTCCGATGTCAGC
>CAYLNM010000163.1:0-9520 GCA_964385045.1 uncultured Isosphaeraceae bacterium
CGGCTGGGGCCGGGGCCGGGGCGGGCGCGGGCGCGGGACGGCTTGCGTCGCCGCCGCGGTCCGGCGCGACGGGCGCCCGGGGCGCCGTGCCGCCGGACTCCGCCGCCGCCTCCACGTCGCGGCGCAGGATCCGGCCACCGGGGCCCGAGCCCTCGAGGCCCTCGAGGTCGACGCCGAGCCGGCGAGCGAGCGAGCGTACCGCCGGGGACGCGGGACGACGCCGCCGACCGGGGGCCGGGCCGCCGTGGCCGTTGCTGGTGCCGGCGCCGCCGCTGGACGGGGCGGCCGGCGCGGCCGGCGCGGACGAGCTCACGCCCGCGTTCGCGGTGGCGGCCGGCGCCGTGGTCTCCGTCGTCCCCGCCGCCCCGGCGGTGGAGGCCGACACGCTCGCGGGGGCCGAGTCGGACGCGGCGACGCCGTCGCCCGCCTGCACCGTCACCATCGGGTCGCCGACGTTGACGACCTGCTGCTCCTGCACGTGCCAGGTCTCGACGGTGCCGGCGAAGGGCGAGGGGATCTCGACCGCGGCCTTGTCCGTCTCGACCTCCATGATGGGCTGGTCGAGGGCGACGGGCTCGCCGGCGGGGACGAGGATCTTCAGGACCTGGCCCTCGTGCACGCCCTCGCCGAGGTCGGGCAGGTGGAACGTCTGGCTCATCGGGTCGGCTTCCGGGTCGTCGGGAAGGTCGGTCGGCGGGCTCGCGGCGGGGGGGGCGTTCCGCCGCGTCGCTCGTCGCGGGATCGCGGCGGGCGGGCGGCCGGGAACGCCGGCGCCGGCTCAGGGATCGAAGCGGATCGTCTCCCGCACCGCCTCCGCGATCGAGTCGGGGTCGGGGAGGTAGTGCTCCTCGACCTGCAGGTACGGGAAGTGGATGTCGAAGCCCGTCACCCGCCGGATCGGGGCGATGAGGTGCTCGAAGGCGTGCTCGTTGATGCGGGCGATGATCTCGGCCGCGATGCCGCACGTCCGCGGGCCCTCGTGCACGATCACGCAGCGGCCGGTCTTCGCCACGCTCTCGCAGATCGTCTCGGTGTCCATCGGCTTGATCGACAGCAGGTCCACCACCTCGCAGTCGATGCCGTCGAGGTCGGCGAGGTCGTCCACCGCCTCGTTCACCGGCTGCATCATCGCGCCGTAGGCGACGACGGTGAGGTCGGCGCCCTCGCGGACGACGCGGGCGGTACCGATCTTCATCGTCTCGTGCTCGTCCGGCACGTCCTCGCGGAACGCGCGGTAGACGGCCTTGGGCTCGTAGAAGACGACGGGGTCGGGGTCCTCGATCGCGGCCGCCAGCAGCGCCCGGGCGTTCCGCGGCGTGGACGGGATGACCACCTTGAGGCCCGGGGTGTGGGCCCAGTAGGCCTCCCGCGACTCGGAGTGGTGCTCCACCGCGCGGATGCCGCCGCCGTAGGGAGCCCGCATCACCATCGACATCGGGTACTGGCCGCGGGAGCGGTTGCGCAGGCGGGCCATGTTCTGCTCGATCTGGTCGAAGGCCTGCATCGTGAAGCCGGAGAACTGGATCTCGCAGACGGGCCGCAGCCCGGTGGCGGCCATGCCCACCGCGGTGCCGATGATGCCGCACTCGGCGAGCGGGGTGTCCATCACGCGGCGGGAGCCGTACTTGTCCAGCAGGCCCTTGGTGACGCGGAAGACGCCGCCGTTGACGGCGATGTCCTCGCCCATCATGAGGACGGTGTCGTCCCGCTCCATCGACTGGTCCAGGGCGAGGTTCAGGGCCTCGACCATCGTGCGCTGGGCCATCAGGAGATCCCCTTCCGCTTCAGGCGGGCCATGTACTCGTCCTTCTGCCGCTGGAGCTCCGGAGGCAGCTCCTCGTACATGAAGTCGAAGACCTCGAACGGGTTCTTCCGCTTCTTCGCGTCGAACCGCTCGCGGGCGGCCTGCACCTCGGCCTCGCACTCGGCCACCACCGCGTCGATCCCGGCCTGATCGAGATGGCCCTTCCGCGTGAGGTACTGCTCGAAGCGGGCGATCGGGTCGCGCGTCCTCCACTCCTCGAGCTCGTCCTCGTGCCGGTAGACGGTCGGGTCGTCGGCGGTCGTGTGCACGCCCATGCGGTAGGTGACGGCCTCGACGAGGGTCGGTCCCTCGCCCGCGCGGGCGCGGTCGGTCGCCTCCTTCATCGCCACGATCATCGCGAGGATGTCGTTGCCGTCGGCGCGGATCGACGGGACGCCGAAGCCGACGCCGCGCTGGGCGAGGACCTCGTGGGCGCACTGCCGCTCGACCGGCATCGAGATCGCGTAGCCGTTGTTCTCGAGGCAGAAGACGCAGGGAGCGGTGTTCACCGCGGCGAAGTTGAACGCCTCGCCCACCGCGCCCTGCGAGAGGGCGCCGTCGCCGAGGTTCGCCATCACGATGCCGGGGTCGTCCTGGTACTGCATGCCCATCGCGAGGCCGACCGCGGGCAGCAGGTGCGAGCCGATCACGATGGAGAACGGCAGGTCGCGGAGGCCGGGCGGCGGGGCGAAGCCCTCGAAGTAGCCGGCCCAGAGCAGGAAGAGCCGCTCCATCTCCCAGCCGCGCCAGATCTGGGCGCCGAAGGAGCGGTACGACGGCACGAACCAGTCGGCGTCCGTGAGGTGGAAGACCTGGGCGATCTGCGTCGCCTCCTGGCCGTAGCCGGGGGCGAAGGTGCCCATCTGGCCCTGCCGCTGCATGTTCAGCATGCGGACGTCGAAGACCCGGGTGAGCACCATGCCGCGGTGGATGCGGAGCAGGTCCTCGCGGGGCAGCTGCGGGTCGAGCGACTCGTCGAGCGAGCCGTCCTCGTGCAGGATCGAGAGCGTGCGGACCGGGGGCGAGGGGATCTCGCCGCTGGTGATCGAGCCGGGGCCGCGGACGGCGCCGCGGCCGAGGCCGGCGGGGTCGTCGGGCGCGGCGGGGGCCGGGCCGCCGCCGGGGCCGGCGTCGGCCTCGACCACCCGCGGAGGGGCGATCGAGCGGCCGGCGTCGGTGGCGGGGCCGGAGACGTTGGTGCTCATGGCGGGACCCTCGGAGCCGCCCGGCGGGACCGGGGGCGGGACGGGCCGGGCGTGGCGCAGGGGACCGCGGGAGGTCGCCGGCGGTCCCGCCCGCAGGCGGTCGGCGCGGCTCTTTCCCGCGGGCCGGCACGGCGGCGCGGCCGGGAACGGTCGGAACGGAACAGGATACGGACGCCGCGGGTGGGCGGCCAACCGACGCGCGGGCCGCGCCCGCGCGCGAGGTGGGTGGGCGGCCGGGGACGGCCGCGGCGGCGTCCACGGGGAATCCCGGGCCGAACGCGTCGCCGCCGAACGTCCGGCCGCCATCCGGCCGGCTCAGGCGGCCGAGGCGACCCGCGACCAGAGGAACACCACGGCGAAGGCGGCCCAGAAGACGACCGCGGCGAGGCTGAACGCCCGGTGCAGGGGCCCCGGCCGCGCCCCAGGGGCGAGGGCGTCCGAGCTCATCGCGCGGTGGTTGAACCACGCGATCAGCGGCGTGCCGAGGAAGCTCAGCGTGGTCGCGAGATCCACGAGGGCGGTGAACCCGGCCCCGCCCACGAGCACCACGATGATCGCCATCGCCCCGGCGGCGATCGTCGCGAGCGCGATCCAGTAGGCGGGTGTGCGGGAGACGTCGTGCTCGGCCGCGTCCCACCGCTCGTCGGTGCGCAGCCGGCGGCCGAGGTGCACGAGCGTCCGCGGCAGGGCGTCCTGCACCGTGAGCGTCGTCGAGAGCATGACCGCGACCGCGGCGGCCGCGATCACCGGCCGCGACCACTCGCCGATCGTCCCCGCGTAGAGGTCGATCAGCTGCCGGGCGAAGCCGGCCGCCCCGGCCGCGGGCTCGATCCCGCGGACGAAGAGCTGGCCCGCCCCGAGGACGACGAAGGCGAGGGCGAGCACGATGCACAGCCCGTAGCCGATCGTGAAGTCGAGATCGCACTCGCGGCGGGTGGGCTCGTGCCGGGTCTGCCGGCGGCGGGCGAGGGTCCAGAGCGAGTGCCACACGGAGATGTCGAGCGGGGCCGGCATCCAGCCCATGAGGGCGACCACGAAGCCGATCAGGGCGAGCCGGGCCGCCGGATCCTCGGGGATCGCGGGCAGGACCGGCAGCCGGGCGCCCGCGAGGTGGGGCAGCTCGAGGGCGGCCGCGGCGAGCGTGGACGCCGCCATCACCACCATGAGGCCCTTCATCACCGCGTCGAGCCAGCGGAAGCCGCCCATCGCGATCACGCCCGCTCCGAGGCCGAGGACGCCCGCGGCGACGGCCCACAGCGGCACCGCCTCGGGCGAGCCCGCGAGGGGGTCCACCGCGACGTGCTTGAGGATCGCGGCCGTCACCACCGTCACCGCGGCCTGGATCGTGAACATCGTCCCGACCGTCAGCAGGCCGAAGAGCCCGATCGCGTGGCGGCCCTGCCGGCGGTAGGCCTGCAGGAGCGAGGTGCCGGTGGCGGCGGCGTACCGCGGGCCCGCGAGCATCGCCGGCAGCTTCATGACGTGGGCGAGGACCACGACGCCGACGAGGGCGAGGCCGTAGGACGCTCCCGCCCGAGTGGACTGGCTCAGGTGGCTCACGCCGATCGCGGCGGCCGCGAACAGGATGCCGGGGCCGAGCGCCTGCACCAGGCGGCGGGACGCGGGGGCGTCGGACGTCATCGGCGGCGGGATCCGGGGCGGCATCCGGGGCGGGAACGGGGCGGCACGACGGTCAGACGATATCGACCACGCCCTGCGACCGAAACGGTGGTGGTGGCGCGGGGGGTGCCCGGTGCCCCCGCGGCGGTCGCGGCGGTCGCGGGGATGCGGCGACGCCGGCGGGGCGTCGAGACCGGGGGCGGCCGCGCCGGCGGCCGGCGCGTTCGTCCGTCGCCGGGCGACGCGCGGGCGGCTCCCGCTCAGATCTTCTTCATGTGCTCGAACTGCTGCCGGCAGCCCTCGCAGTACCAGATCATCCGGCACCGGGTGGGGCCGAACGGACTGTCGAGCCGCGTGCGCGTCGCGCCGCAGTAGGGGCAGGGCACCGCGCTGGCGGTCAGCGGCACCGTGCCGTCGTGGCCGGGCACCGGCAGCCGCGATCCCTCGTCGGGGACGGTGATGCCGTGGCCCGCGAGCTCGCGGCGGCCCTTGTCGGTGATCCGGTCGACCGTCCACGGCGGGTCGAAGACGAACGCCACGTCGGCCTCGTCCACCCCGTCGAGGGCGGCGACCTTGTCCCGCACGTCGCGCTCGATCATGTCGAGGGCGGGGCAGCCGACGAACGTCGGCAGCAGCCGGATGCGGGCGGTGACGCGGCCGTCGGCCCCCGCCGCGACCCGCTCCTCCTCGATCAGCCCGAGGTCCACGATCGAGATCGGCATCTCGGGATCGGGGATCGACTCGAGGACGGCGTGCACGCGGTCGGGGAGATCGCCGGGGGCGGCGGCGACGTTCGCCGCGCACCCGGCTCCGTTGGTGCCCGCCGCGCTCACCACGCGACTCCCGGCTCGACCCGGTAGACCTCGCACATCTCGTCGAGGATCTCGGCGCGGCGCGGGCCCGGCTCGCCGCGGCGACCGCCGCGGACGGCGGGATCGAACGCCGGGATCGCGAGCGTGTAGCCGTTGGGCTCGGTGATCGCCGCGAGCGAGGCCCGCCACTGGGCGTCGTCGGTGGTGGAGCCGGCGGGGTACAGCCCGGCCTCGACCAGCGCGTCCTCGCCGTCGACCGGCTCGAGCAGGGTCGCGGCATCGGCGGCGAGGGCGTCGAGGGCGGCCTGCACGCGGTTGCGGGCGTCGGCGTCGCGGGCGAGCCGCCGCATCCAGCCGTCCACGTGCTCGATCTGGATCTGCTGCTCGGCGAGCATCCGCTTCGCGAGGGCCGCGGTGGTGGCCTCGCTGCCGCGGGCGAGGCGGCCGAGGCGGATCTCCTCGTAGTGGGCGACGTAGAGCTGCCGCGCGATGGCCTTGGCCCAGTCGAAGTCGTCGGCGTGCTCGCAGATCGCGGCCGAGCGGTAGGCGGCCGGCGCGCGGCCGAAGGCGATGTCGTCGGCGCGGGTGCCGGTGATCGCCTCGAGCCGCTGGTAGATCGCCTGGGCGTGGGCGATGTCGTCCTGGGCCAGGGCGCTGAAGGCGATGTCCTCCTCCAGCGTGGGGGCGAGGCCGGTCCAGTCGCTGTTGAGGTGGCCGAGCATGAGCTTGTCGTCGGCGAGCGACTCGAGCAGGGCGACGAAGGGGCCGCGGGCGGCCTCGGGGATGGCGGGGGCGTCGTCGGGCGGGACGTCGGGCATGGGCGTGGTCCTCGGGAGTGCCGGGCGGCGGGGCGGCGGGCGATGACCGGACGGCGGCGGGCCGGCCGGCGAGCGGGTCGACGGCAAGGTCGCCGCGGCCGGAGCGTGCCGCCGCGGCTCAGAACTCCTTCTTGAGGTCCTCCTTCTGGTAGGCCTCGAGCGAGTCGGCGTCGCGGAACGTCTGCCACTTCCGCTTCACCACGGCGGTGTAGCCGCGGGCGAGCCGGTAGGTCTGGTCGAACTCGCGCCAGAGAGGATCGTCCGGATCGCGGAAGAGCACGTGGGCTCGGTCCGCGACCCAGATCGCGTTGGGCGCCGCCTCGTCGGCCGCGTGCCGCGTCCGGGCCGCCTCGAGGGCGGCGGCGGTGTCCGCGGCCTCGACGTCGTCGACGCTGACGTACAGATCGCCGGCCCTCGCCTGCGTGAAGACCATGAAGGGCCGCGGCTCCGCCGCGTCGTCGTCGCGCGGCGGCCACGGCACGTCCGTCCCGCCGACCCACGACTCGTGGATCGCGAGGACGTCGTCGACCTTCTGGTCGCGGCCGTAGTGCTCGCGGGCGTAGTAGACCGCCTCGTCGTCGTCGGCCGCCCGGAGCCAGCCGGCGTACCGCCACGGCTGACCGGGCTTGAGCCGCGTGAAGACGACGTAGCCGCGGAGGTCACCCTCCTCGGGCGTCTCGATGTCGCCCTCGGGCTCGCCGAAGAGGGTCTCGAACTGGTCGCGGAGCTTCGACACGCTGCGTGCTCTCCTCGGTGACGCGGGGCGGGGCCGGGGCTCGCCGTCGGGGCGGACGGGCCTGCGTGCGGACGGGCGGGGCCGGCGAACGGGTCGCTCCGCCCGATCATCGCCGCTCCGGGCACCGATGCAAAGAACGCCGGCCAGTCCGGAGAAGGACCGGCCGGCGTCCTGAAGGAAGAAGCCGGGTTCTCAGGCGGCGGGCGGGACGCTCACGTCGCCGTGGAGCACCGCCCGGCGGACCCAGCGGCCCTGCTCGTAGGAGAGCCGGCGGAGGCCGACCCGGCGGTGGTTGAGCGGCCCGTGGCCGCGGATCACCCGGAAGAACTCGTCCCAGTCCGGCTCGGTGTAGGTCCAGTGGCCGGTGGACGCGTCGAGTCGCAGGTTCTCGTCCGGACGCTTCGAGACGACCATGCCGTCGGCGTCCTTCTCGACGACGTTGATCTGGAAGCCGAGGTCGAGGGCGGCGGGAGCGAAGCGGTCCACGAAGCGCTGGCGCAGCTCCTCGTTCTTGACCACCTTCATCCGCCACTTCATCGCCGGCAGCTCCTCCGCGTTGGGCTTGTCCGGCGGACCGAAGAACATGAGGGCGGGGTACCACCAGCGGTCGAAGGCGTCCTGCGCCATCTGCTTCTGCCGCGTCGTGCCGCTCATCAGCGTCAGGACCATGTCCTCGCCGGAGCGGAAGTGGAACGCCTCCTCCATGTTGATGCGGTGCATCGTCCGCACGTAGGGGCCGAAGGAGCCGTCGGCGAGCGTCTTCTGGTTCATGATCGCGGCGCCGTCGATCAGCCACTGGATCATGGCGATGTCGCCCCAGGTGGGCGCCGGATAGTTGAAGACGTTGTGGTACTTGGTCTTGCCGGTGGCCAGGTCGCGGAGCATCTGGTCCCGCGTCTTGCCGAGGTCCTCGGAGACCCGGTACAGCATCTGGCCGTGGCCGACCTCGTCCTGCACCTTGGCGGTGAGGGCGAGCTTGCGCTTGAGCGACGGGGCGCGGGTGATCCACTCGCCCTCGGGCAGGGCGCCCACGATCTCGCTGTTGGCGTGGTGCTCGGCCATCCGCAGCATGCCGGTGCGGTAGGCCTCGGGCATCCAGTCGTCCTGCTCGATGAACTCGCCCGCGGCCACGCGGGCCTCGAAGTCGGCCAGACGCTCCGGGTCCTCGGTGACCGCGTGGTTCGTCCGGAGGCCGACGTTGCTCGATCCACTCATTGACTGGCTCCCTCGAAGACCGTGGCGAGACCCTGCCCGACGCCGATGCAGAGGGTGGCGAGGCCGCGGCGGGCCCCGGTCCGCACCATCTCGTGCACGAGCGTGGCGCTCATGCGCGCCCCGGTGCACCCGAGCGGGTGTCCCAATGCTATGGCACCACCCTTGGGGTTGACCCGGGCCGGGTCGACGCCGAGTTCTCGGACGCACGCCACCGCCTGGGCGGCGAACGCCTCGTTGAGCTCGATGATATCCACGTCGCCTGGCTCCACGCCGGCCCGCTCGAGGGCCTTCCGGGAGGCCGGGACCGGCCCGATGCCCATCGTGGCGGGGTCCACGCCGGCCGAGGCCGAGGGGCCGACCCACGCCAGCGGGGTCAGCCCGAGGGCCTCGGCCCGCGATCCCTCCACGAGGAGGAGGCAGGCTGCCCCGTCGTTCACGCCGCTGGCGTTGCCCGCCGTCACCGACGCGTCGGGCTCCCGGCTGAACGCGGGACGCAGCTTCGCGAGGGCCTCGACCGTGGTGCCGGGGCGGGGATGCTCGTCGGTGTCCACGACGAGGGGGTCCTGCTTCCGGCGGGGGACCTCGACCGCCACGATCTCGGCGTCGAAGAGGCCCAGCTCCTTCGCCGCGGCCCACTTCTGCTGGCTCCAGGCGGCGAAGCGGTCCTGCTCCTCGCGGGGGACGCCCCACTGCCGGGCGACGTTCTCGGCCGTCTCGCCCATCGAGTAGGGATGATGCATCTCGGCGAGGCGGGGGTTGGTGAACCGCCAGCCGATGGTGGTGTCGTGGATCTCGGGGGTGCGGCCCCACGCGGTCTCGCTCTTGGCGAGGACGAAGGGGGCCCGGCTCATCGACTCGACCCCGCCGGCGAGCATCACGTCGCCGTGCCCGGCCTCGATGAAGCGGGCGGCGACGTTCACCGCCTCGAGGCCGCTGGCGCAGAGCCGGTTGACGGTCGCCCCGGGCACGGTCTCCGGCAGGCCGGCGAGCAGGGCCGCCATGCGGGCGACGTTGCGGTTGTCCTCGCCCGCCTGGTTGGCGGCCCCGAAGTAGACCTCGTCGATCAGCGCCGGGTCGATCCCGGTGCGGTCGACCACGGCGCGGATGACCAGCGCGGCGAGGTCGTCGGGGCGGACGGGGGCGAGGGCGCCGCCGTAGCGGCCGATGGGCGTCCGCACGGCGTCGATGACGGCGACTCGTCGTTCGGGCATGGGACGGGATGGTAGCGGGTCGGGAGCCGCGGCCCGGGCCGGGCCCCCGAACGCCGCGGGCCCCGGCCGTGTCGACCGGGGCCCGCGGGGACGTCGGCG
>CAYLNM010000164.1:0-9481 GCA_964385045.1 uncultured Isosphaeraceae bacterium
ACGGCCCCGACGGCCCCGGCGGCCCCGGCGGCCCCGACGGCCCCGGCGCCCCCGGCGACCCCGCCGCCGCGGGCGGCGTTCCCGCGATCACCGTCTCGTCGACTCCGGCCGCCTCGACGGCGGCCACCGCGACGTCGATCAGCCGCCGTCCGTCCGGCAGGCGGCGGAACGGCTTGCCGCCGCCCATCCGGCGGCCCGCCCCGCCCGCGAGGATGACGCCCAGCGTTCCGGCCATGCGCACAGTCTGCCCGCCGGCGGCTCCGCGTGCCGTCCGAGAACGGGCCTCTCCGCCGCCGAGCCGCCGCGGGGCGAGCGGACTGGCCCCGGCGGCCGATCCCCGGCACCATGACGACGATGTCGCTGCCTCCCGCCCATCCCGCCCCTTCCGCTCCGCCCCGGTCCCGCCGCCGACCACTCGCCCTCGCGCTGGCATCGGCCCTCGCGTGGACCCCCGCCGCGATCGCCGGCCAGGCGTCCGATCCGCCCCCGGGGGAAGCATCGGCATCCGGCGGCGATCCTGCCTCCGGCGGCCCGCCCGCCGCCGGGACGCCGACCGGCCCCGCGGTCCCGCCGCCGCCCGTCGTCGGTCCCCGCACCCCGGGCAGCCCGGGCGACCCGCTCGCCCCGCGCCGGATCATCCAGGGCCGCGAGGACGTCGGGCCGCTGAGCACCGCGCAGCAGATCGACCTCCGGCGCGACGTCGACGGCGGCTTCTCCTTCGGCAGCGTCTACCGGCAGGGCGACCTCCTCATGCGGACGCTCGGCGCCCTGCGGGCCGTCTTCCCGCGGTCGGAGTACATGTCGCCGCGGGCGGGCGTGACCGTCGCCGGCATCCCCGCCGGCACGCGGTTCCAGATCGGAGCGCCGCTGGAGACCCCCGTCTGGCAGCACCGCGCAGGCATGATCGACCCGTCGCTCGCCGCCGGCCTGATCACGGACGGCCGTTCGAGCAGTCTCGCCGTGAGCCCCGAGGCCGGCGCGGTGCCGGTCGACCCGCGCACCGGCGGCCGCGTGATCGGCACCGGCCTCGCCGGCGACCCCGTCGTCCAGCGGGCGCGGCTGGGACTCACCGGACCGGCCAACGACCGGGTGGACGACGCGGCCCGCGCCGCGGGCGACCCCCGAACCGCGCGATCCGCGCGCACGGCGATCCGACCGTCGGACGGCTCCCGCTCGGAGCGCCCTCGGGCCGGTGCCGCTTCTCCCCCCCGCCGGATGTCGATGCCGGCGATCGTGGACGACCCGTCGTACCGCCGCGAGCGGCTGCGGGCCATCCTCGGCCGCGCCGTCGCCGAGGCGGCGGCACGACCGGCGAACGGTCAGGCGGCCCGGGGGCCGTCGTCGTCGTCCGGGTCGTAGTAGCCGAGTACGTCGAGCTCGCGGGCGAGGTCGTCGATGCGGCGGCTCATCGTGTCGAGCGCGTCGAGCACGTCGTCGGCCGACGCCGGAAGGCCCGCCATCCGCAGGGTCCGCCGCTCGTGCGGCGAGAGCCGGCGGTGGCGAGCCTGCTCGACGGGAAACGGAATCGGTTCGTCCTCGTCGGGCCGAACCAGGCGAAACGCGTTCGAGTCCATGCCCTGCCCTCCCTCGGCGGCCTTCCTCGACGTCGGGGGCGGCTCGCGGCCGCGATCCCATCGCCGCCCCCGCCATCGACCAGCCGACGATCCCGCTTGGCGGCGGGGAAGCCCCCCGCCCCGGCGGACCTCACGGGGGGACCGCACGACCGGAACAGGTCGCCCGGCACCCCCCGCCGGCCGGCGCTACCGGACGCGGCGGGCCGGCACCGGGCTCCGGCCGCCGACCGGCGCACACCCGCGGGCGGCGCACGACGGCCGATCGCGCCGCGGCGCATCGCTCAGGTGGTCGGCCGCAGCGACTCGACCATCCCGAGGTCGGTGGAGTCGGTGAAGAGCGTGCCGTCCTCGTCGATCTCGCGCTTCGCCCGCAGCAGCAGGACGTAGACGCCGAACACGATGACGACGAGCACCGCGAAGCTGCCGCCCGCGATCGGGCCGGCGACCTGGACGCGGTTGTCGCGGATCGCCACGTCGTTCAGGCCCGCGTACCGGACGATGCCGTCCTCGGTCCGCTCGCCGGCGATGGTCGCCCACGCCGCCTCGGGCACCTTGCGGAACGTTCGCACCGACTCGGTCTGCAGCGAGACGGCGAGGACGTCGAGCAGGGCCTGGATCTCGCCCGGATCGTGCCCGGCGAGCGTGAGCGTGAGCTCGCCCTCGGTGCCCCCGTGGACGGTGAGGTCGGCGTCGAGGCGGGCCGCGAGGGCGTCCGCGTCGGCCCACTCGTCGAGCCGCATCGCGGCGGCGCGGGCGGCGGCGTCGGTCAGGAACTCCGCCTCGGCGAGCCGGGCCCGGTGCCACTCGGCCCAGCGGCCGAAGGTCTCGGCGTTGGCGTGCCGGGGCAGCTCGGTCTCCGCCCGCAGCGTGACGGAGGCGGAGCGCAGGGGCGGCGCGAGCTCGCCCGCGGCGAACCAGCCCGCGGCGAGGCTGACGATCGCGAGGAAGACGGCGGCGGCGACGTTGATGAACGCCTTGGGCGCCGCCCACTTGCGGATCATCCGCTTCTCGGACTTGGCGAGCTCCCGCCGCTTCTCGACCACCTCGTGTCGCAGCTGCTCGATGTGGCGGAGCTGGGCCGCGTGCTGCTCGAGGTCCACGATCCGCTGGCCGGGCTTGAGCTTCGGCCCGCGGGCGTCCTTCTTCTCGATCTCGAGCAGCATCTTCATGCGGTGCAGCCGCTCGCGCCGCCGCTTGTGGTGGGCGGCGATCTCGGCGATGCGGCGGGCCCGCACCTGCAGCTCGGACTTGAGCGCGTCGAGCTCCGCCGTCGAGGCCTCGTCGAGCGACTCGCCCGGCCCGCCCCCGCCCCGGATGCGGGCGTCCTGCGCCTCGGCCTCCGCCGCGGCGGCCGCGGTCTCGGCGACCTCGGCCTCGCGCCGCGCCTGCTCGAGATCCTGCTCGAGCCGCGCGACGTCCTGCTCGAGCTCGGCCACCCGCGACTCGAGGGCCGCGCGGGCGGCGTCCGACATCGCGTCGCCGGCCGCGGCCCCGGACTCGAGCCGCTCCTGCAGGGCCGCGAGCTCGCGCTCGTGGTCCTCGACCTGGTTGCGGCGGGCCGCGAGCTCGCTCTCGGCGGCGGCGAGCTGCTCGCCGAGCCGGCTCGCGGTCTCCTGCTCGCGCTCGGCCGCGCGGCGGGCCCGCTCCTCGGCCTCGGCGAGGGCCGACTCGCGCTCACGGAGCTCCTCCCGGGTCCGCTCGAGCGACTGCTGCAGCTCCTCGGCGAGCCGCCGGCCCTCCTCGCGGGCCTCGGCGATCGCGGACTCGGTCTCCGAGAGCCGCGTGCGAGCGGCCTCGGCCTCGGCCCGGGCACGGGCGAGCTCCGCCCCGGCCTCGTCGGCGTCCCGGGCGCCGGCCTCGAGCTCCTGCACGCGGACCGCGAGCCGGTCGCGCTCGGCCTTGAGGCCGTCCTGCTCCTGCTCGAGAGCCTCGCGGGCCGCGTCCACCGCGGCCCGGTCGGCCATCAGCCCCTCGGCCCGCTCGGAGAGCTCCTGATCGCGGGCGTCGAGCGCGGCGCGGCGCGACTCGAGCTCGTCGCGGGCGGCCGCGAGCGACTGCTCCTCCTCCGCCACTCCGGCCGCGCGGCCGTCGAGCTCGAGCCAGCGCTGCTCGATGCGGGCGTCCTCCTCCGCCCGCCGGGCTTCGAAGGCCTCCTGCTCCGACCGCAGCCGGGCCTCGATCTCCGCGACCTCGGCCTCGCGCCGCTCGAGCTCCGCCTCCCGGGCGGCGAGCGCCTCGGCCCGCTCGGTCAGCTCGGCCTCGCGGGCATCGAGCTCGCCGGCCCGCTGCTCGAGGGCCTCGGCCCGCGCCGCGTCGGCCTCGGTCGCGGCCCGCGCCTCGGCCAGCGCCGCCTGCTCGGCCTCGAGCGCGGCCCGGTCCCGGCCGAGCGCCTCGCGGGCCGCGTCGAGCTCGGCCCGCTCGGCGTCGAGGCCGCTGCGCAGCGACTCGAGCCGGCTCGCCTGCTCCTCGTGCTCGCCGCGGACGCGGTCGCGCTCGCTCGCGAGCTCGGCCGCCTGCCGCTCCATCGCCTCGCGCTCGGCGTCGAGGGCGTCGCGCCGCTCCTCGATCGAGCGGGCGTGGACCTCGAGCTCACGCGAGCGCTCCTCCAGCTCGCGGCTCCGCTCGGCCACCGCCTGCTCGCGCTCGACCACCTGCCGCTCGCGGTCGGCGTGCCGCTGCTGGACGTCCCGCAGCATCTGCAGGTGCCGCTCGACGTCGCTGAGGGCGTCCTCGACGCTGGCCCCCATCGCGGGCGGCAGCTCGGGCCGATCCTCGAAGGCGTCGGGGGCGTCGGGGGCGTCGGGCCTGGCCCCGCCCTCGGCCGAGGGCGGGTGGGCCAGCCGCAGGCCGGGCACCGCGCCGGCGGCCGCCTCGGCGTCGCCGCCCGAACGTCCCTCCCCCGGCGACGCCGCCGCGTGGTCGGGTCCGTGCTCGTGCTCGTGCTCGTGCTCGTGCTCGAGCCGCGCGTCCTCGTGCTCGGGACGATCGCGGTCGGCATCATCATTCGATCGGAACGGCGAGAACATCGCGGACCTTCCTCCCTCGTGCCGCCGGTGCCGCTCCGCCACCGCCACGGGCGCGCGGAGTCCGGATCCGGGACGAGACGGGGATCGGCCCGGGCGCGACCGCGCTGAAGTCGCGCGGTCCCCCTACCCGACGCCCAGCCCGCACGACCGGCCCCCGCTTCCCGGCTTGCCGGGCCTGCCGCGCTTCCGGACCCTTGGGCTGCGGGCCGGAGGGGTGCGAGCGTCGGGATGCGCGGGCTCGCCCCACGAGCGGCGGTGGCGGTGGAGCCGGCGGCACGCCGTGCGGAGGCCCCTGACGACCGGCCGCCGCCGCGGGCCGTCGAGGACGCCCGGGGACGGCGCTAGACTCCCCGACCCCAGGTGGAGGAGCCCCGTGACCGTCGCACCGATCGATCCGACCCGCCCCGATGCCCCGGCCGACGCCTCCGTGCTGGCCATGCCTGCCACCGCGCCCGAGCCCGACCTCGACCGCCTGATGCGGGCCCCCGGCTTCGACCCCGTCCTCGCCCCGATCGTGGAGAAGGTGCGGAATGGCGTGCGGCTGTCCCGCGAGGACGGCGAGACGCTGTTCGCGACGCCGGACCTCTGGACGGTGTGCGGACTCGCGGACGCGGTGCGGCGGCGAATGCACGGCGACGTCGCGTACTACAACGTCAATCGCCACGTCAACTACTCGAACGTCTGCGCGCTGTCCTGCAAGTTCTGCGCCTTCTACCGCAAGCGCGGGCAGGAGGGCGCGTACGAGTTCACGATCGACGAGATCGTCGAGGAGGCGAAGAAGGCCGAGCGCGGCGGCGCGACCGAGCTGCACGTCGTGGGCGGCCTCCACCCGTGGCTGAAGTTCGACTGGTACACCGACATGCTCTCGGCCCTTCGGGAGCACGTGCCGAACGTCCACGTCAAGGCCTTCACGGCGGTCGAGATCGTCCACCTCGCGAAGATCAGCCGCCGCTTCAAGGACGGCTACGAGGGCATCAAGGCGGTCCTGGCCGACCTGAAGGCCGCCGGCCTCGGCTCGCTGCCCGGGGGCGGGGCCGAGGTCTTCGACGACCGCGTCCACGACGAGGCGTACCGCGGCAAGATCCGCAGCGACGAGTGGCTCGACGTCCACCGCGCGGCCCACGAGCTCGGCCTCAACTCCAACGCGACCATCCTCTACGGCCACATCGAGCAGCGGACCGAGCGCATCCACCACCTGATGCTGCTCCGCGAGCAGCAGGACCGCACGCTGCGGGAGTGGGCGATCGAGCAGGGCATCACGCTGCAGTCGCACGCCACGACCGGCGGCGACGAGCGGGACGCGGTGGTGCTCTCCGGCCCGAACGAGGCCTATCCGCAGGTGCGGCTGCCGATGCCCGACCGCTGCCGCACCGGGTACTTCCAGACGCTGATCCCGCTGCCGTTCTTCCCCGACGAGAGCGAGCTCGAGCACCTGCCCGGCCCGAGCGGCCTCGAGAACATGCGGACGCTCGCGATCGGCCGGCTGATGCTGGACAACTTCCCGCACATCAAGGCGTTCTGGATCATGCAGACGCTGGACATGGCCCAGTTCATGCTCCAGAACGGCGCCGACGACATCGACGGCACGGTCGTCTGGTACGACATCACCAAGCTCACCGGACCCACGACCCACCAGGAGACCACGGTCTGGGACCTCGAGCGGGCGATCCGCGAGGCCGGCTTCCGCCCGGTGGAGCGGGACACCCTCTACCGCGAGATCCGGCGCACCGGCGAGGGCTGGTCGGTGGCGTGACTCCCGCCACGGCGGCGCGGCCGCGGCGGCCGGCTCGAGGGGGCGGGGAGCCTTTCCCGACGGGGGGCGGCGCCGGCCCGCCGTAGACTCGTGGACTGGCAAGGCCCTCACCCCGCCGCCCACGGGAGTCCCGTCATGGTCCGCATCGTCGCCGCCGTCATCCTCGGCTACGCGTTGATCCTCATGCTCATGTTCGCGGGGATCGGCACCGCGTGGTCGGTCATGGGCCCCGAGGGCGCCTTTCGCGGCGACACCTGGGAGACCAGCGGCACGTGGCTGGCCACGATCCTCGCCGTCGGCGCGATCGCCGCGGTGATCGCCGGTGCGGCCGCGCGGCGGATCGCCCGCTCGCCCGCCGGCCCCGCCTCGCTCGCCGGCACGGTACTGGTGCTGGGCGTGCTGATGGGCGTGATGCAGCTCATGGCCGCCCCCGAGTCGCTGCCCGCGGGCGAGGAGGTGGAGGTCGCCGCCGAGCCCGAGCCGGCGCCGCGGCCCGAGCAGGTCGCCTGGGCCGACGCGATGAACAACGCGAAGCCGCCGCGGTGGTATCCGTTCGTCAACACCGTGCTCGGCGGCGCGGGCGTGCTGATCGGCGGACTGCTGCTCGCGGGCGGCACCGGACGCGACGGCGGGCTGGCCGCAGGCGAGGAACTCGGGCGCGGCTGACCGCGTCGGCGGCGCACGGCGTCGATCGACCCCGGCCGCGATCAGGCCGGCGCCGGCGCCGGCGCCTCCACGCGGTGGTCCGCGCTCGCAGCCGACGTGCCGCGCGCCGTCGCGGGCACGCGGAGGATCAGCTCCTCCTCGGCCCCGTCCAGCTCGATCAGCTCGGCTCCCGCGTCCTCGAATCGCTCCACCCACCACGCCAGCGGCTGCGTCGTCAGGTGCAGCGGGCTGCGGGCGAGGAACTTCCACCAGCGATTGCGGTCGGTGCGCGGGTTGATCTTGAACGCCAGCCAGTCGCTCGAGACGCGGACCGCCTCGGCCACCGCGGACTCCACGTCGTCGGGGTGGAGGTGCTCGAAGCAGTCGGTCGAGAGGACGAGCTCGAAGGCGTCGTCGTCGAACGGAAGGCTGGTGGCCGACGCCTCGCGGAGGTCGAGCCCGGCCGCCCGGCCCTTGCGGACCGCGGTCGCGGCCACGTCCACCCCGCTCGCCCGCAGGCCCAGCGCGCCGAGCCGCTGCACCGCCCAGCCGGTCGAGCAGCCGACGTCGAGGGCCGAGGTGGCCGAGATGGTGCCGTCCGCCACCCGGTCGCAGATCGACCGCGCGTGCGAGTAGTCCTTCTTCGCGTGGTAGCCGAGGCGATAGAGACGCTCGTAGGTGCGGGCGTACGCGAACCGATCGGCCATCGGACCCTCCCTGCCCCGGCGCGGGCGAATCCCGCGTCGCCGGGTGAGGGAAAGGTACCGGATGCCGCCCCGGGTGGCGGCCGCCGCGGCGGCCGGAGGCGGCCGGAGGCGGGTGACCCGAGTCCCGCGGCCCTCGCCGCATCAGCCGGTCCCCGCGTCAGCCGCCGATCATCAGGTGCCGCTCGACGAGGCCCTCGAGCAGCGGCCGGAAGTGCTCCAGCGGCGGGGTGTCGACGCCGGGCAGGCGGCCCGACTCGTCGATGCGGCGGAGCGTGGCCGCGGACGAGGCCCACGGCTCGCGCAGGAACGCCTTCACCTCCGACCCGCTCATCGGCTCGGCGAGCTCCGCCGGCAGGTCGATCGGCCGTGCCGGGAACGCGAGGGCGAAGTCGGGCTCGACCGCCGCGAGGTAGCCCCAGGCCCGGCTGTGCAGGCGGATCGGCTCGGTGACCTCCGGCCCGAACACCGCCTCGAGGGCCTCGGCCCCGAGCTCGGCGTGCTCGCCGGGATCGGCCCCGAGCAGACGGCCGTAGTCGTGGAGCAGGCAGGCGGCCACGAGGCTGGGCTCGAGCCCGGCCCGCCGGGCGAGCATCGCGCACTGGGCGGCGTGCTCCACCTCGGTGATCGCCATCCCTCGTCGCCGGCCGCCGGACTGGCGGTACCGGCGCAGCACCGTCTCGGTCGCCTCCGACGGCGTCAGGCAGGTCGTGTGCATCACGGTCATGTCGCGCTTCCCCTGTCGTTCGGGCGAGGCCTGCCCCTCGGACTCGTCCGATCCTCGGGCGACACGATGGCCGCTCGCGCACCCGCGCTCAAGCGCACGCGACCGTTTCCGGCGATCTTCACCGGATGCTTGCGCGAACCGAGGATTCCAACCCGGCGCGCACGCGCCGGTCGGGGGACCCGAAAGCGATCAATCCGCGCAGGAGTCGAGCGCGGAGAGATCGAGCTCGATCAGGTAGGTGCGCAGGACCAGTCGACGTCCGTCCTTCTCGAGCTGCACCGAGCGCGTGTCGGGATCGTCCAATTCGGCCAGCAGCAGGCTCGCCAGGTCGAGGCGGTCCATGCCGGTCACGTCCTGCTCGACGTAGTCGCACATTGCGTGGCTCCAGGTCGCGTTCGCGCGGCGGCGGTGTGGATGGCTCGGGGATGACCGCGTCTCACGGCGCCGCCTGTCACGGCGACCCGTCGAGCTCGCCCGCCAGCGCCGCCTCGATCAGCCGCGTCGCCCGCCGCTCGCGGGCCTGCTCGCCGCGGTCCTCGGCCGCGAACCGCCGGATCGCCCGGGCGAAGGCGTCCACCCCACGGTCCACCGCCGCCGCATCGTCGCCCGCCGCCGCCACCCGCTCGGCCGCGGCGACCACGTCGGGATCGCCGAGCCCGCGGGCCACCGCGCCCGCGAGCAGCGCCGCCCGCCCCGGCTCGCGTCCCGTGGCCGCCTCGAGGTCGGCCAGCGCGAGCCGCAGCAGCCGCTCCTCGACCGTGCGCTCGTCCACCGTGAGGGGGCGCGGCGCGGGCACCGCCTCCTGCACCGCCGAGAGCGTCGCCACCGGCGGGCCGAGGTCGCCCGAGGGCCGCACCGGCACGTCGAAGCCGAGGTAGCCGAAGACCACCGGCGTCCCGAGGTCCTCGTCGAGCACGAGCGTCGAGCCGACCGCCTGGCGCAGCCGCAGGGCCCCGCCGGGCGCGGCCCCGGCCACCGCCCGCTCGAGGGCGCTGCCCGCCACGGGCGCCGCCGCCCCACCCCCCGCACCCCCCGCACCCGCCGGCGGGACC
>CAYLNM010000165.1:0-9430 GCA_964385045.1 uncultured Isosphaeraceae bacterium
CCGGCGAGACGCCGGTGACGATCACGGATGTGCGAACGTCGTGCGGCTGCACGGCGGCGGCGCTCGAGCAGAAGACCTACGCCCCGGGCGAATCGGGCCGGATCGACGTCCGCTTCCGCTTCGGCGCCCGCACCGGCCTGCCGCGGAAGACGGCCCCCGGCCGCCGGCCCCCGTGCCATGCCCCCGCCCGCCGCGCACGACCGCGGCCCGGCACAGGGCCGGGCCGCGGGTCAGGGTCTCGGAGGGTCGCCGGGGCGGGGGGCCCGACCCGGCGGAGCGGTCAGCCGCCCATCACGAGCTCGAAGACGAACGCCTCGCCGAGGGTGGCCGGGGCCACCGCCCGGATCAGCGGCCGGATGGCCGCGTCACGCTCGGTGCGGGTCAGGCCCATCGCGGCGACCGACGCCGCGACGTCCCGCAGGCTCTCGACCGCGAAGCGGGCCGCGGCCTGCTCGTCGCCGGCCGTCTCCAGCCAGGCGGCGAACTCGCCCGGGGTGCCGGCCTCGCCGTCCTCGGCCCGCCAGACCGCCCACGAGCGGAGCAGGCTCTCGCGGATCTCGACCGCCGCGGCGTCGGCCGCCATGGTGTCGTCGACCGGGCCGAGCAGCCGCTCGATCCGCTCGCCGGCGGTGGCCAGGGCGTCGGTCCGGACCCGGGCCGCGCTGGTCGGCGGGGTCTCGCCGCGGAGGACCGCCGGATCGGCGACGTCCACGGTGAGCAGCCGGCCCTCGGGCAGGGTGCGGAGCTCCTCCGGCCGCAGCGACCGGATGATCAGGGCGAGCCGCTGGAGGGTCTCCTGGGCGATCGGGTCGCGGTTGACCCGCACGTCCTGGATCTCGCCGCGACGCCGGCGGATCTCCTCGCCGGTGAACTCGGCGAGCGTGCCCTCGAACTGCTCGGCCTCGCCGGTGCCGCCGTCGCCGCCGTCGCCACCGTCGCCGCCGTCGCCGCCGTCGCCACCACCGGGCTGCACGAACACGCCCGCGTCCAGCACGGTCACGCCCTGCGGCTCGCCCTCGCCGGCCCCGGCGGTCGGGACCTGGAGGTCGGCGGCGGTGAACGCGTCGGTCTCGACCACCTCGAGCTCGCCGAGGTTGGCGATCTCCTGCGGGCTCGCGACCGCGAACACCGGGTTCGCCGCGTCGGCCGAGAGGGCGACCACGGTCGGGGTGGCCCCGAGGCTGACCGAGCCGCCGACCACGATGTCGGTGCCCGAGTCGTCCTGCAGGGTGCCGTCCGCGGCGAGGTACTGGCCCGCCTCGCGGGCGAAGATCTCGATCGCCTGGCCGTCGACCGTCAGGTCGTTCACCACCGTGAGGTCGCCGAAGGCCACGGTGCCGGCCGCCGCGTCGAGGCTGAGCGAGCCGAGCACGGTGAGCTTCTCACGCTCGCCGAGCCGCACGTCGCCCTCGAGGCTGCGGAGGGTCAGGTCGCCCAGGGCGGCGACGCTGGCCACCAGCTGGCTGCCGTCGACCGACCGGCCGTCGTTGAGCGAGAGGTCGCCGTCGACCACCACGGTGGAGGCGTCGGGCCCGAAGACCACGAGGTTGCGATCGGTGATCGCCCCCGCGGCGTCCACGGTCACGGTCAGGGCGGCCAGGGCCCCGCCCTCGCCGGCCCCGACGCTGCCGAGGAACTCGACGAGCTCGTCGCTCGCGACGGTGAGGGCGAAGCCGCCGTCGACGGTGTCGCCGAAGCGGACGAGCTGGGCGCCGGTCACGGTCGCGTCGCTCTCGAGGGCCACCGCGTCGCCGAAGCGGATGCGGTCGGCGGTGACGTCCGCCGCGAGGACGGTGCGTCCGCCGGCGTCGGTCTCGAGGTCGGCGAGGCCGCTGACGTCACCCTCGAAGCGGGTGTCGCCCTGCGTCTGGACGAGCAGGACCGGGACGCCCTCGCCCTCGGCCGCACCGCCGCCGACGACGGTGTCGGCGAAGACGACGTCGCCCGACTGCAGCGAGGAGAGCTCGTTGAGGCCGACCACGGTGACCGGGCCGTTGTAGACCTGGCCGTCGCGGGTGCGGATGAGGCCGCCGGCGAGCACGCTCGCCCCCTCGACGTCCACGACCCGCAGGAAGCCGTCCTCCTGGTCGCCGATCGCGCCGTTGAAGCTCACGCCCTCGGCGACCTCGGCGACGAGGCCGCCGCGGATCTCGGGATCACCGCCCTCGGGGACCGCCACCGACGCGTTGATGGTGCCGTTGAACTCGGCCGTGCCCGCCGCCACGGTGAGGTCGCCGCCGAGCAGCACGTTCCCGTTCCAGGCCTGGTGGCCGCTGGTACGGATGATGGTGCCGTCGGGCGAGCGGACGAACGCGTCGCCGTTCACGGTCAGGGAGCCCAGCCGCGGCGGGTCGAACGAGTTGTTGCGGATCGAGCCGTCGATCTGGATCTGCTCGTCGGTGCCGAGCACCAGGGCGAAGCCGTCGTCCGCCACGGTGACGTCGCCGCCGAGCCGCAGGAGCTGGGCCCCGAAGAGATCGGCGTCGCCCTCGAGGGCCAGCGAGTCGGCGAAGAGGACCTGCTCGCCCGAGATGGTGATGCCGCCGGCGAGCGTGGTCGGACCGTCGAGGTCGAAGATGTTGAGGCCGGTCCAGTCGCCGCCCACGCTGATCGCGTCGGCGTCCACCGCGAGGGTCCGGCCATCGTTGCCGGTGCCGCCCTGCAGGGCGATGGAGCTGCCGCTGAGGCTCAGGTCGCTCAGCAGCGAGATCGCGCCGTTCCAGGTCTGGTCGCCGCTGGTGCGGATGACCGCGCCGTCGGGCCGGTCGATCGAGACGTCGCCGTTGACCAGCAGCGAGCCGAGGAGCTTCGGATCGAAGCTGCCGTTGCTGATGCGGCCGTTGAGCTCGATCGTCTCGTCCGAGCCGAGCTCGAGGGCGAAGCCGTTGTCGGCCACGGTGATGTCGCCGTTGATCCGGAGCAGCTGGGCTCCGAGGAGCGTCGCGTCGCCGAGCAGGTCGATGTCGCCGCCGAAGATGACCTGCTGGCCATCGATGGTGACGCCGGCCCCGATCGAGCTCTCGCCGCCGGCGCTGAAGAGGCCGAGACCGCTCCAGCTGTCGCCGATCGAGATGTCGCTCGCGGTCATGCCCAGGTTCCTGCCCGAGGCGCTGCTGCCGCCGAGCACGTCGATGGTGCCGCCGGTGAGGGTCAGGTTGCTGTCGAGCGTGATCGACCCGTTCCAGCTCTGGGCGCCGCTGGTACGGACGGTCGCTCCGCCCGCGGTGCCGACGACCGCGTCGCCGTTCACCTCGAGGGTGCCGAGCTGATCCGCGAAGGGCGAGTCGGTGATCGAGCCGAGCAGCTCGATCGTGCCGTCCGAGCCGAGCACGAGCACGTAGCCCTCGTCGGTGACCGCGACGTCGCCGCCGAGGCGGACGAGCGACGTTCCGTTCAGGCTCGCGTCGCCGAGCAGCTGCAGGCCGCCGCCGAAGTCGAGCTGGTCGCCCGCGAGATCCGCGTCGGCGGCGAGGGTGGCGTCGCCGGTCACCGCGAGCGTGCCGAGTCCGGTCCAGTCGCCGCCGATCGAGGCCGAGCTCGCGTCGATGGTGAGGCTGCTGCCGCCGTTGCCGTTGCCGCCCGCGACCGAGACGTCCGCCGCGGTGAGGGTGGCGTCGGCCAGCAGGCTGGTCTGACCGTCGAGGGTGATGGTGTCGGCCGCGGTCAGGTTCGCGCCGTCGAGGCGGATCAGGTCGCCGGTGAGGCGGATCGACTCCTCGGCCGAGAGGGCCATGTTGATCTCGATCGTGCCGTTGCCGCTGCCGTCGAGGCCGGCGGTGGCGTCGATCGAGTTCGCCCCGAGGACCGTGAACTGACGGAAGTCGACGTCCCGGTTCGCCTCGAGGACGAGGTCGACGTTCGCGTCGGGGTCGAACTGCACGTTCGACACCAGGAAGATGTCGCCGCTGGCCTGGATGAGGATCTGGCCGGTGGCGTTGAAGAGCGTGTTGGCCGAGATGAAGACCTCGTCCACGCCCACGAGCTCGTTGAGCTCCTCGAGCGTGACCTGGCCGTCGGCGATGAGCGAGTCGAACTCGGTGTTGTCGCCGCCGAGGCCCACGTCGATGACGCTGCCGAGGAACATGAAGGTGCCCGGCACGCCGCCGCTGCCGGCGTCGAGGCGCACGGTGCCCTGCAGGGCCATGCCCATCCCGCCGAACTCGATGGCACCGCCGGCTCCGCCGACCGCGCCGTCCGCCCCGCGGGCGTCGATGGTGGCGCCGCCCGCGAGCAGGCTCGCGCCCTCGTTGCTGTTGACGACCACCTTGCCGCCGTCGGCCCCGCCCGCGGTGCCGCGGGCCGAGACGAGGCTGCCGGGGAACAGGACCGTGTACTGCCGGCCGTTGAGGGTCACGGTGCCGGCCCGGACCTCGCTGCCGTCGGCGTGGATGGAGCCGAGGTTCTCGACCGCCGGGCCCTGGAGGGTCACGTCGCCGCCGGTCGGGCCGGAGACGTCGATGAGGCCCTCGTTGCGGACCACGCCCTGCGTCGCCGCCATCGTGACCTCGCCGCCGGGGGCGATGATCGACCCGGCGTTCCGGACCGCGAGGCCCGCGACGTCGCCCGCCCCGAGGACGACCTGGCCGCCCGCGGACTGGATGGTGCCGGTGTTCTCGACCGCGGTGCCCGCCCCGGTCAGGGTGCCGGCCCACGGGACCGCCTGGCCGGTGATGTCCTTGCCGTCGACGCGGACGGCGAGCTTGCCGTCGATGGTGCGGAGCCAGACGCTGTCGCCGGCGACCATCGCGATCATGCCGCCGTCGGCGGCGATCGAGCCCGCGTTGAGGACCTGGCTGCCGACGAGGGCGGTCATCCCGCCCGCGGTGGTGATCGTACCGCGGTTCTCGACCGTGCCCGCGAGACCGGTGAAGCGGTCCTCGCCCGCGAGGAAGTCCTCGTTGGAGAGGTGGCCCGCGGCGGCCACGAGGCCGGCCGCGTTGACCGTCGCCCCGTCGCCGAAGACGACGCCGGCGGGGTTCACGAAGTAGACGATGCCGTTGGCGCTCAGCGTGCCGAGGATCTGCGTGGGCATCGCCGAGTCGATCCGGTTCAGCACCCGGGCGAACTCGCCGGGCTGGATGAACTGGACGCTCTCGTTCGCCAGGATGTCGAACGAGACGTAGTCGATGATGCTGCCGTCGCTGGCCGTGATGATCCAGCTGCTGCCGTTCTGGGTGAAGGTCACGTCGCCGACCACCACCTCCTGACCGACCGGGCCCGCCGTCGCGGCGTCCGTCATCAGGGTGACCGTGGCCGTCAGGGCGAGGCCGGCCGCGGCAAGGCGGCCCCCCAGGGATCCGATCCGTCCGCGCGTGGACGTGGGCATCGTGTCTCTCCGTTCTTCTCTTCGCGTCATCCGTGCGGCCGCGCCCCGGCGCGGCACCCCGGACGGGGCCCCCGGGGGCCCGACGTCCGTCACCTTGAACCTACCCCGGAACCGGGCGGTCAAAAGAGGATCGTGGCCAGAACATGCAGGCGGTTGGCCCCGCTGGCCACCCCTCGGTCTTCCAGCTCCTCCAGGGCGAATCCCCAGTCCAGCCTCACATTGAGGTTCCGCTTGAACAGGAGCTCGAGGCCGACGCCGGCCCCGACCAGGGTCTCGGACTCCTCGAACGCGAGCGCCTCGCTGATATCGGTCGTGCCGACGTCGAGGAAGCCCTTCAGGATGAGGTCCCAGTCCGGCGTGCCGTAGACGAACTGCGGCGCATATCGGAACGGCTCGCCGAAGAGCTCCCCGGGCTCGCCCTGCACGCCGAAGGCCCGCGGGAGGTGGAAGCGGTACTCGAGCGAGCCCACGAGGCTGCTGTCGCCGGCGAGGAAGGACTGCGGGTAGCCGCGGACGGTGTTCAGGCCGCCGATCACCGACTGGGACTGCGGGATCAGGCGGTTGTCGAACGCCCACTGGGCGTTCAGGCTCACCCGCACCTCGTGGGCGAGGGTCGAGCTCTCGGGCGTGTTCGGGTCCTCCCACGCGGCCCGGTTCAGCAGCGGCTCGAGGTAGACCGACTGCTGTCCGCCGATCCGGAGGATGGCCCACGAGTCGTCGGGCTCGGTCCGGCCGAGGCCGTCGAGGTCGGTGACGTCGTTGCCGAGCAGGTCCGGATTCCACTCGAAGGTGGCCCCGGCCCGCAGGGCGTGCCAGTCGGTGATCCGCTCGACCCGTACGCCGACGTACGGCACGAGGAACTCGCCCGAGTCCTCGGTGACGGAGCTGAAGATCTCCTGCTCGACCGAGATGTCGTCGTAGCGCAGGCCGCCGATCAGGTCGACGAAGAGCTCCCGGTCCTGGAAGAAGTTCCACGACGCCTCGAGGCCGAGGGCGACGTTCTCGCCCGTGAAGTCCTGGGCGAAGACGCCGACGTCCTCCGCGTCGTACCGGCTGAAGGTGCCGTAGACGCGGCCGCGGACGCGGCCGTCGCGGGAGAGGGGACGCTCGTACGAGGCCGAGAGGGCGTGGACGTCGCTGAACTGGGCGGTGGTGTACTCGACCGAGAGCACGTCGTCGCTGCCGGTCAGCTGCGTGTGCAGGAGGCCGAAGCGCTCCCGCCAGTAGTCGGTCGCCTGGGTGCCGGTGTTCGACGTCTGGGCGTAGAGCACCAGCGGGCGGTTCTCGGTGATCATGTAGTCGAGGGTCACCTCGCCCGGCTCGAGCGACGGGGCGAGGGCGACGTCGGCCCGGCGGCCGGGGTGCCGGCCGAGGAAGTAGACGTAGTCGTCGAGCTCCCGCAGGCCGATCACCCGCGGCGGGTCGGACGGACCGACGGGGGACCGCTCGCGGATGCGGGCGTGCTCGGGTGCGTCGGTCGGCTGCTCGATGTCGCCGCGGTCGCCGGCCCGCTCGCCGCGGGCGACGGTGCGGACCTCGGACACGACGCCGGTGGTGATGACGATGGTCAGGTCGTCGGTGCCGGTGCGGAGGTCCTGCAGCTGCGGCGTGATCTGGGCCGGGTCCTGCACCACGTAGACGCCGAAGATGTCGCGGGCCACGAGGGCGTCGCGGACCGCCTCGAGCACCTGCTGGATGCCGGAGGCGTGGAAGAGCTGCACGTCCTGCGAGAGCTCGGCGATCGAGCGGGTCACGGTCGGGAGGCCCGGCCGCGGGGCGACGAAGCCGGTGTCGGTGCGGCCGAGCGTCACCGGGGTGGTGCCCAGCACGTCCACGGACGGCTGCCCGACGGCCTCGCGGAGGTAGGCGAGCTCGAGCCGGCCGATCGGGTAGCTCGGGCCGTCGGCGGCGGTGGCCACGCCGATGGCGGCGGTCTCGTCGTCGGCGGTCTCGTCGGCGGCGGGCGCGGCCTCGGCGGCGGGCGCGGCCTCGGCGGCGGGCGCGGCCTCGGCCGCGTCCGGGGCGAGGGGCTCGGCCTCCGATGCGGTCTGGGCGGTCGCCGGACCGGCGAGGAGGGCCGCGGCGAGGGCGGCGGGAAGGGCGAGCGAACCGACGGGCACGCGGGCGTCGCGCCGCGCGGCGGCGTGGGGATTGATCGTCACGGGATGCTCCATGGGCCTCGGACTCCGTTCCGTGGTCGGGAGGCGTCGGGGTGCGAAGTGGCCCCCGGGGTCGGGCCCGGGCTCGATCGCCCCGCGGCGTCGCGCCGGCCACGTCACGTCAAGGTACTTGCAACCGCCGCCGGATGCGGGCCCCCGGGGGCCGAGGCAGCGGTTCCCGGACGGGTTCCGGGAGTCGATCCTCCGGGCGCGGGGCGGGCCGTCCCGGGACGCGTCCTCGCGCCGGGGGGCGGCGGCGAGCGGCCGCGGCGTGGCGGGCGTGCGGTGGGGGGCCGGGTCGGCGGTCCGGGTGGCTCCCACGGGTCCGGGAACCCGGCGCCGAACGCCGCTTCAGTCGCCCCGCGATCAGGACGATGCCGCCGGAGAGGGAGCGCCGGTCCCGTCGACCGCTCCCACGCGGACCTTTCTCCGGAGCCAGCCATGCGCCGCACCCGACCGATCGCCGTCCTGACCACCGCCGCCGGCCTCACGCTGGGCCTCGCCCTCGGCGGGTGCTCGACGCAGGAGTCCGGCAGCCGCGTCGCCGTCCTCGGCGGGGCGGAGGCCGCGCCGACCACGCGGGCGCCGCTCGCGGGCGGCCTCGGCGCCGGCGACGCCCTCGGCGGCGGCCTGCACGAGGTCATCCTCGCCCGGACCGCCGACGGCGCGGCCTACGCCACGGTGACCGACGACCCGGGTCGGCCGTGACCGCCCCGGGACCCCCGTCCCGCCACTTTCCCGATGCGTCCGCGACGCTACACTGTCGGCCTTCGCCCCGCGGGGCGAGCGGCTGGTGTAGCTCAACTGGATAGAGCATCGGTCTACGAAACCGAAGGTTGCAGGTTCGAGCCCTGCCATCCGCGTTCCCCTCCCCTGCTCCGCCCCGGCGGCCGTCCGGACGGAGCCGAATGCCCTTTTCTCGATTCGGCTGATGCGATGAACGCACGCGTCTCAGCCATCGCTACGCGCGTCTCATGGCTGCCCTGCGTCAGCCAGATGAAGGCGTGCTGATGAACCGCTGGTCATCCGCGTCCATATACTCTCGGTCAGCCGGGCATGGCGCGGAGGATCGGTTCGATCGGAACTGAGGCGCCAGTCGATTGGGCCAGCGGGATGTTCAGGCTCGGCGCATTCGCTCACGGAGGAGTCGACCAGGAATGTCGATGGCGATGTCACGGAAGAACGGTCCGTCAGCACGGCAGCAGACCGTCGCGCCCGGCCGTCCGTTTCCGCTCGGGGCGAGCTTCGATGGGGTGGGGACGAATTTCTCGCTCTACTCGGAGGTGGCGGAGCGGGTCGAGTTGTGCCTGACCGATCTCGACGGCGGGGAGACGCGGATCGAGATGCCGGAGCACAGCGGGTTCGTGTGGCATGCGTACCTGCCGGGGGTGACGACGGGCCAGCGGTATGGCTATCGCATCTACGGGCCGTGGAATCCGGAGGAGGGGCATCGGTGCAATCCGCACAAGCTGCTGCTCGATCCGTACGCGAAGTCGATCACGGGCGAGGCGAAGTGGGGTCAGGCGATGTTCGGGCACGACTTCGAGAACCCGGACGAGATGAACACGGATGACAGCCTCGGGCGGGTTCCGTTGAGCGTGGTGACCTCGGGCTTCTTCGACTGGGAGGACGATCGCCAGCTTCGGACGCCATGGAGCGAGACGATCGTGTACGAGATGCACGTGAAGGGGTTCACGGCGCGGCACCCGGAGATTCCGGACGAGCTTCGGGGGACGTACGCCGGCGTGACGCACGGGGCGTCGATCGACTACCTCGTCGATCTCGGGGTGACGGCGGTGGAGTTGATGCCGGTGCACAGCTATCTGCAGGACGGGTCGCTGCTGGAGAAGGGGCTGCGGAACTACTGGGGGTACAATTCGATCGGCTACTTCGCTCCGCACGATGAATACGCGGCGAGCCGGGGAAGGCCGGAGGAGATCGTCGC
>CAYLNM010000166.1:0-9361 GCA_964385045.1 uncultured Isosphaeraceae bacterium
CTCGTCGGTGACGATCGCGATCGCCGGCCCCTCGCCCGGCTTGAACACGGGGGCGGGGGCGGCGGATGCGGCGGCGCCGGCCGTTCCTCGCCCTGCGTCCGCCGGTGCGGGAGCCGCGGCGGATGGCGATCGGCGCGAGGATTCGGCGGCCGCCGCCGGGGCCGCCGCAGCGGCGGGAGGCGACGGCGCCGGTCGTCCTCGCAGCGATGAGAGCTCGATCACGTCCAGGCCGCGAACCGACGCGGGATCGATGGTGCCGGCGGGGGCAAGACGAAGCCGGCTCCCACGGCTCAGCGCCTGCTGGCGGGCGTCGGTCGCGAAAGGCACTCGCCACCGCTCGGCCGGCGGGAGCTGCTCGAGCACGCCGCGGACCAGGCCGAGCGGGTCGAGATTCGGATCGTGCAGCACGAGCAGGCCGCCCCCGATCCCGCGGCCGGCGTCGCCGCCCTGCAGCCGGCGGGCCATCTCCGCCGCCCAGGCCGGATCTCCGGTGGCCGCGGTCCAGGCCGCTGCGCCCGCTCCATCGCGGTCGTCCGCCGCCGGAAGCGGCCGAGGCGGCAACCGGTGCGGCGCGTCGGTCCAGGCGTCGCGGAACGCCGCGGCGTTCGCGAGGATCGCCGCCGGGTTCGAGTCGGGCGGCACGTCGCCGAGTGAGCAGGCGAGGTGGTGTGCGAGGCGGTTGGGGCGCTTGGTGTAGTCGAGACCCGACGGCACGACCCTCGTGAGGATCAGCCACTCGCTCCCGGCGACCCGGACCCGGGCGTAGCCATGGAAGGGCGGCGCGGCCTGACCGCCGGCCACGCGGAGGTCGTACGTCGAGCGTGCCTCGAGCTCCCGCACGAGCGGCCCGGGGGTGCCGTCCGTCATCGCGACGGTGGTGAAGCCTCGATCGCCGGGCCGGAGGCCGGAGGGGGCGCTGGTGTGGACGAGCTCGTACGTCACGCCTCGACCTCCCGGCGCGGCGGATCGACGATTCCGCTGCCCGTCGTCGCCAGTGCATAGAGCATGGGCACCGTCACCCAGCGGGGGGTGATGTCGCGGGAGCGGACCGCGTACCGAGTGACGCCCTCGGACTCGAGCCGCTCGGGAGCCCGTCCGATGGCCGAGGTCGGGAGAAAGACGGGATGGGCGTCGAGCGTCCGAATCGCGGCCATGAACTCCGGGCATAGCTCGCCGATCCGCTGACGGACGCGCCGGTGCACGCTCCGGACGACGCCGTGGTCGAGCGTGAGGTGACCGCCTCCGTCGGCCTCGGTGAACGGCTCGTCGGGGAGCGGCTCGCCCATGAGCGCTTCGTACCAGGCATCGGCCTTTGGAAGGACGACGATCACGCGCCGCCGCTCAGGGGCGCCCTCGCCGCCGCGTCCGAAGCGGGCGATCCGCGAGACGACCTCGTGGATGATCGAGTCCTGCTGCAGCGAGGTGCCCCCATGGTCGACCGTCGCGCCGTTCGCACGAGCGAGCGCCGCGAGGCACTGCGGATCCTGGAGCGGGTCGAACATGATCATGAGGGCTTGAGCGAGGGCGAGGTTCCGGGTCACCTGAACGCCACCGCGGTCGCTTCCGGGCAGGAAGTACTCGCCCGCGGTGTCGTAGAGCATGGCGAGCACGCCCTCGGCCCGAGCTCGGTCCGTGCGCGAAAGCAGAAACTGGAACGGACGGGCGACGAGCTGCGAGTGGCCCGCGTACTCCACCCGCTGGTAGATGGACAGGCCGGTGAGCTCCGTCTTCTCGAGGTGCACGTGCTCGTCGGGCCGAGCCGGCATGAACAGCGTTCGCTCGTACTCGTGCAGCCCGAGGTTCAGCTCCGGCGCCGGCTCCTCCAGTGTCACCGACATTCTCGGAAGCTGCCGTCGGAGCATGCGGGTCATCGACGCGAGCAGGTAGGACTTGCCGGTACCGGGGCCGCCGACCAGGCCCAGGTGCAGTGAGCGGTGCTGCAGCAGGGCGCGGGAGACCTGCACGTGGCAGTGCGGACAGGCCATGCGGTGACATTCCATGCCCAGCGGATCAACCGCGGCACCATCGATCTTGAAGCGCGACGGACGGAAGCGGCGTGCCTCGTCCTCCCCGGCGACCGGGTCGCCGTGGAGGGTGCCGTGCTCGGCCACGAAGAGCACGTCGCCCGGATCGAAGGCGGCCATGCAGTTGGGGCACATGACCCGGGAGCGAAGGGGGACGTCCTGTTGATCGGACGGAGGCATGAGCGGATGGAGCTCCGATGGCACGGCCGTCTCGCGGCCAGGGCGATCGTCAGGGCAGGGGGATACCGTGCTCGGCGAGGAAGTCGCGCAGGTCCCGCACCGAGACAGCGAGATAGATGTCGTTGGCGACGGAGGGATCGATGCCGGCGGTGGTCACGCCGACGAGGCGACCGCTGGCGTCCACCAGCGCGCCGCCGCTCGAGCCGGGGCTGATCGAGGCAGTCGACTGGATGATCGTGACACCCGAGTCGATGTCGCGGATGCCGCTCACGAGTCCGTCGGAGAGGCTGTTGCGCAGGCCGCCTGGGCTGCCGATCGCGAACACGCGGGAACCAACGGCAGGAAGATCCGGTGCGAGCGACAGGGCCTGCAGGCCGCGGGCCGGCAGCTTCACGACCGCGAGGTCACGTCGCCGGTCGATCGCATGGACGCGAGTGAAGGGCCGGGGACGGCCGCCATCGAAATGGATGCGCCCTGACGCGAGGTCCTCGACGACGTGAGCGTTCGTGACCACCCAGCCGTCCGGGTGCACGACGAATCCGGAGCCTTGCCCGGCCATCGCCGGGGTCGTCGACTGGACGTCGATCGCCACGACCGAGCCGGTGACGGCGGCGAAGATGCCGGCGGCCGGGTCGGCGCTCTCGGAAGCGGGGTCGGCGCTCTCGGAAGCGGGGGCGGTGAACTTGGATGCGGCCGGGGACGCGGGCTCGGGGGCGGCCGCCTGGAATGCGAGCAGGGCGGCGATCAGCGAGATGCCGGCGAAGCCGCCGGTCACGCTCAGGATCCACGGCAGTACGTCGCGGGGGACCGGTGGCCGCGGCACCGGATGCACGACGAGGGTCGTATGGCAGCCGCCGCAGACGCAGGGCCTTCCGATGTCCTCACCGAGGACGCGGACGCTCGCTTCACAGCGTGGGCATTCTGCCTGGGCGGATCGTGTCATGGTGCCGTGCTCTCGGAGGGGGGCGGAGCGGCGGCCGGTGCGAACCCGAGTCGGGTCGGATCGCCCAGGGGGGCCACCAAGGTCTCGACGACGGCCTCCAGATGCGGCTCGGAGTCCTCGCTCGCATCATGGCTTCGGATCACCCAGTCGGAGTGCAGCGAGGCCGCGGTCCACGCGTGGCGGCCGTCGCGCTCGACCAGCACCTCGTCGACCACGTCGATCGATCCGACGAGCACCAGGGAGTCGGGGCCGCCGCCCAGGAGTCCGAGCACCACCTCGAGTCGGATCGGTGCGTTCGGGTCGGTCCGGATGCCTGTCCGCCTCAACGCGTCACGAAGGGCCGCGGCAGCGGATCCGGCTCCGATTCGGGCGTCGAAGTCGGAGTCGATCGCGGTGTCGACGGCGAACGACAACGGCGGCTGACCGGAGCCCGCGGCGGTCGGGGTCCGGCTGCCGTCGGCAGTGCCACCGCGGGCCGCTGCCGATGCGAGCTCGCCCCCGCGAAGGATCGCTTCCGCGGACGACGTCCACTCGGCGACGGCGATGCGGCGCCCGAGGGCGTGCAGCCGGCGATCCCGCTCGGGCAGGAGCGAGAGGTCCCCGACCGGCTTGTCGACCGGGATCTCGATCGGGATCTCGACCCGTCGCTCGACCTCGATTTCGACGATTCGCTCGGGGCGAGTCACGACCAGCAGCGCGAGCAGCCCTGCGGCGACCATGAAGATGATCGCGCTCGGCCACGCGAGCATCTGGCGGACGCTCTCGGGCTTCTTGGACGTCGCCGGCGGGGGCCGCTGCTCCGCCAACGACCTCATGTTCGTCGCCACGACGTCACGAAGCGGGCGATGCTCGGCATGGTCGTCCCCCCAGGGAGTGGGTCACCGGAAGCAACATGAAGGTAGAGATCGCATCCATCCTCTGCAAGGAGGAGTCGCCGAACTCCGCGAGCCACTGACCGCATGGTGTCAGCCCGCCGGCGCGGTCGGCTGCCGGATCCGCGAGATCCGAAGCACGATGGCGGCCAGCAGGATGGCGGCGGTGATGAACAGCACCTTGCCGAGGATCGCCGGTGCCCCACGTGCCAAGGCGCAGGCAAGCACGTCCGCCGTCAGCTCGGGCCATCGAGACCACCTCGGCTCGGCGAACGAACGCCACCTCGAGGCCGACTGATCATGGCTGCCGCGGTTGCGACCCCGCGGCCTCCGGGGGCGAGGCCCAACTCGCTAGGCTTGGTCTACCCGCGGACCTCCTCGAGGATCCCGAGCCCGTACTCGTCGGGGAGCATCCGTCGCCCGGGCCCGGCTCGATGATCGGCCAGCGCTCCGTGACGTTCTGTACGGCGATCGGGCACGTGATTCGCCTCTCTCCCCTCGTGCCGCACGAGAGCGATGGCAGCGCCTCAGTCACATCGGTGGGCCGCGGGGACCCCTCGGCGACGCGTCCGCCGCCTTCCGCCGGATCAGGCCGCGCCGAGTTCGGCGATGAACGAATCGGGCTGCGACCATCGAGCCACGTTCGAGACCTGCTCGGCGAGGCGGAAGTCCTCGTCGTCCCAGACGTCGGCGGTGTCATCGAAGAGCGACACGAACGTAAGAGCCTCGGGGCCCGCGGCAAGGCGATTCAGATCGAAGAACGCCGTGTGGACGTGATTGACGACGCTTCGTGCGGCTGACTTGCTGCCCGTGGTGAGCACGTAGACCAACGAGCTCCTTGTCCTGGACCGTACATGGAAGTCCGGTGTCCAGACCTTGCCGGACCTGCCGGCAAGCTTCTCCGACCGCGCGAAGGGGAGGCCGCTTTCCTCCAGCAGGTCTGAGACCTCGTCCGTCACGGATTGAACGGAGCGAGTGCGGAACGTGAACCACAGGTCGGAGACGCGGAGCGCGGCCTGTGCGACGCGCGTGACGACTGCGGCCAGCTCGTCGCCGGTGCGGCACCGCGCGACGAGCATGCCTCGGTAGAACTCGACTCCGTGCGTCAGGCAGGCATCCTCGATCAGTGAGAGCTGCTTCGGCGACCTCCGCGGTGAGACGGTCTGCATTCGGAGCCAGCGCGTCGTCTCGCCGAGGTCGCTGACGACCGTGAGATCACCCTGCGGCTTGCAGAACACGTCGATGTTGTCGCCATCGGGGTAGAGATACGGCGTCCTGATGCGCTCGTAGTCGCCGTGCCGGGAGCAGACGAACAGCCCCGACAGTCCGCCTCTGAACGTGCTGCAAATGTCGCTTGGGGTCATGTGAACAGGTCGCCTTCAGGGGGCTGTGGAGCCTTGATCGTCCCGGTGTGCTGGATCCTCGTTTCGGCACAGAACTGCTTCCAGGCCGAAACCGGATTCGATGCGGCGGCGGTGATGTCATCGGGAACGTAGGCCTCCTTGTCGCGATACTGCTCGCTCCATCTGTGCTTGTGCTTCTCGCCGACCTGATCACATTGCGGGTTGTGGTGGTCCTTGCCCAGGTCGAGGGCGTAGATCCTGCCGGCGGTCTTCAGGATCATCGCGAAGGATAGTGCAGGCACCAGAGGATTGAAGCTGCCGCGAACGAAGAGCGGCCACCCGGAATCGGAAGACACTTCGACACGGAACTCGACGCTCGGCGAGTGGTCCTCATCTTCCTGCCAGCGAATGTCCCCGTCGATGCGCTTCGACTCGTCCGCGAGAATCGACTCGAACTCGGCATTGCTCAAGCTGATGATTCTGCTCCTTCATTCCTCGTGGCCCCGCCAATCGCGGGCGCCTCGAGTTACGAATCCAATCACACCCGATTCCAGTCTCGAGGCGGCGGCATCGGTGCGGGAACTCCGACCAGAACGCTGAAACTCGGTGGTCCGCCGGCGAAGGCAACCCCACAACGCTCTGCCGCACACGCGCCGTTCGCACGCCGACCACGAATGCCGTCGGATCGCGCGTGGTCGGTTCACGGGATGCGATCTCGAAACCGCTGGCCCGCGACCGTTCCGCTTCTCGGATCTTCGGCGGCGAACTGCGACACCTGCCCGATGTTAGGATGATGGGCGGGGTTGTCAAGTTCCGGCATCCGGCTGCCCGGAGGTGCCCGCCCACGGCGGGCGACACGCTCGGCTTCCCCTTCCTCTCGTGGCCCACCGCCACCATGCTGTCATTCCTCCGTCCGATGGAGGAGCTGCGGAATCTCGGGTCCCATGCTCTTCTGCTACGTTTCCGTTTCCTTCCAGCCCGCAGGGGTCCTCGGGGGACCGCCGCTTCGCGGCGCAAGTGCCTGTCCACAAGGGGGTAACGACAGCGGATGGCGATCCCTGACGCACGCTGGCATTCGGTCTCCGCGTCCCAGCACGCCCACGAGCAGCGGGCCCTGGACTGGCTGCGCGGGCGGCTGCCGGACCACGAGCCCTGGCGGGCGTGGGCGAACTTCGAGTTCCTGGCCCACGACGGCTCGCACAACGAGGTGGACGTCCTCGTGGTCGGCAAGCCGGGCGTCTATCTCATCGAGATCAAGAGCCATCCCGGGGTCGTGACCGGCGATCAGCGGGTCCTCGAGATCCGGGATCCAGCGAACCGGAATCGCGGCCGGCAGATCGAGCACCCGATCCACCTCGCGTCGCTGAAGGCCAAGCGGCTCAGGAGCCTGCTCGAGCGGACGAAGGCGTTCGGCGGCTCCCGCACGAGGGTGCCCTTCATCCAGTCCGTCATCTTCATGGCCGAGGCCACGCGCATCGACGTCCCCGGGGCCGCGGCCGGCCGGCTCTTCATGAAGGATGTCGCCAGCCAGCTCTCCGCCTACGCCGAGGGCATTCCCGGCGCCGAGGACCTCGCCGAGGCCGACCCGCGACACTACCCCGGCATCGCCGCCGCCCTCACGACGGGCCACGGCCCGGGCCTCCGCGGGCCCGCCCGCGTGCCGATCGACAAGCCGACGGCCAAGATCCTCACCCGCGCCCTCGACGAGACCGGCATCGCCAAGAGCCCGCAGCGTCGCGCCCGCACCGTCGGCGACTGGACCCTCGGCGAGAAGATCGACGAGGGGCCGACCTGGCAGGACTACCGCGGCACGCAGACGATGCTCCCCGACGTCGGCGGCCGCATCCGCCGCTACATCGTGGACGAGTCGGCGGCGGTGGACCTGCGCGAGCAGGGGGTCCACCGCGCCGCCCTCGAGAACGCCGCCCGCCGCGAGTACACCGTCCTCGACCGGCTCGACCACCCCGGCGTCGTCCGCGCGAAGCAGTTCCTCTCCGACGAGGTCACCCCCTACGTCGTCTTCGAGGACACGAAGGGCTTCCTGCGGCTTGACGCCTACCTCGCCGAGCACGGCGAGATCCTCACCGACGAGGACCGACTGTTCATCGTCGGACAGGTCGCCGACGCCCTTCGCCACGCCCACGGCTTCCGCATCGTGCACCGTGGGCTCGGTCCGCAGAGCGTGCTGGTGGAGCCCGACGGCGAGGGGCGGCCGAAGCGGGTGAAGGTCCACAACTGGCAGGTGGCGGCCCGCTCGGCCACCACGGTCGTGCCCACGTACGCCCAGGCCACGCAGCACGCCGATCGGTACGTCGAGCCCGCGTCGCTCCTGTACGCGGCTCCCGAGCTGCACCGCAACCCGCAGGCCGAGGATCCGTCGCTCGACGTCTTCTCGCTCGGGGCCCTCACCTGGCTGCTGTTCACCGGCCGCCCGCCGGCCGAGAACCGGGCCGACCTCAGCGAGCGGCTCTCCGGCGGGGGGCTCGACCTCGCCACCGACGGCGAGATCGACGCCGTGCCCGCGCTGCAGACGCTCGTCGCGCGGGCCACCACGCCGTCGCTCGAGGACCGCTACAGCGGCATGGAGGCCTTCATCGAGGCCCTCGCCGATGCACGGACGCAGCTTGCTCGCCGCGACGATCTCGCTCTGATCCCCGCCGACGCCCAGGCGGGGCAGGTGCTCGTGAACGGCCTGCGGGTCGTCGAGCGGCTCGGAGCCGGCTCCACCGCGGTGGGCCTGCTCGTCGAGGATCCGAAGGAGGACGGCCGGCGGGCGGTGCTCAAGGTGGCGATCGACCCCGACCACGCCGAGCGGCTCGCCCGCGAAGCCGGCGCGATTCGCTCGCTGGATCATCCCAACCTTCCGCAGTTCGCGGGCGACCTCGGGATCGAGGGGCACGCCGGCTTCCTGATGCACCCGCCGGCGACGACCACGCTTCGCCGCAGGCTCCAGGACGAAGGTCCGCTGCACCTCGAGTTCCTCGAGCGCTACGGCACGCAGCTGCTCGAAGCCGTGGCCTACCTCGAGTCGACGGGCGTCATCCACCGCGACATCAAGCCCGACAACATCGCGGTCACCGACGAGGGCCGGAACCAGGCCTACAAGGCGGTGCTCTTCGACTTCTCCCTCGCCGGCACGCCCACCGACGATCTCGAGGCCGGCACGCCGGCGTACGCCGATCCGTTCCTGACCGAGCGGCCGAGCAAGCGGTGGGACCTCGCGGCCGAGCGGTTCAGCGCCGCGATGACCCTGCACGAGATGGCCACCGGCACGCTGCCGACGTGGGGCGGCGGGGCGGCCCCCGAGCTGACGCCGCCGGAGACCGAGGTCGCGGTGGCCCGCGGGCTGATGGATCCCGGCGTCGCCGAGCCGCTCGCCGCCTTCCTCGAGACGGCGCTCGCCCGCGATGCCGCGAAGCGGTTCCCGTCCGCCGAGGCGATGCTCGAGGCGTGGCGGGAGATCTTCCGCCGCACCGAGCACGGCGAGATCGAGCATGCCGTCGGCGAGGACGAGCTCCAGGCGATGCTCGAGGAGCGGCTCGCGGCCCAGGGCCCCGGCACGCCGCTGGCCGAGCTGCCGTGGTCCACGCGGGCCCAGACCGCCCTGCGGCGCATGAACGCCTACGTCGTCCGCGACCTGCTCGAGACCCCGCCGAACTGGCTCATCGCGATCCGCGGCGTGGGCCGCAAGACGCAGGGCGAGCTCGACCGCGTCGCCCGCGCGCTGCGGGCCCGCTTCAAGGACGTCGAGATCGACGCGGACCGGGCCCGGGCCCGCATGGCCGAGGGGCCGGACGGCGTGCCCGAGGAGGTCGCGGCTCCGCGGGCGGAGGCGGCGACGACGACCGCCACCCGAACCGCCGACGACGGCAAGGCCGCCGAGCCCACCCAGCCCTTCGGCCTCGGCCCCGCGTCCGATCCGGGCACCATCCCGCCCGACGTCACGCTCGACGAGATCCTCGCCCGCCTGCTCGAGGGCGGGCAGACGCCGAAGACCCG
>CAYLNM010000167.1:0-9337 GCA_964385045.1 uncultured Isosphaeraceae bacterium
GCCCGCCCATGACCGTCCGCCTCACCGTCCTCGAGTCCGGCCCCACCGCCGCGGCACCCCCGCCGCCGGCTCCGGATGCGGTCCGGTCGGGCCCGGACGGCCGCGGCGTCCCGACGCGGCTGCTCGACAGCCACGGCCGGGCGATCCGCGACGTGCGGCTGAGCGTGACCGACCGCTGCAACTTCCGCTGCACCTACTGCATGGACCCGGACCACCGGTACATGCCGAAGATGTCGCTGCTCGGCCGCCCCGAGTACGCCCGGCTCTGCCGCGTGCTCGCCGGGCTCGGCGTCGAGAAGCTGCGGATCACGGGCGGCGAGCCGACGCTCTACCCCGATCTCGACGGGCTGCTCGCGGACGTCGCGGACCTCGGCTTCCGCGACGTGGCGATGACCACCAACGGCTCGACCATGACGCCACGGCGGGCGGCCCGCTGGCGCGAGCTCGGGCTGCACCGCATCACGCTGAGCCTCGACAGCCTGCGCGAGGACCGCGTGGGGGCGATCACCCGCGCCCGCACCAGCGTCGCCGACACCGTGCGGGCGATCCGCGTCGCGCAGGACGCGGGCTTCACGCCGGTGAAGGTCAACGCGGTCGTGATGCGGGGCGTGAACGAGGACGAGTGCGCCGACTTCGCCGACTTCGCCCTCGAGCACGGGATCGACATGCGGCTCATCGAGTGGATGCCGCTCGACTCGGGCCGCACCTGGCGGCGCCGCGACGTCGTGACCGCGGACGAGATCCTGGCCACGATCCGCGGGCGTCACGAGCTCGTCGAGCTCGGGCGGGACGACCCGTCGCAGACCAGCCTCGACTTCGGCTTCCCCGGCGTCGATCCGGCGGTCGCCCGCATCGGCATCATCGCGTCGGTGACGCGGCCCTTCTGCGGCGCGTGCAGCCGCCTGCGGATCACCGCCGACGGGCAGGTGCGCCCCTGCCTGTTCAGCCACCGCGAATTCGACCTCAAGCCGGTGCTGCGCGACCCCGCGATCGCGGAGGCCCCCGCGGGCGATCCCGCCGCCGAGGCCGCGGCGGACGCAGCGGTCGCCCGCTTCCTCGCCGACGCGACCTGGACCAAGCAGGCCGGGCACGGCATGCAGGAGGCGGGCTTCGAGCCGCCGACCCGCGGGATGTCGGCGATCGGCGGATGACCTCGGCGGACGCGGCGGCGTGCGGCGCTCGCGGGGCGCCGGTCCGCATGGCCACCGAGTCGCCGAGTCGCCGAGTCGCCGGGCCTCGGCGTCAGGTGCTCGTTGCCGCGTCCTGCACGTGCCGGCTGATGCCCGCGGGCGTGCGAATCACGCGGCGGCGGGCGACGTCCTTCCTCAGCCGGCGATTCGCGGCGGCCTTCTCCGGATCGGCGTAGCTCCGGGCATGGTCGAGGTGGACGATCGCGGCGTCGTACCACACATGCCTCGGACGCACCCCGGCGTTGAGCAGGCGAACCCCGATCTCGCGGTCCTGTCCGCCCCACGCCATCCGTTCGTCGAATCCATCGACCGCGAGCACGTCGCGTCGCCAGGCCGAGGCGTTCCCTCCCTTGAATCGACACCGGGTCGGCGTGACCCGATTCCGCCACCGAGCAAGCCAACGGGGCGTGGCCACCTTCGACACGCTGGCCGTACGGGGAAGGCCGTGGGCTCGCAGCCAGGCCGGGTCGAAGCATCGCTGCGCCCGCACGTCGTCCGGCGTGATCGCCCGGCTCGTGGACATCGGCAGTCGCAGGCAGCTCCCCGCCAGCCACCGACCCGGCCTGGCTCGGCTCGCGTGCACGGCGGTGAAGTCCTTTCGCGGGATGCAGTCGCCGTCGGTGAACACGAGGTAGTCGCTCGTCGCCTCGAGGACCGCGAGATTGAGGATCCGGGACTTGCGAAAGCCCTCGTCCGGCTGCCAGACGTGTCGAATCTCGAGGCCGGCGTCGTTCGCCATCCGCTCGATGACCCGCGCCGTCTCCGGGCCGGATCCGTCGTCGGCGACGATCAGCTCGAGATCGCGATGCTCCTGCACCGCGTAGCCGTGGAGCACCTTCTCGAGCCACTCGGGGGACTCGTAGGTCGAGATGATGACCGAGAGTCGCATCGTGTCCCCTTCTCCGCGCCGACCAACGGCGCCACCATATCGGCGGAGGTGCGGTGCGGACGGCCGCGGCGAGGCGATCCTACGAGCCGCTGGGCGGAGGGGGCTTCCGGCGATGCATCGGGCCCCGGGCACTCGCTCCGGCGGTTCGCCGATAGACAAGATTGAGGTGGGTACGACGGACGACCGCGTAGCCCCGGCGCTCGAGAGCGGCCGGCACGTCGAGCGCCCACGCCTCCGAAGAGTTCTCGATCGACACCGTGCGCGGCAGCTCGTCGTCGGTCGCGCTCTCGAGATACGGCACCAGCGCGCGGTCCTCAGCCCCCTCCACGTCGAGCTTCATCGAATGGACCGACCGCACGCCGTGCTCCCGGAGGACCTCGAGCAGCGGGCGACATCGGATGCGCAGGCGTTGGTCGCCGGCCTCGCCGCCGGCCGGCGGATCGGGGACGCGAGCGGACCAGCCGCCGCGGTGCAGGCTGCTGCGGCCAAGCGCTCCGGCGACGAGATGCAGGTCGAGCTCGATGTCCGAGTCGGCGATGCCGAGCGGGACGATCTCGATCGAGGGACGCTCCGACGCGGCCCGCGGGTCGGCCGCCGCGGTGGCGGCGAGGTTGTCCCGAAGTCGTCCGAGGGCGCTCGGATTCGGCTCGACGGCGATCACGCGGCCGCCGGTCCCGAGCACCTCGGCGGCCAGAAGCGTGTACAGCCCGACGTTCGCACCCACGTCGACGAACACGCCATCGGGCGGCAGGTTCTCGAAGAGGAGCCGTCGCTCGGCGGTGTCGAACCGCCACGGCGTGAAGATGAAGGTCTTCTCGCAGTGGTTGTCGGTCGGGTCGCTCCGCAGGCGGATCGATCCGCATCGCACGTCGAGCGGCGGACGGGCAACGGCCAAGGCGATCGATCGGGCGAGGTGCGCCAACGCCACGCGGCCGGGCACCCGGGGCATGCGACGGGCCGCGTGCAGCAGCGCGTGCACGAGAGGGCCGGGCCGATAGGTGCCGAACGGCGGGTCGAGCTGCGCGTCGACGCGGGCGACCGGGCGGACGGTGCGGTCGTCGGCGCCGGGGCGGTCCGGGGGCAGCTCGCTCTGGCGCAGCGGCCGAGGCTCGAGGACGTCCGACATGGACGCAAAGCATATCCGGACGGGCCCCGAGGCTCAGGCCGCCTCTCCGGCGGGTCGATGCGAGCACGGCAAGCCGAGCCGCGGCGAGCGCCCCCGGATACGCTGCGGGTCCGCGACGCCGCCTCGCCGCCGCCAGCCCGCATCCTGCCGAAGGCCGTCCCCGGGGTCCCGTGATGACCGACAGCCCCCCTCCCGCGTCCTCCGCCCCACGTCGAACGGCGGCCGACGAACGCCCGGCCACGGCGTCGGCGGGTGGATGCGAGGCCGCCGACTCCGTCCCCACCGTCCCCGGCCCCGGAGACGATCCCACCCGCATGGACGTGCCGATCGGACCCCTCGTCGCCCGCGGCTCGCTCGGCGGGGCGCTCATGGGCCTCGCCAACCTCGTGCCCGGCATCTCCGGCGGCACGATGCTGCTCGCGGCCGGCGTCTATCCGCGGTTCGTCGCCGCGGTGGCCGACGTCACCACGCTGCGGCTGCGGCGGAACTCGGTCGTGCTCCTCGGGACGGTGGTCCTCGCGGCGGTGATCGCGATCGTCGCCCTCGCCGCGCCGCTCCGCGACCTCGTCGTCGAGCGGCGGTGGATCATGTACAGCCTCTTCATCGGGCTGACCCTCGGCGGCGTGCCCCTGCTGCTGCGCATGGTGCGACCGGCGGCGCGGGCGGACGTGATCGGCCCGGCCGTCGCCGGGCTCGCGGCGATGGCGGCGATGGCCCTCCTGCAGCCGGGCGGCGGTCCCGGAAGCGCGGGTGGGCCGTCCTACGCCCTCTCCTTCACCGCCGGGCTCGCCGGGGCCGCCGCGATGGTGCTGCCCGGCGTCTCGGGCGGCTACCTGCTGCTGCTGCTCGGCATGTACGTGCCGATCCTCGACGCGATCGCCACCGCCAAGGACGCCGCGGGCAACCGAAGCGTCGAGGCCTTCCTGCCGGCCCTGCACGTGATCATCCCGGTCGGCATCGGCGTGGTCGTCGGGGTGGCGGGGATCAGCAACCTCGTGCGGATCCTCCTGCAGCGGGCGGAACGGCCCACCGTCGGGGTGCTGCTCGGCCTGCTGCTCGGGGCGGTGATCGGCCTGTGGCCGTTCCAGGCCGGCGTCGCCCCCGCCGAGGGCAGCGACTTCCGCGGCGACACGGTGGTCCTCCGCGACGGCGTGCCGTTCATGGCGCAGGCCGATCGCGAGATCGAGCCGAAGGACTGGCCGACGGATGCGTTCGCGCCGTCCGGCGGCCAGGTCGCGGGCTCTCTCGCCCTCGTCGGGATCGGGCTCGCCACGTCGCTCGGGATCGGCCGGCTCGGACGGGAGAAGCCCGGACGCGAGGCGGACTGAGTCCGCGGCCGCGCCCCGGTCGGACGACCGTCGACCGCCCGCCCCGCACGCGACCGGCCGCGGGAGCCTCGGCCCCGCGGATATCCGGACCCTGCGCGCCCGGCCGTGGCGCCGCCGGCATCGTGCACCCCGCGCGGGTCGATATGGTCCCCGGGACGTCCCGCCGACGAGCCGCGCCGATCGTGCGCGGCGCGGCGTCCCGCCGGAAGCCCGCCCGCATGCCCGAGCGACTGCTGCTGATCGGCCAGGCCCGTCTCCTCGATCGCCTCGAGCGGCAGCTCGCGCTGCTCGACGCGCTGCCCGAGGTCGCGGGCCGGCTCGAGACCGACGATCGCGATCCCGCCGCCGACCGGCTGGCCGCGGCGGTCGCCGAGACGCGGCCCGACGCCGCCCTCGTGTGCCTGCCCGCCGCGATGACCGACCTCGTGAGCCGCATCCGCACCCGGCTCCGCCGTCTGGGCGTGCCCGACCGCTTCGTCCCGACGCTCGAGGACCTCGTCGCCGGGATCGGCCCGCGGAACCTTCCCGAGATCGACCCCGCCTCGCTGCTCGGCCGCACCCCGCGTCCGACCGACGCCGCGGCGATCGACGCGGTGATCGCGGGTCGCCGGGTGCTCGTCACGGGAGCGGGCGGCTCGATCGGCGGCGAGCTCGCGCGACGCGTCGCCCGGCACCGCCCGGCGTCGCTCGTCCTCATGGACCGGGCCGAGAACCCGCTCTTCGAGATCGACCGCCAGGTGGCGATGATCGCCCCCGACCTGCCCCGCCGCGCGATCCTGCACGACGTGGTCGAGGCCGACCGCACCCGCGAGCACCTCGCCGCGGTGCGGCCCGACGTCGTCTTCCACGCCGCCGCCCACAAGCACGTCCCGATGATGGAGGACCATCCGGGGGCGGCGATCGACAACAACCTCTTCGGCACCGTCAGCGTCCTCGACGCGGCGGTGCACGCCGGCGTCGCCCGCTTCGTGCTCGTCTCGACCGACAAGGCGGTCAACCCGGCGTCGGTGATGGGCATCACCAAGCGGCTCGCGGAGCTGTACGTCCGGCACGTGGATCGCTCCGCGACGACGACGTGCTCGATGGTCCGCTTCGGCAACGTCCTCGGCTCCGCCGGCAGCGTGCTCGAGACGTGGGCCAGCCAGCTGCGGGCCGGCGGGCCGATCACCGTGACCGATCCGCGGATGACCCGCTACTTCATGACGATCCCCGAGGCCGCGGCTCTCGTCGTCGAGGCGGCCGGGCTCGTCGAGCCGGGCGAGCCGCGGGGCGAGGTGTTCGTCCTGGACATGGGCGAGCCGGTCTCGATCGACGCGTTCGCCCGACGGTTCGTCGCCGCCCACGGCCTGGTGCCGCTCGGGCCGGAGGACGGGGCGAGCGATGCCGAGCGCCGTGACGAGCCCGGACCGGACGGCGCCCCGGCCGGCACCATCGGCATCGCATACACCGGCATCCGGCCCGGCGAGAAGCTGCACGAGGACCTCGGCCACCACCGCGAGTCGATGCGTCCCACGCGGCATCCCGGCATCAATGCGTGGGTGGAGCCGCTGCCCGATCCGGAGCTCGTCGAGCGCATCCTCGCCGTCCTGCACCGGGGGCGACGGGTCCGCGACCCGCGGCTGCTCGCGGCCGAGCTGCGGCGGCTCGCCGCGGAGGCCGACGCGTCGCTGGAGGCGGCCGGGCCCGCCGACGGCGGATCATCGACCGGCCCCCGCCGCGCCACCGCGATCGCCGAGGTCACCGGCCGTCCACCCCGGCCCGCGGCCCGCGTCGCAGCCGACGCCGACGCCGACGCCGACGACCGGGTCGCCTGAGGCTCCACGGGAGCGGCGGCCGCGATGGCGGCGGCGCGTGCCGTCCCGAGCACGACGCACCGTGCGTGCCCCGCGCTCGCCGCCCCGTGCCCCGCGTCCCGCGTGCCACCGCCCTCCGTCCCCTCGTCCCCTCGTCCCCCCGTCCCCCCGGCCGCCCGAACGGACGCCGACCTCGCTGGCTTCGCCACCGCGGGCGCGCTTGCTTCGCGCTTGCGAGCGGCTGACAATCCTCACCGCGCGTGTCGTTTCGATACCGCGTCCCTCTCGGAGGCCTCCGGCGATGCCCCACCTCGACCGCTGCACCGGACTCGACGCCGCACGGGCGGCGCGGGCGGAGGCCGCCCGGCTTCTCGAGGAGCTCGTGCGCGAGCGGGCGGCCGCGGAGGCCCGGCTCGCCGCGGTGGGGCGCGAGGATCCGATCAAGCGCGTCACGGGACGCAGTGCCTTCGACGCCGCGATCCGGCAGACGCAGGACGTCCTCGCCCGGATGGACGCGATGCTCGTGGACGACGACCATGCCGGAACCGGTCCGGCGGAACGACGGCCGCATGCTGCACGCATGCTCGGCGTCCGCCCGGCGTCGGTGATGGAGAGTCGCTGAGATGTCCAGTCGACGCGGGGGGCGCGGGGGACGGAAGCACGGCCGATCCAAGGGTCGCTCCGGAGGTCGCTCGGCCGCGGCGGCGCGGCCGGAGGGCATCGGCGACGGCGCCGTCTACTTCCTGTTCGTCTTCCTCGGCGTGTGCATCGGCGTCTTCGCGTGGCTGATCGGCGGCGAGCATGCGATTCCGTGGATCGTCGGCTACGTGCTCGCGGTGCTCTGGCTGCTCAACATGGCCGTGGTGCGGGCGTACCGCGGCGGCGACATGGCGCCGTGGCAGAAGTCGCTCGCACGACTGCCGCTCCGCCCCGCCGGCTTCGGCGCCCGCGGCGGCAAGCCGATCGAGGCCGCCCACGGCGAGCCCGTGGTGCGCTCGGCGATGATCGCCACCGTCTGCGCGAGCCTCGCGATCGCGGCCGCCGGCCTCGCTCTCATGGCGAACGTGCTGGCCTGACGTGACCGGCGACGCCCTCCACCTCGAGCCCTCGGCGGCGGCCGGCGCGGACGTGACCGTGCGAATCCGCCGGCTCCATCCGGACGCCCGCCTGCCGCACCGCCAGACCGAGCACGCCGCCGGGCTCGACCTGCACGCCCGCCTCGACGAGCCGATCGTGCTCGAGCCGGGCGACGTGCGCCTCGTGCCCTGCGGCTTCGCGATGGCGATCCCCCCCGGCTGGGAGGCACAGGTGCGCCCCCGCAGCGGTCTCGCGGTGCGGCACGGCATCTCGATGCCGAACACGCCGGGGACCATCGACGCGGACTACCGCGGCGAGGTCGCGGTGCCGCTGATCAACCACGGCCGCGAGCCGTTCGTCGTCGAGCCGGCCATGCGGATCGCCCAGATGGTGATCGCGCCCGTCGCCCACGCCGTGGTGCGGGAGGTCGACACGCTCGACGAGACCGAACGCGGATCCGGCGGCTTCGGCAGCACGGGCCACTGACCGGCGACGTGGGTCGCCCCGGCGACCGCCACCGCGCTCCGCCGGCGGCCCCCGGCACCCGCGTCGGCACGCCGGCACCGTGCCCCCGCATCGGCCGCTCGACCCCGTTCCCGATCCCTGATCCCCGATCCACGATGGAGCCTTCGCATGCTTGCTCGCCGCGCGCTCCTTCCCCTCGCCGTGCTGCTCGCGGCCACGATGCTCGCCTCGCTCACCGGCTGCGCGACCACCGACGACGGACCGTCCGTCGACCGGCCGCGACTCACGATCCGGATCGCCGGCGTCGCCCGGGCCGCCGACGGCCGCCCCCGACTCGACGACGCGGTCGACGCCGCTCCGGTGCTCGTCACCGAGGAGGACGTCATCGGGACCATCCGCTCGCGCCGGAACGACGGCGGGCCCATGCTCGTGCTCCGCCTCGACGCCGACGCGGCGGCGAGGGTGGCGACCGCGACCCGCGACGTCGGCCGGGACATGTCCCGGCCGCTCACCGCGATCGTCACGTGGGACGGCACGGTGCTCGCGGCGCCGAGGGTGATGGGCCCGCTGTCGGACCGGCTCGGCGTCTGGGCCGACGACGAGACCCTCGAGGCCATCGCGCGGCATCTCGCGAGCCTCGACTGAGCCGCGCCCGAGCCGCGACGCGGAGGCGGCCGCGACCTGGCCGACCGCCGCGCCCCGCCGGCCGCCGGCCCGTCGCCCCGCCCGCCGACCGCCGACCGCCACGGTTGCTCGAGCGCGCCCTCACCCCACCAGCGAGTCCAGCGAGCCGAGGCCGATCGGCTCCCGGGTGAAGAACGGCTCGGCGGCCGCGGTTCCGATGCGGCTCCCGAACCACGCGTCGCGGGCCGCGAGGACGTCGACGACGCGGCGGTTCCGCTCCGGCAGGACGAACTGCGTGTGGTAGGCGAGGATGGCGGCCCGCTTTCGATCCTCCTGCCCGCTCGTGTCGATGCAGAACGACGGCTCGCCGGCCCACCGCAGGTGCGTGCAGTAGTAGTAGATGAACCAGCGCGGGTAGATCGGCTCGCCGGGCAGGTCGATCTTGGTGAGCTTCGCATCGAAGCGGGCGTCCTCGGTGATCCGCGTGACCGCGACGTGGTCGGGGTGCTGATCCTCGAAGAACGGACAGAAGACGATCTCGGCCCGGTGCTCGCGGATGACGCCCGCCATCGCGTGCCGTGACTCGATCGAGTGGGTCACGAAACGGTTGGGCAGGCCGAGGAGGCGCCGCTTCACGCCGAGGATCTCGGCCGCCCGGGCCGCCTCCTTCGCCCGTGTCTCCGGGTCGCCGTGGGGCGTGGGCTCGCCGTTGGTCACGTCGAGCAGCAGCACGTCGTGTCCCTGCTCGGCGAGGCGGGCGATGGTGCCGCCCATGCCGAGCTCCTGATCGTCGGGGTGGGGGCCGACCACGAGGATGCGGGCCATGTCGGGATCTCCGGGAGCGG
>CAYLNM010000168.1:0-9329 GCA_964385045.1 uncultured Isosphaeraceae bacterium
GGCGGCGGCCGCGGTGGCGGCGGCGGCGGCGGCCGCGGCGGCTGGTGAGCCCGGCCGGCGGCTGAAGCCCTCCGCCCCTCTCGGGGCCGGCGGGCAACGCCTTCCCTCGACCCACGACGACGGGATCGTGCCTCGCGCGGTCCCGTCGTCGCGCGCCGGGGTCCCGCTCCGAGTCGCCCCCGGCCGTCCCCAGCCGCCCGAAGCTCCCCCGAGCCCCCCCACGCCACGACCCCCGCGCGGAACCCTCCCTCGGCCCGGGGAAGCCCCCTGCTACCCTCCCGTTGCCTCACGACACGGCCGACATGCGCCGCGGCCGTGCCGCGACGACCTCGCTCCGAGCGTCCGACGCTTCGGGGGACAGGAGCAAGCCCGTGGCCGAAGACCTCACGCCGTCCGACCGCCCGTCCCCCGACGACGACCCGACCCTCGACTCCGCGGGCGGCGAGGCTCCGACGCTCGAGCCGGGCTTCGCCCCCGTCACCGAGGGGCCGGGCTCGAGCATCGGGCCGTACCGCATCCTCGAGACGATCGGCGAGGGCGGCTTCGGCACCGTCTTCCTCGCCGAGCAGCGGACGCCGGTCCGGCGGCAGGTCGCCCTCAAGATCATCAAGCTCGGCATGGACACCGGGCAGGTCGTCGCGCGGTTCGAGCAGGAGCGGCAGGCGCTGGCGATCCTCGACCACCCGAACATCGCCAAGGTCCTCGATGCCGGCGCGACCGAGACGGGACGTCCGTACTTCGTGATGGAGCGATGCGCCGGCGAGCCGATCGACGCCTTCTGCGATCGACACCGACTCTCGATCCCGGATCGGCTGGCACTCTTCGGCCAGGTCTGCGCGGCGATCCAGCACGCGCACACCAAAGGGATCATCCACCGGGACGTCAAGCCGTCCAACATCCTCGTCTCCGCCGCCGGAGACACGCCGCTCGTCAAGGTCATCGACTTCGGCATCGCGAAGGCGACGTCGAGCCGACTCACCGAGCGGACGCTCTTCACCGAGCACCGGCAGCTCATCGGCACGCCCGAGTACATGAGCCCCGAGCAGGCCGAGGGCAGCCCCGACATCGACACCCGCACGGACGTCTACGCCCTCGGCGTCCTGCTCTACGAGATGCTCACCGGCGCCCCGCCCATCGACGCCCGCACGCTCCGGCAGGCCGCCTTCGAGGAGATCCAGCGGATCATTCGCGAGGTCGATCCGCCGCGTCCGAGCACCCGGCTCTCCGGCGACGCCGCCTCGCTGACGGAGGTGGCGGGCCGCCGAGGCACCGAGCCCCGGCGTCTCGGCCTGCTGATCCGCGGCGACCTCGACTGGATCGTGATGAAGGCTCTCGAGAAGGACCGGAGCCGGCGGTACGACTCCGTCGCCGGCTTCGCGGCCGACGTCCGCCGCTTCCTCGCCGGCGAGGCGGTGGAGGCCGCTCCCCCGAGCACCAGCTACCGGCTGCGGAAGCTCGTTCGCCGGCACCGCGTCGCAGTGACGGCCGGCGCCGCGGTGGCCGCCGCCCTGCTGGTCGGCATCGCCGGCTTCGCGTGGCAGGCGGACGTGGCACGTGGCGAGCGTGACGAGGCGAACGCGGCTCGCCTCGCCGAAGCCGCGCAGCGGAAGCTCGCCGAGGAGCAGCGGGAGCGGGCGGAGGCCCAGCGAGCCCGCGCCGACGAGGCGGCGGCCGAGGCCCGCCGACAGCAGCTCGCCGCCGAGCGATCGTCCTACTCGGCGAACCTCTACGGCGCCCGGGCGGCGCTCGAGCTTCGCGATCCCGAGGCCGTCCGACAGCGGCTGGATGCGTGCGATCCCGCCTCGCGCGGGTGGGAGTGGCGTCGCCTCCACGCCGAGGCCGACGAGAGCCTCGCGACGATCGCGAGCTCGGACGGACGCCTGCTCGAGGCGCGGCTGCTCGACGACGGACGCCGCATGGTGATCGACGACGAGGGCGGCCCGCATCGGATCGTGGACGTCCGCACCGGCGACGAGCCGGTCCGGCTCGAGGGCGACCTCCGGGGGCTGGCCGTCAGCCCCGACGGGACGCGACTCGCCGGCGGGGTCGATGGCGGCGTCCGGGTGCTGGACATCTCCACGGGACGGGACGTGCACCGACTCGATGCGGAGGGCACGGTCCGCTTCGTCGCCTTCTCGCCCGACGGCGACCGCCTGGCGGCGATCAACGCGGAGGGAACGCTGTTCCTCTGGGACACCGGCACGCGCGACCGGGTCGCCACGATCGCGGGCAACGGCCGGTGGTTCCCGGTGCTCGCCTTCAGTCCGGACGGCACCCGGCTCGCGGTTCCGGCCGCCGACTACGCCGTCCGCATCCACGACGCGGCGACCGGCGCCGAGACGGCGGTCATGCGAGGCCATGCCGCCGACGTGCGCAACCTTCGATTCGTCGCGGACGGTGCGTCCGTCGTGTCGATCTCCAACGACTTCACGGCCCGGCGGTGGAATGCGCTGACGGGCGAGCAGGAGACCGTGTTCGAGGGGCATCGCAACTTCCTGATCGGGATGGCCGTCGATCCGTCCGGCCGACTGCTGGCGACGACCTCCGCCGACTGGACGACACGCTTCTGGGAGCTCGACACGGGGCGACAGGTCGGCGTGGCGGCCGACTACCGCGGGAACCCCATCCACCCCGCCTTCAGTGCCGACGGCAGCCGGCTCGCCGTGGGCACGGCCACCGGCAGCGTGTGGATCCACGAGGTGCCGAGCGGGCAGACCGCGGCGACGATGCAGGGCCACGCCGACACCGTCGTCGGCGTCGCGTTCGCACCCGACGGCGAGCGCGTGATCACGGCCTCCTACGACGGCACCGTTCGGAGCTGGCTCGCCGACCCGGTGCCGTCCACGACCGGGACCGCCACGCCGGGCCCCGGCCTCGACGTCACCTTCGGTCCCGAGGGCGAGCGGATCCTCGTCGCCGACGAGGCTGCTCGCCTGTATGACGCACGCTCGCTGGACGAGATCGCGGTCTTCGCCCGACCCGACGACGATGTCGTCGCGGTCGCCTTCCATCCTCGCGGCCACCGGATCGCCACCGGATCGCGCGACGGCACGATCGGCGTCTGGAACGTCGACGACGCGGCCGAGCGGATGCGGATCGCCGGGCACGAAGGCGAGATCGTCGCGCTGCGGTTCGACGCCGGCGGCGCGCGCATCGTCTCCGGGAGCCGCGACGGCACCGCCCGGCTCTGGGACGCGGAGTCGGGCGCGGTCCTCGCCGCGCTCGAGGGCCACGACGCCCCCGTGCGGGACGTCCGCTTCTCGCCCGACGGCTCCCGCGTCGGCACCGCGAGCGTCGATCGGACCGCCCGCATCTGGGACGCCCGCACCGGCGAGACGATCGCCGTCCTCGAGGGACACGACGACGGCGTGTTCGGTCTCGACTTCAGCCCCGACGGCGAACGGATCGTGACCGCGTCCATCGACGGTACCGCCCGGCTCTGGAACGCCCGCACCTTCGCCGAGATCACGACGCTCGGCGACGGGCAGGATCGCTACGCCTCGGCGCGGTTCAGCCCCGACGGCACCCGCATCATCCTCGCGGGGGCGTCGGGCACCCTCCGCGTCTGCGACGGGCGTCACGGGGACGTGCTCTCGGTCCTCCGCGGCCACACCGCCGTGGCGTTCGGGGCCGAGTTCAGTCCGGACGGCTCGCGGATCGCCAGCGTGGCCATGGACTGGAGCCTCCGTGTGTGGTCGTCCAGCCCGCACCGGGATCGACTACCGCCGCGGATCCGCTCGAGCCCGAGCGGCGGCGCGGCCGCAGCCCTCGTCGACGAGCTCTCGGCGCGGCTCGTGGGGTGGGGGGCGGTCGCCGACGCGATCGACCGCGACGGGTCCCTCGACGACGAGGTGCGGGCGGCGGCGGAGGTGCTGGTCACACTGAACGCCGGGCGGGATCGCGCCGCGGCGGCTGGTGATCCGCCGGGCGACCTGACCCCGGTCGCGGTCGCCCCCACGACGCGATGACACCCGGCGACGGGACCGTACGTGTACGGTCCCTTCGTCGCGCGCCGGGAACGCGAGGGACGGCAGCGAGCCTTCCGCCTCCGACCGGCCCTGGCCCTCCCACGGCCGACGGCGTCCGCCGAACGACCGCTCCGCTCGGGTCGTGGCCGGCCCGCGCCGCTCGGCCCGCTCCGCCGGCTCCGCCCGCCCCCGCCCCCGCCCCCGAGGAACGCTTCGTGTCCACGCCCGCCTGGCCCACGCCCCTCGCCGACGACGGCTCCGCCCCTCCGGTCAAGGACCTGCTCGCCGCCGGCGACCTGCATCTGGCCCGGCAGACCGGGTACCTGCTCGCGGTGGCCCGGCGGTTGACGCAGCTGAAGCACGAGATCGACGCGTTCCAGCTCCCGATCGGGGACGTGGCCGCCCCGCTGGTGACGAAGTTCGAGGGCACGGTGCCGACGGTCGTCTTCACGTGGTCCGAGCCCTGGGACGACGCGGCGGTCCGTGGGTTCGATCGCTGGCACGAGTGGCTCTTCGCGGGCGGGCTCGACCGCCGCGTGCCGCTCGCCGTCGTCAGCAACCACGACTGCCCCGCCCTCGCCGACCGCGAGGGACTGACGTTCGTCCGCATGGGCGTGCGCGGCCTCGCCGGCGACGAGCCGGAGCCGGAGCCCGGGCCCGAGGCGGCCTCGGTGGGGACGGTGGAGGAGGCGCAGCAGCTCGCCGTGCGCTTCCGGCGGATGATCCGGGAGCAGACCGACGTCGACATCGACTGGCGGCCGGACGCCCTCGACCGCGTGGACGCGGCGATCGACACCGTCCGCGACGGCGGTGTCCCGGAGGACGAGGCGTCGGGCATGCTCCGCGCCGCGGGCTCCTACGTCGGCGAGGTGCTCGTGCGGCACGCGGGGGCGGCGTGGCGACCCACCGGCGAGCTCGGCCGCGCCGAATCGTGCCCGTGGCCGCTCATGCTCGAGCTGCCCGACGGACGGATCCTCGATCCGGTCGGCGCCGCCTTCGATCGGTTCCGGCAGCCGGGCGGTCCGGGCGCGGTCGCGCTCGGCCGAGCGGCGGAGTGCGACCCCGGCTGAGCCACGCTCGCGGGTTGCGTCGCGAACGCTCGGCGGCTACACTTGCATCATGGCGTCACCAAGCAAGCAAAGATCCAGCCTCCTCTCCCCTCGCCAGGCGGTCCGTCGTCGGGCTCGCCTCGACAGGCTCCTCGACCCCGCCGTCCTCAAGGCCCTCGCCGAGCCGACTCGGGCCCGGCTGCTCTCCTGCCTGCTGAAGTGCGGTCGCCCCTGCTCGGTGACCGAGGTCGCGGCCTGCTGCTCGACCGACTTCTCGGTGGTGGCCCGCCATCTGGCGACCATGGCGCGGGCCGGCCTCCTGACGGCGGAGAAGCAGGGCCGCACCGTCTGGTACGCCGCCGACGGTCCCGCCCTCGCCCGGCACTTCCGCGACCTCGCCGACGCCATCGACGAGCTCGCCCCCGCGGACGCCGCCGATGCCGCCTGCTGCTCCGACACCGCCTGCGATCCGGAGGCCCGGCCATGACGCCGCCGCCCGCCCGCCACCGCGTGCTCTTCCTCTGCACCGGGAACTCGTGCCGCAGCCAGATGGCCGAGGGCTGGGCCCGGCACCTGCTGCCGGATCGCGTGGACGCGTGCAGCGCCGGCACCGACCCGCACGGCCTGAATCCACTCGCGGTGCGGGCCATGGCGGAGGCCGGCGTGGACATCTCGGGCCACGAGAGCACGACGCCCGACGCCTGCGATCCCGCCACGCTCGACCTCGTCGTCACCGTCTGCGGTCACGCCCACGAGCAGTGCCCGGTCCTGCTGACGTCGAACCCGCGGACCCGCATCGTCCACCACGGATTCGACGACCCGCCGCGGCTCGCCCGCGAGTCCGGGGCCGCGGACGATGAGCAGGCGATGCCGCCCTACCGCCGCGTGCGGGACGAGATCCGGGACTTCGTGGCGGCGCTGCCCGAGCTGCTCGCCGAGGGGCCGCCGCCGATGGTCGGCCGCGCCGCCGCGGACGCGGCGCCCACGTCGACCGAGGTCGCCGACCGATGAGCACGTCGCCCGCCGCCCCCGCCCCCGCGTGCCCCACCGCCCGCCGGGCCCCCCGCCGCCTCGCCCTGCTCGACCGCTACCTGACGGTCTGGATCTTCGCCGCGATGGCGGGCGGCGTGCTGCTCGGCCGGTTCGTCCCCGGCGTCGCCACCGCGCTGGACCGCGTCTCGATCGGCACCACCAACGTGCCGATCGCGATCGGCCTGATCCTGATGATGTACCCGCCCCTGGCCAAGGTGCGGTACGAGAAGCTGCCCGAGGTCTTCCGCGACTGGAAGGTCCTCGTGCTGTCGCTCGTCCAGAACTGGCTCGTGGGGCCGGTGCTGATGTTCGCGCTGGCGGTGATCTTCCTCCGCGACCATCCCGAGTACATGGTCGGGCTGATCCTCGTCGGCCTCGCCCGCTGCATCGCGATGGTCCTGGTCTGGAACGATCTCGCCCGCGGCAGCAGCGACTACGCGGCCGGCCTCGTCGCCTTCAACAGCATCTTCCAGGTGCTGTTCTTCGGGGTGTACGCGTGGATCTTCATCACCTGGCTGCCGCCGCTCCTCGGCCTCGAGGGGGCGGTCGTCGACGTATCGATCGGCGAGGTCTTCCGCAGCGTGATGATCTACCTCGGGGTGCCGTTCCTCGCCGGCATGCTCACGCGGGCGGTGCTGCGACCGCTCAAGGGCGACGCGTGGTACACCGAGCGGTTCCTCCCGCGGATCGGCCCGGTCACGCTGATTGCGCTGCTGTTCACCATCGTCGTGATGTTCAGCCTCAAGGGTGACCGGATCGTCGCCCTGCCGCTGGATCTGCTGCGCATCGCGGTTCCGCTCACGATCTACTTCGTGGTGATGTTCCTCGTGAGCTTCCTGATGGCGAAGAAGGTCGGGGCGGACTACGAGCGGGCCGCCACGCTCGCGTTCACGGCCAGCGGCAACAACTTCGAGCTGGCCATCGCGGTGGCCATCGCCGTCTTCGGCCTCGGCTCCGGCGTGGCGTTCGCCACCGTCGTCGGGCCGCTCGTCGAGGTGCCGGTGCTGATCGGGCTCGTCAGCGTCTCGCTGTGGCTCGGTCGCCGGCTGTATCCCTCGGAGCTGGCTCAGGCCGGAGCCGACCCCTCCGGCGCCCCGGCATCCGCCCCCACCACCGACTGACCCTCCGGGAGAGGACCCACCCATGACCGACCCGACCCCCCGCCCCGATACCGACGCCCACCGCGTGCGCGAGCAGGTTCGCGCCGGCTACGCCGAGATCGCGACCTCCGGCCAATGGTCCGGCGTCCGGCCTGCCTCGGCCCGGCTCGCCGAGACGGCGGTCCGGGCCGCGCCGGCCGACGACGCGGGCGGCTGCTGCAGTGGCGGGGGCTGCTGCGGCCCCGTCACCCTCACCCCCGAGCAGGTCGCGCAGGCCGTCGGCTACGGCGACGACGAGCTCGCCGCGCTGCCCGAGGGCGCCAACCTCGGCCTGTCCTGCGGAAACCCCACGGCCCTCGCCTCGCTCGCCGAGGGCGAGATCGTCCTCGACCTGGGGTCCGGTGGCGGCTTCGACTGCTTCATCGCCGGCCCACGCGTGGGGGCCACCGGCCGGGTCATCGGCGTGGACATGACGGCCGAGATGATCGCCCGCGCCCGCGACAATCTCGGCCGCTACCGCGATCGCACCGGCCTCGACAACGTGGAGTTCCGCCTCGGCGAGATCGAGCACCTCCCGCTCGCCGACGCCTCGGTGGACGTCGTCATCTCCAACTGCGTGATCAACCTCTCGCCGGACAAGCGGCAGGTGTGGCGCGAGATCGCCCGCGTGCTGCGTCCCGGCGGCCGGGTGGCGGTCTCGGACCTCGCACTGCTGCAGCCGCTGCCCGAGCGCGTGCGGGCCGATCTCGACGCTCTGGTCGGCTGCGTCGCGGGGGCCGAGCTCGTCTCCGAGGTGGAGTCCGCGGCCACGGACGCGGGCCTGGTCGACATCCGCCTCACGCCGAAGACCGGCTACGTCGAGGCGATGACCGACTGGGAGGATCCGCTGTACCGGCGGATGGCCGCGGCGCTGCCCGAGGGAGCGACGATGAGCGACTACGTCGTGAGCCTGGAGGTGGTGGCGCGGCGCGACTGACAGGCGCCGCGAAGAGCCGTCGCGCACAGGGATGCTCGCGCGATGCGTCGGGCGCTGCGGACGCTTCGGGCGGGGCAGGCTCACCCCGCCACCGTAAGCCACACGGATTCCTGAAGCCCGATACAACTCCTGAAGTCCCTTATTCACGGGCTCCTGAGCATGAAGGCCCACACCGCATTCCAGGTCATGCAGAAGCCGGTGATTGACAGTGCTTTAGCGCTGTACCCCTTGCCGCTCCGGCGAAGCGTGAATTCGGTCATGACTACCGCCAGCGTGAAGGCCAGCACCCGACCATGAGCGTCACTTGATTGGATGCCCGGGAGCGAAGCAATGCCCGTGCCTACCGCAGCACCTAGTAAGACCATCATTTTGGCCCTCTCGATCGGATCCGAGCAGATCTTAGGCCGCCCGTGATCATCCACTGGCATCGACGTACGTCCCTTCAGCAAGATTTGTCGAGGTCCGTATTGCTGGATTCAAAGACAACAGAACGGACAGGCTGAGATCACCCGAATCCCGGCGGGTAGTAGTCGAGCAGTACAGGATCGTGGTCTGATAGCACGTTGACAGCCGGAATGCACAGCTGACCCCACGCAGCGGAGTTTAAACCGAGGAAGCCGAGAATCCAATCAAGCTGAGCATCGCCCACCTCGGCCGCCCGTCCCCCCAGACAGCCCAGCGCAGCGTCGATGAGCATATTCGTAAGTTCGCACACTGTTATGTCACCGAGTCCGTCCGGGCCGCCCAGGGCCAGGCATACATTCTCCACGAGCCCACCGAATGCACCGCATATACATCCGGCCGGTGGCAGCGCACTGATGCAGCATCCAGTGGTGGCCCCTGCGAATGCACCGCACAATGCGCCGCGCCAAGTCCACGATCCAATCAAGCCCCCTGCGAACCCTCCTGCCCCACCCGCCAAGCAGCCGGCCACGACTTGTGGAAGCGCTCCCGACGGATCGACCTCGACGAACGGCCGGGCTGAGTAAGCGTAGAGACTAGTGCCAGCCAGATATTCGGCCGGATCACGACTTAGCCAGGCGCCCTCTAACGAGCTGAAACATCGAAGCCGAACCAAGTACAAGTTCGGCGATGCGCACTTGTTTGTTTCATAACCGGAAAGCCCCTTCGTCTGGCCGACTCGCGACTTCGCCGCCAGCCCCAACACCGTCCCCCGCAGGGAGGTGGCGATGGCCGCGTCCGC
>CAYLNM010000169.1:0-9286 GCA_964385045.1 uncultured Isosphaeraceae bacterium
TCGGGCCGGTTCAGTCCGTGAACTGGCCGGCCCCGGGCGGCGGCTGGCAGCCTGGCGGGAGGGGGGGACGGGCGGCGATTCGTCCACACCGACACAACCCCCGCTCTACCCCTATTACCTCGAGGGGGGGACGCCCAACACGGTCGGCATCGCGGGGTTGAGCGCGGGGATCGACTACGTGCTCGAGCAGGGCCTCGAGTTCCGCCAGATCGGCGCCCCGCGGCCGGACCAGCGCCGAGTCGGTGACATGGACCAGCAGCCGGAAACGGCCGCCGGCCGCCAGGTGGGCGGCGACCGCGGCGGCCGCGGCCCCGACCTCGGCCCCCGCCCCCGCGGGGGGTGCCGGCGCCGCCACGACCGCCCCCGAGTCGACCCCCGGCGTCGCCTCGGTCTCGGCGGTGAGCGACCAGACCGCGGCCGAGCTGCGGGCGGCGATCGGCGAGCTGGTCGAGGAGGTGCGGACCGAGCGGATGCGGCGGGCCGAGTTCGGCGGCCTGCGGCTCGCGGCGGGACTGCTGCAGCTGCTCGCGGTGCTCTTCGCCCTGCTCGCGGTGCTGCAGCTGGGGCCCGACGACGCCTTCTTCCGCTGGATCGCCGGCGCCGGCCTCGTGCAGCTCGCGGTGATCGCGGTGCTCGTGGCCGACGCCCGGTCGTGAGCGCGGAGCCGCGCCGGCCATGAGCGAGCCCGGCACGATCACGCTGCGGGCCCGGATCGGCCGGCCCCTCGACGATCCGGCGGTGCGCGATCTCGTGGTGGCGACCGCGGAGTCGATCGGCGAGCGGCACGGGGTGCGGGTGCGGGTCCTCGAGGCCGGCGGCGACGCCATGACGATCGCGGTCGAGGGCGGCGACCTGCCCGCGGTGGGCCTCGCGGCCGAGCTGCGGCGGGCGACCGACCGCTGGCACCGCGGCCGCCACGGCGTCCCGCTGTGGTCGGGGCCGGGAGACGACGATGCCGACTGAGGCCTCGCCGGCGACCCCGGGCGCCGCGGCGCCGGATCGGGCGGGGCCACCGCGAGCCGGCGGCGCCGCCGCCGCGGCGCCGCCGGCGTCATCCGGCCGCCGGCCGGCCGTCGGCCGGGAGACGCGGTGCGTGGTCGTCCTGATGCCGACCTGGCTCGGCGACGTCGTGATGGCGACCCCGGCCCTCGCGCGCCTGCGACGGGCGGCGCCCGCGGCCCGGCTGGTGGCGATGGTCCCTCCCGCGATGGTGCCGGTGCTCGCCGGGCTCGACGACGTGGACGACGTCGTCGGCGTCGACGGCAAGGGCGCGGCCGGGCCGCTGCGCACCGCGGCCGCGATCCGGGCGCACCGGCCCGAGGCGGTCGTCCTGCTGCCCAACAGCCTGCGCAGCGGCCTCGCGGCGCGGCTCTCCGGCGCCCCGCGGCGGATCGGCGTGCCCCGCGACGGCCGCGGCCCCCTGCTCACCGACCGGGTGCCGGCGGGGCCGAAGGGCGTGCCGGTCCCGGCCGTGACCGCCTACGCACGCATCGCCGCGGTCGCGACCGGGGCGCCGATCCCGGAGGCCGCCGACCCCGGCGACCGGCCGCGGCTTGCGCTGACGGACGCGGATCGGGCCGCGGCGGCCGAGGTGCTCGCAGCAGCGCCCGCCGCCGGACGCGCGGACCGCCTGCTCGTCCTGGTGCCGGGCGGCAACCGCGATGCCAAGCGGTGGCCCCCGGAGCGCTTCGCCCACGTCGCCCGCACGCTGCGGGAGGCCCCCGGCCTGCTGCCGGTCGTGAGCGGGGCGCCCGGCGAGCGCACGCTGTGCGCCGAGCTCGCGGCGGCGATCGGGCCGCCCGTCGTCGACCTCGCCGCCGCCGGTGCGAGCCTGTCGGCGGTCAAGGGCGTGATCGCCCGGGCCGCGCTCGTCGTCACCAACGACACCGGTCCGCGGCACCTCGCCGCCGGCCTCGACGTCCCCTGCGTCGCGCTCTTCGGGCCGACCGATCCGCGGTGGACCACGTTGCCCGCCGCCCCCGAGAGCGTGCTCGCCGCCGAGCCGTTCCTGCCGCCCGAGCTCGTGGCCGACCGGCACCCGGCGCTCTGCCGCGTCGACCGCATCCCGACCTCGGACGTCCTGCACGCGGCCCGCGCGCGCCTCGCCGCGGCCGGCGGCGTCGACGTGATCGACGCGGCGCCGCCGGCGGGCGCGACGCAGGCGACCGCCGCGCACGACGACCGCCCCGGCGCCCCCGCGCGTCCCCATCCCCCCGAGGACCCGACATGAGCTGGCTCATCGCCATCGCCGCGGCCTGGATCGTCGGCGGCATCCCCTTCGGCGTGCTGCTCGGGCGCCTGCGCGGCGTCGACATCACGCAGCACGGCTCCCGCAACATCGGCGCGACCAACGTGGGCCGCGTCCTCGGCCGCCGCTGGGGCATCCTCTGCTTCGCGCTCGATGCGGCCAAGGGGGCCGCGCCCGTGCTCGCGGCCGGCATCTGGCTCGGCCCGCTGGGCCGCGACCCGCTCGCGCTCGACGCCGCGGCGGCATGGGGCTGGCTCGGCGTCGGGGCGGCCGCGGTCGCGGGTCACATGGCCTCGCCCTTCCTCGGCCTCCGCGGCGGCAAGGGCGTGGCCACCGCCGCGGGTGCCCTCGCCGCGACCTGGCCGCTGCTGACGGTGCCGGTGCTCGCGGCGCTCGCCACCTGGGGCCTGACGCTGGCGGTGTCCCGCTACGTCTCGCTCGCGAGCGTGGCGGCGGCGGTCAGCCTTCCGGCGTGGCTGCTGGCGTCGCTCGCGGTTCGGCTCGCCGGGCGCGGGGAGACCGAGGCCGGGCTCGACCCGCTCGCCCTCGCCGCCCCGGCCACGCTCGTCCTCGCGGTCGCGGCGGCCGTCGTGGTGCGCCACCGCGGCAACCTCGTCCGGCTGCGGGCGGGCACCGAGCCGAAGATCGGCACGCCGGCGGCCTGAGCGGACCGGCGACCGCCGGCCCACGCCCGCCGGGCGATGCGACGATCGTCAGTCGGCGAGCATCACCGGCAGGTGCACGATCCGGTCGGGCGCCTCGCGGGCGAGTCGCCGCAGCTCGTCGCGCACGGCCCGCCAGCCGTCGGGCGCCTCGTCGGCCCGCCAGCGGACGGGGTCGACCGCCAGCAGCCGCGAGCCCCCCGGCCCCATCGCGTCGATCACGGCGAGCACCTCGGCGACCCGTCCGGCCGGGACCGAGACGGTCCAGCCGGCCCCGGACTCCGAGAAGACGATCTGCTCGCCCCAGCCGGGCCGCGCGTCCGGGTCGCCGGCGATCACGCGTCCCGCCTCGGCGGCGTTCCCGTTCGCGGCGGGGCCACCCGTCCCGGGCAGCGTGCCGGCGAGCCGCTCGTCGAGTCGGCGGCGCCAGTCCTCGTCCGCCCGGCCGCCGCGGGCCGCGTCGAGGTCGGCCCAGAGCGGATCGGCCGCGGGCGTGCGTCCGCGGGGCACGAGCCGCGCGACCGCGTCGGTGGTCAGGTTGCGAGTGAGCGTGGCGTCCTCGCCCAGCGCGGCCGCGAGACGCCGCTCGAGCTCGGGGGCGGCGAGGCCGGCGAGCCGAACCGCGGGGACGGCGGCTCGGGCGTCGCGGGCGTCGCGGGCGTCGGGCGACGTCGCGGCGGCAGGCTCGTCGGCCGCGGCGAGCGCGGCCGCGCCGCCCGGACCGTCGGGCGCCACCGTGGCCGCGGGCAGCCCGTGGACGACGAGCGCCTCGCGGCCGGGCGTGAACGGCGGGGCGACCCGCGGCGCGTTCGCCGCCGGCGTTCCCGGCGACGCGTCGCCGTCCGCGGCGCCCGGGCCGCCGGCGAGCGTGCCGTCGGCCGGCTCGCCGGCGCCGCCGCCCGGACCGGGCACGAGCAGGACGAGCAGGGCCGCCGAGGCCGCCAGCGCGAGTCCGGCCCCGGCCCCCGCGAGCACGCGGCGGCGCCGTCGATCGCGGCGGCGGGCCCGCCAGCGGGCCGTCTCGTCCCCGGGGAACTCCAGCGCCGGGGCATCGGACGCGGCGGGCGCGAGCGGCGGATCGCCGGCCTGCGGATCCAGCGACGCGAGGACCTCGCCGTCGCCCACCGCGCCGAGCAGCAGCATCCGCTCCACGCGGTCGTCGATCGCGGCCCGCAGCTCCGCCGGCATCACGGGGGCGGGGATGGAGCCCAGGAGGGCGCGGTCGGCCCGCATCGCCTCCACGCGGGCCGCCAGCGCCGGGTCGGCCGCGAGCCACGCCTCGACCGCGGCGGCGTCGGCCGGGTCGGCCACGCCCTCGATCCAGTCGTTCAGCCGGGCTTCGTCGCGGGGGTCCGTCATGCGGTCGGTCGCTCGCTGGGGGAGCCGCTCGAGGGCGGCCCGTCGGGTCCGGGGGCCGCGCCGGGGTCGTTCGATCCGCCGTCCGCCTCGCCCGCGTCGGGATCGGCGTCGGCCGGGCCGTGGCCGAGTCGCTCGAGCCGCTCCCGCAGGGCGGCCCGGGCCCGGAAGAGCCTCGACTTGACGGTGCCCACCGGCACGTCGAGGGCCTCGGCGATCCGATCGTACTCCAGGCCCTGCATGTCCCGCAGGACCAGGATCGCCCGGGCGGAGGGGTCCAAGGCCGACAGCGCCCGGCGGACGGCCTCCACCGACTCCTCGTGTTGGACGCCCTCGGCCGGCCCGGGTTCCCCCGCTTCCGCGATCGGTCCCGGCCCGCGGTCGGCCTCGTCCCCCGGGGCCCCTCCGGTGCTGTCCAGCGGCAGATGCCGGCGGTACCGCTCCCGCCGCAGGTGACCGAGGCAGGCGTTCATCGCGATGCGGATCGCCCAGGTCGTGACGGCGGCGCGGCCGTCGAACCGCGGCAGGCCGGAGACGATGCGGACGATCGCGTCCTGGGCCACGTCCGCCGCCCCGCGGCGACCCAGCATGCGGTGGCAGGTGGCGTGCACCGGGTCGAGGCACGCGTCCACGACCGCCTTCACCGCCGCCGGATCGCCCTCGCGGGCCCGCTCGAGGACCTCGGGATCGTCCGGGTCCAGCGGCGCAGGGTCGGCCGCCGCGTCGCGGGGGCCGATCGACGCGTCGCGGCGCCGCGCGGGCCCGATCGACCGCGGGGACGGTCGCCGGGGCGGGCCCGATCGGCCGGCGTCGTCGGCGTCGCCCGCGCCGCCGGGGTGGTCGCCGCGGCCGGCCTCCCGGTCGGCCGCGGCGTCGGCCTCGGGATCGGGGGAGGACTCGCTGGACGGTCGCGCCTCGATCGTGACGGCCTCCCCTGCACGCGCGGACCGGACGGACGTCGCCGGACGCCCGACGAGCCGCCCCGATGGTACGCGAGGGCGGTCCGCCGGCTGCACGGCGGCAGCGGCCGTGGCATCCCGCGTCGCCCATCGCTCCCTCCCCACGCCGCGCGGCACCGCGCCCCCCCGCCCGCCGCCGCGCCCGCCGCTGCGACCGCCGCCCCGCGCGCCGCCGCGGACGCCGCCCCGCCCGCCGGTATCGTGTCGCCCCATGTCGCCCACGCCTCCGACGCCGCCCGCGCCTCCCGCCCCGCCCGCCGCCGAGCCCGATCCGCACGGCGGCTACCGCTCCCCGCTCGAGACGCGCTACGCCTCCGCCCGCATGCGCGAGCTCTGGAGCGAGCGCCGCCGCATCGGCACCTGGCGCCGCCTCTGGCTCGCCCTCGCCGAGGCCCAGCACGAGCTCGGGCTGCCGGTGACGGCCGAGCAGGTCGCCGAGCTGCGGGCGCACCTCGACGACATCGACTTCGACCGCGCCCGGGCGCTGGAGCGGGACCTGCGGCACGACGTGATGGCCCACGTCCACGCGCTGGCCGAGGTCGCCCCCGCCGCGGGCCCGATCGTGCACCTCGGGGCCACCAGCCAGTTCGTCAACTGCAACGCCGAGCTGCTGATCGTGCACGAGGCGCTCGACGTGACCGCAGGCAAGCTCGCCGCGGTGATCCTCGCCCTCGCCGACGTCGCCGCCCGCTGGCGGGACCTGCCCACGCTCGCCTTCACGCACTACCAGCCCGCCCAGCCGACCACCGTCGGGCGCCGGGCCGCGGGCTGGGCCCACGACCTCGCCCTCGCGCTGGAGGACGTCGAGCATCGCCGCGACGGCCTGCGGCTCCGCGGCGTCAAGGGCACCACCGGCACGCAGGCGTCGTTCCTCGCCCTCTTCGACGGCGACCACGCGAAGGTCGAGGCCCTCGACCGCCTCGTCCTGGAGAAGGTCGGCTGGGATCCCGAGCGGCGGCTGCTGCTCACCGGCCAGACCTACCCGCGGCTGGTCGACGCCCAGGTCGTCGGCACCCTCGCCACGGTGGCCGCGGTGCTGCACAAGGTGACGACCGACCTGCGGCTGCTCGCCAACCGCAAGGAGCTGGAGGAGCCCTTCGGCGAGCACCAGATCGGCTCCTCCGCGATGGCCTACAAGCGGAACCCGATGCGGAGCGAGCGGATCGGCGGCATGGCCCGGTTCGTGATGTCGCTCGCCCAGAACCCGCTGCAGACCGCCGCCGTGCAGTGGCTCGAGCGCACGCTCGACGACTCGTCCAACCGCCGGCTGGTGCTCCCCGAGGCGTTCCTCGCGCTCGACGGGTGCCTCGACGTGATGCACAACGTCGCGGCCGGGCTCGTCGTCTACGAGCACACCGTGCGGGCCAACCTCGCCGCCGAGCTGCCCTTCATGGCCACCGAGAACGTGCTCATGGCCGCGGTGCGGGCCGGGGCCGACCGGCAGGCGGCGCACGAGGTCATCCGCCGGCACAGCCAGGCCGCGGCGGAGGCCGTGAAGGCCCACGGCCGGCCCAACGACCTCCTGCAGCGGCTGGGGTCGGATCCGCTCTTCGCCGGCATCGACCTCGACGACGTGCTCGAGCCCTCGCGGTACGTGGGACGGGCCCCGGAGCAGGTCGACGCGTTCCTCGCCGAGATCGCCGAGCCCCTGCGGACGCGGTACGGGGCCCCGGGGGACGTGCCCGAGCCGACCGTCTGACCGGGACGGGACAGCCGGGCGGTTCCCTCGAGGGCTCGCCGCAGGCTCGCGGCGGGCTCGCGGCGGGGACCCCGCCGTGCCCCCCGGGCCCGGTCTCGCCCCGCTCCCTTCGGCCCGGCCCCGCCCCCGGCGGCGGCCCGGCCGCGGAACGAATGTTCGCTCATTGTCCGGATCGGCCTCGCCCGCGGGTGGCGAAACCGGCCCGCTTGCGGCAACAATGCACGTCTTCGGACCCGCCGCCCCGGTCCCGCGTCGTTCGCGGACCGGCCCGCGGGGCCACTGCCCTCACTCGTGGAGACCCCCGTCGATGGAAGCCTACGACCGCCTGATGAAGCTCGTGGAGTCGGCCGCGGATGACGTCCAGAAGGCCGAGGGCGGCAACAAGGCCGCCGGCACCCGCGTCCGCAAGACCATGCAGGAGGTCAAGCAGGCCGCCCAGGAGGTCCGGACCCTGGTCCTCGAGGCCCGCAAGGACGAGGACTGACCGCGCTCCGGCCCCGGGCGCGGCGCGGCCCGTCGCGGCCGGGGCGCGCCGCCGCGCGCCCGCCGATCCCCCCTCCCGTCCCCACGACGCTCGCGCGGCGGCCCCGCCGCCGGCGCGCGTCGATCGTGCCCGGAGCCGCCCGCGTGTCCGTTGAGCCGATCCTCGACCTGTCGACCATCGATCTCGACGCCGTGGCCGTCGACGCCGAGACCGTCGGCCGCCTGAACCCCCAGTGCGGGGACATGCGGCAGCTCGATCACGTCGTGCTGCTGGACGTCGAGAAGGGACTCGCCGTCGGGCGGCTCGCGGTCCCCGAGGACGTGTGGTGGGGGCCGCTGCACATCCCGGGCCGGCCGCTGATGCCGGGGGTCCTGATGATCGAGGGGGCGGCCCAGCTCTCGAGCATCTACCACCGCTACCGCATGAAGGGCAGCCAGGACCGGTTCCTCGGCTTCACCCGGATCGACGGGACCGTGTTCCGCGGGCAGGTGCTCCCGGGACAGACGCTTCACTTCACGATGCGCGAGGTGAAGTTCAGTCCCCGCCGCTTCATCACCGATGCTCAGGGCGTCGTGGACGATCGGATCGTCTTCGAGACGCGGATCACCGGGATGACCATGTGACGGACCTCGACGGGGTGATCGAGCTCGAGCCGCGGCTCGTGCCTCGCGTCTGGGGAGGCGACGGGCTGGCCGGGCTCGGTCGCGACGTGCCCGCGGACGTGACGGTGGGCGAGTCGTGGGAGCTCGCGGACCTTCCGCCCGACGTCGCCGGGGGCCGCAGCCGGATCGCCCGTGGTCCGGGCGCGGGCGGGACCCTGCGGGAGCTCATCGAGCGCGAGCCCGAGGCGGTCCTCGGGCGGGCCCGCCCGGCCGAGGACGGCGGCTTCCCGCTGCTCGTCAAGCTGCTCGACGCGCGGCAGGACCTGTCCGTGCAGGTGCATCCGACGCCGTCGTACGCCGCCGTACACGCCGAGGCGCGCGTCAAGAGCGAGGCGTGGTACGTGATCGCGGCGGAGCCGGGGGCGCGGATCCTGCGGGGGTTCCGTCCCGACCCCGAGACCGGCGAGCGCCGGCGGTCGGCCGAGTGGATCCGCCGCGCGGCCGCCGACGGGTCGATCGCCGACGCCCTCGAGTCGGTGCCGGCGGTGCCGGGCGAGTGCCACGTGCTGCCCAGCGGGCTCTGCCACGCCCTCGGCGGCGGCATCCTCGTCGCCGAGGTCCAGACGCCGAGCGACACCACCTTCCGGCTCTATGACTGGGGCCGCGACGGCCGCGAGCTGCACCTCGAGGCGGCGATCGCCTGCCTCGTCGGGACCGACGCCCCGCACGAGCCACCCGCCCCGGTGCGGGCGGCGGACGTTCCCGGACCCGCCCAGACGGTCCCGCTGGCAGAGACGCCCGACTTCGACCTCGACGCGGTGGTGGCCGGCTCAGGGGGCGCCGCGTCCGTGTCGATCCCCGACCTGCCCGTGGTGCTCGTCGCGGTCTCGGGCGCGCCCCGCCTGGAGACCGCCCGGGGGAACCGCTCCCTCGCACCCGGACGGACGGTCCTGCTCCCGGCGGCGTGCCGGGACGCCGTCGCGAGGCTCGAGCCCGGCGATCGCCTGCTGCGGGCGATCCCGGCCAAGGACCGGAGACGGCCATGACCCACCCGCCCCGGCGGCCCGATCGACGCGCTCGCGCTCGTTCCGTCGCCACCGGGGAGACCGCGACGGGTCCGGCGCCGTCGCCCGCGGGCCGCCGTCGCCGTCGTCGTGGCCGCGGTCGCGGGCTGGTCGTACTCGCCGCGCTCGCGGCGGGACTCGCCGGCGCGAGCCGCGGCCTCGCCGTGCCGGACGCGGCCGAGGTGGTGTTCATCGGGCAGGTCGAGACCGGA
>CAYLNM010000170.1:0-9235 GCA_964385045.1 uncultured Isosphaeraceae bacterium
GGGCCCGCGTCGCATCGCACAGGGTAGCCCATGCCGAGGGGGGCGGCAACGAACGAGTCGGGAGGGTCGGGTCGTCGCCGGGGGTGGCCGGCGGCCCGCGGCCCGGCGGCCCGCGGCCCGGCGGCCCGAGCCCCGGCGGCCGCGCGGCCCGCGCCCCGTGCCCCGCGGCCCCGCGCCCCTGCGTGGCGCGTCGCCCGCGGCTCATCCCCGCTCGTCACCCCCCGGCGGCCGCCACCGAACCGCCGCGGTCTCGCCGCCGCCGCGCGGTCTCGCCGCCCTCGCGGGCCGAGACCTCCAGGAGCTCGCGGCCCCGCAGGTCGACTCCCTCGCCGGGGAGGCCGAAGAGCATGGCCTCGACCTTCGAGCGGCCGTCCTGCATCACGTGGGCGCGGAGTTGCTGGCCGCTGGCGGGATCGCGGACCGCCCGCAGGCTGCCGTCGTCGAGCCGCTCGTAGACGAAGAGTCGCTGGCCGCGGCGGAGGGGCTGGCCGCTGGCCACGTAGAGCTCGACGTTCCGCCCGTCGTGGGCGGCGATGACGACCTCCGGCCCGCCGACCGGCACCATGCGGTCCAGCACGCCCACCGCGGAGAGGATCGTCCGGCTCGAGGCCTTGCCGAGCGGCGTGGCCCAGTACACCGCGGAGTCGAAGCCGAGATTGCGGTAGAGCTCGGCGACCTTCTTCTTCGGGGCGTCGGCGGTGCCAACGAGATGGTCGGTCGCCACCGTGCGGCCCAGCTGCAGGTCGAAGACGTCCAGCTGCAGGCCGACGATCGCCTCCCGGCTGCGCAGTCCGATCGCGGTGCGGCGATGCAGCCGGCGGTCGATGTCGTCGGTGTGCAGGAAGTCGGTGATCCGGCCGTTCACGACGAGCCGCACGTTCGGATGGGCCCGCTGGATGCCCTCCAGCGCCGCGAGCCGCTGATCGTCCGGCTGCTCGCGAAGCCGCGCCACGTCCGCCGCCAGCCGGGGGTTCACGATCACGTTCAGCTGGCTGCGGTTCAGCAGGGTGCGGGCCAGCGCGTCGGCCATGCTCTCGCCGATGCCCGTCCACTCCACCGAGGCGAACTCCGGCTCCTCGAAGTGGCCGACCACCACCGCCCGCTCGTCGAGCACCGTGTCCGGGCCGGGGCCGCGGTCGGTCATGGAGGTGGGCGGGTCGAACTCCGGCCCCCAGGGAGCGAGGTCGTCGACCATCGTGCGGCCACAGCCGCCGAGGACGCCGGCGCCGCCGAGCAGCAGGGCGGTGGCGGCCGTCACGGCGACGCGGGCGGCGCGGCCGGCACAGGCGGCACCGCCGAGGGGCCCCCGGCGCGTCGCGCGGACACGGCCTCCGGTGGCGGATCGACCGAACCGACGGCGTGCCGATACGGAAGGAAGGAACGGGGCGGGACGAGTCGTGCGCGTGTCGGCGGCCATGCCGTGTCCCCGTGACGCCTCCCGCTCGGTCGCGGCCGGCCGGATCCCGGTCGCCGGGGCCGGGCGGCGGCCATCGCGGCGACAACCGCGATCGAGCCGGGCGGTTCCACTCGGCGGGAGCCCCGTGGCGGGGAAAGAATGCCCGCGCCGGCGCATCCCGCTCGGTCCGAGCCGCCTCCGTGCGGCCCACCGATGCATCGTACCCCGGAGTCCGACGCCCATGGACACGCCCGCCGTCGCCCGCCGCCGCCGTTCCGCCCGCCGGACCCGCCTCGCGGCGAGGCCCGCTCCCGCGGCATCCGCCCGGGCACGCGCCCTCGCACTCGCGGCCCGGATCCCCGCGTGCATGCTTGCGGCGCTGCTGGCGCTCGCCGGGCCGTCCGCGTCCGCCGAGACCGCCGCGAACCCCACCCCCGCCGGGACCCCCGGGACCCCCGGGACCCCCGGGGCGCCGAGCCCGGCCCCGGCCCAGACTCCGGCCTCGGCCACCCCGGCCCCGGCCCCGGCTACTCCGGCCCCGGCTACTCCGGCCCCGGCCCCGGCCATCCCCGCCGCATCCATCGCCCACGCCCCCGTGCCCCCGGGCATGTCCGAGGACGAGGCCCTCCGCCGCCGCCGCACGCCGGTCGTCGACGTCTTCGAGCAGTGCCGCGACTCGGTCGTGAACATCGCCTCGACCGAGGTGGACGAGGTCGTCGTCCGCGGCGGCTCGCCCTTCGACCGCTTCTTCGACGACTTCTTCGACCTGCCTCGGCGCGAGCCCCGCACCCGGCGGTTCACCCGCCGCAGCGTCGGCAGCGGCTTCGTGCTCCACGCCGAGGGGTACATCGTCACCAACGCGCATGTCGTCTCGCGCACCGCCGAGGAGCTCAAGGTCATCTTCGCCGACGGCCGCGAGTACGACGCCCGCATCGTCGCCACCGACCGCGCGGCCGACCTCGCCGTCCTCAAGATCGAGGCCGACGAGCCGCTGCCGCCGCTGCCGCTCGGCCGCAGCGACGACCTGCTCGTGGGCGAGACCGTGGTCGCGATCGGCAATCCGCTCGGATTCCAGCACACCGTGACCGCGGGCGTCGTCAGTGCGACCGGTCGCTCGATCGAGGTCGGCCGCGACCTGGCCTTCGACGACCTGATCCAGACCGACGCGAGCATCAACCCCGGCAATTCCGGCGGCCCGCTGCTGAACGTCCTCGGCGAGCTGATCGGCGTGAACACGGCGATTCGGGGCGACGCCCAGAACATCGGCTTCGCCATCTCGGTGGACCGGCTCCGCGAGTCGCTGCCCGAGCTGCTCGACGTGGAGCGGCGGTACCGCGTCATGACCGGCCTCGAGCTCGACCCGCTGGGCCCGCCGCTGGTGGCTGGCGTGGCCGAGGACGGGCCGGCCGATCGCGCGGGACTGCGGCCCGGCGACCGCCTGCTCGCGGTGGACGGCCGTCCCGTCGCCCAGGCGATCGACTTCGACATCGCGCTGATGGGCCGGGCCGCCGGCGACTCGGTGCGGCTGCGGCTCGTCCGCGGGGACGAGGAGCGACAGCTGCGACTCGAGCTCGACCCCCGGCCGCTGCCCGACGGCGCCGCCCTCGCCCGCACCCGGCTCGGGATGACGGTCGAGGAGCTGCCCGAGGACGTGGCCCGGCGGCTCGGTCTCCGGCGGGCGGGGGGGCTGGTGGTGGCGGCGGTCGCCCCGGACGGTCCGGCGCGGCGGACCGGCGTGGAGCGGCTCGACGTGCTGCTGGCCCTCGGCGAGACCTACGTCTCGAGCCTCGCCGACCTGGGCCTGCGACTCGAGCGGGTCGAGGCGGGAGAGGAGCTGCCGATCCGCGTCCTCCGCGTCGATCGCCGCCGTCGCGTCGTGCTGAACGGGGTCATCCGGGTGGACTGAGGCGATCCCGCATGCACCGTCCCAAACACGATCCGAATTTGTGGCGAATGTCCGTGACGGATCGTGGGGGCGGGATAGTCTGATTCGACGTGCCAGCGGTCGTCCCGTCAGAGGGGCGCCCGTAGGATCCTTCCGATGGTTCGTGAATCATTGCACGAAGCCTCGGGCCGCCCTTCGCCGGCCCGGGCGGTCGGGCCACGAACCCCCCACGGGAACCGCTCATGAGCGCAGCCTCCTCCTCCGCGCCCCCCGATCGCGTCCCTGCCAACGCCCCGGACGATCCCGAGGCCGTGCGGGAGTCGCAACGGTCGTCCGGCTCCGGCTCCGGATCCCGCGGGCCGCTCACGCTCCTGCTGGACCTCTTCAGCAGCGTGCGGCTCGGGATCTCGCTGATGATCGTGATCTTCATCTACTCGTCGATCGGGTCGGCGGGGGTCCCGGTGCACTGGAACATCCTCGAGCCGGCGGCGTGGAAGAACGTCCGCGAGCTGGTCGAGATGAGCGAGTTCCAGTGGTTCCACTGGTGGCCGTTCGACCTCATGATCGCACTGTTCTGCATCAACCTGACCGTGGTCACGGTGCGGAAGATCCCGTTCAACGTCATGAACCTCGGCGTGTGGATGATCCATGGCGGGCTCATCGTGCTCGCGATCGGCAGCGTCATCTACTTCACGCTGAAGCGTGAGGGCGACGTCCCGGTCCCGCGGCGCGAGGTCGTGATCCAGGCCCCGGGCCACCAGCCCGAGGTCATGGTCGCCTCCCCCGGCAACGAGCTCGTCCTCGGCGAGGGCGCGCAGTCCTGGCGGTTCCGCGTCGCGAGCATCACGCCCGACTGGGAACTGCTGTCGGGCGACGACGCCGGTACCCGGGCCTACAAGGTCACGATGCAGGTGGACGGGCCGAACCGCTCGTTCATGCGCGAGCTGATCGACGGCTTCCCGCAGTACACCGAGGACCTCGTCCGCAATGCCTCGGGTGGCGGCCAGCCCTTCGCCCGGGCGGTGAACGTGACCGGCGAGCGGCTCGTCGACGAGTCCCTCGACCTCTCGCTGCGTCCCGCGGTGGCCGAACGGTTCTATCTCATGGAGACGCGGGCGATCCACCTCCGCGAGGTCGGTACCGACGAGTGGATCGAGCGGCCGGTGCCGTGGATGCCGCTCTTCCAGGATCACCTCCGCGACCTCGATGACGTCTGGACCGTCCCCGGCGACGACCTCGATCCGATCAAGCCGGTCGAGGTCGAGGTCCCCGCGGCCGATCCGAACGATCCGCTGCCGGAAGTCGACTTCACGATCGTCGACTACCTGCGGTACGCGGTGATGCAGGAGCGCCGGCTGCCGGCCCCCGAGGGCTCCGACGCGGAGCTGAATCCCGCGGTCGGCGTCCGCATGACCAGCCGCGACGGCACCACGCAGACGTTCCAGCTCGCGGCCTTCGATCCCGAGGAGTCGTCCGCCCTCCGCGGCGCCCTCAACTTCCACTACGCCCGCACCGAGGCCGAGGCCGAGCAGTGGCTGACCCCGGTGCCGCCCACGATGACCGTCGTCCGCGAGGACGGGACGCGGATCCCGATCACGATCGATCGCACCGCCCGCATGGACCCGGACCTGCCGTTCCGTCCGGTCCGCGGCACCGAGTACGCGTGGCGGGTGCAGGCCTTCGAGGACGGGCTCGAGTTCGGCGGCCGCGAGTTCGCGGTGGCGATCGTCGAGATCCGCCGCGGTGACCGGGTCTTCACGCGGTGGGTGTTCGACGATCCGGCCCTCACCCGCGACGTGCCCGAGGGCGGCTCGATCGCCGACCACGCCGGCGGCACCTTCGACGACGGACTCGTGCTCGAGTACGAGCCCGGCACCTCGGTCGCGATCCGCATCATCGGCGGCCCGGAGCCGGATCGGCTCCGCGTGTCGGTGCCCGCCCCCGGCGGCGGCACCCCGCGTGCCTTCGAGGTGCAGCCCGGCCAGCCGCTCATCATGCCCGGCGACCTCGAGCTGGTCGTGACGCGGTACGCGACGCACACGCAGGTGGTCGAGCAGCCGCTGGTCATCCCGAAGATCCAGCGCGATCGCGACGTCGGCATGATGGCGTCGATGATCCGGCTGCAGGCCCCGGTCGGCGGCACGCTCGACGACCCGGCCGGCGACCGCGAGCCCGGCGACGGCGTGTGGGAGGGCTGGATGCCCTATCACCTCTACGTCTTCGATGGCCCGGAGCACAAGATCCGGCGGTTCCGCTACGAGCCGTCCGTGATCCGGCTGCCCGACGGTCGTGCGGTCGAGGTGAAGTTCAGCCGTCAGACCGAGCCGCTCGATCGGCCCGTCCGCCTCGAGTCGTTCGAGGTCGTCTCGCGGATCGGCGGCTTCCAGGGCGACACCAGCAGCATCCGCGACTGGCAGAGCCTCGTCTCGTTCGGGGAGGACGCCGAGGCGTCCTCGTGGACCGACACCCGCACGGTCCACATGAACAACCCGAAGAACGCGGGGACGTTCTGGTTCTTCCAGGCCCAGTGGGACCCGCCGGACGAGCCGCGCACGGACGGCGACCCCGGCTCCAACGGCCTGAACTACACGGTCCTCGGCGTCGGCAACCGCCACGGCGTGAACACGCAGCTCATCGGCACGATCATCACCGTGATCGGCCTGATGTACGTGTTCTACGTCAAGCCGTGGCTGCGTCGCCGGCAGCTGCAGGTCGCCTACGCGTCCGCGGGGATGACCGCGGCGGCGGCGGGCGGCGAGGCGACGGCGGCCGCGGCCGCGAGCACCGACGCCGCCGGCGTGCGATCGCCGGCGGGTGACGCCGGGACCAACGGCACCGGGCGGGCCGCCGACATGAACGGCGCGCCGGCCGAGACCTCGGAGACGCCCGCGGGTGCGGGCGGGGAGCGTTCGTGATGGGCCAGCCCCTTCTTCTCGTGCGTCGCGGGCAGCACCGCGTGCGGAGTCTGCTCGTCCTCGCGGTGGCGGCGACGATGCTGCTCGCAGTGATGCCGGCGTCGCGGACCGCGGACGCCCAGGTCTATGAGCCCGACGGCGGCGGGGCCGGCGCCGCCGGCAACGCGATGGTGCCCGAGCAGTCGGCCGTGCCCGGCGGGCCGCTGCCCGCCGGCGGGTCCCCGTCGGCCGCGATGCGGGCGATGCCGTCGTCGGCCGCCCACGCCAACGCGCCCACGCAGGACATGGTCGACGGCTTCGCCGACCGGCTCGAGCAGCGCGCGACCCTCGAGCTGCTCGACCGGCTCGCGGTGTTCGACCGCGGCCGCGTGGTCAGCTTCGACAGCTTCGCGGCGTCCATGATGCGGTTCATCTCCGGCCCCAAGCGGATCGACGGCAATCCGCCGGCGTTCACGTACCTCGACCTGGCCCTGCGGCCCGAGCGGTACATGGACAAGCCGATCATCTACGTCAAGAAGAAGGTGGTGCGGGATCGCATCGCCCGCGTGATCGAGGAAGCCGGTCGCGAGCAGATGCAGCAGCTCCGCGCCGATCCGCGTCGGGCCCTGACCCCGGAGCAGGAGGCGGAGTTCGAGCGCCGCGTGCAGGGCCGCCTGTATCGCTTCATGGAGTACGGCGTCATCTCGCCGGTGCTGCTCCGTGATCCGGCGGTCGCGGACCTGATGGACGAGATGAGCCGCGACCTCCTCCGCACCGCCCGCCCGGTGCAGGAGATCAGCGGCGCCCTCAGCCTCCTGAACCCCGACCGGCTGCGCTCGCGCCTGATGCTGCTGCCGCCGCCCTCGGGCGACTACCACGACCGCTGGCACACCCTGGACGAGCTCGCCGCCGCGCCGATGGACGACCCCGAGTACGTGGGGATCCCCGCCGGCCTGCGGGCCGACCTCGTGACGGCGTGGCGGAGCTTCACCACCGCGTGGGGCCGCAGCGACGCCGACGGCGTGCACCGGGCCACCGAGCGGCTGTCGGAGCTGCTGCTGCAGGTCAACGACGACCCCGAGATCTATCCGAGCACCACGCGACTCGGCCTCGAGAGCTGGTACTTCGAGAACCGGCACATGACGTGGGTGTGGCTCTTCTACGCCGTCGCCCTCGTGCCGCTGACGCTGTTCGTGGCCTTCCGCTGGCCGGGCGCGTACTGGGTCGGTCTCGGGCTGTTCGCGGTCGCGGTGCTCGGCCACACCGCCGCCTTCGCGATCCGCTGGTACATCTCGGACCGCTTCCCGAACTCGAACATGTTCGAGGCGGTGACGACCGCGGCCTGGTTCGGCGCGGTCTTCGGCCTGCTGGTGGAGACGTTCGTGCGGCGGCTGCCCATCCGCGGCCTCTTCGCGATCGGCAGCGGAGCGGCGGGCATGTTCGCCCTGCTGGCCGCCCACCGTCTGCCGCTCATGCTCGATCCGCACATCTCCAACCGCATGCCGGTGCTGCTGGACATGTGGCTCTACATCCACACCAACGTGATCATCTTCGCGTACGCGCTGGTGTTCATGGCCGCGGTGACGGGCTTCCTCTATCTCGCCTATCGACTCGTGCGGTGGCTGCAGGGGGCCGAGGAAGGCCACTACCGCAACGAGTACGCCCGCGTCGGCGGCGCCGCGTCGCTGATCATGACCGGGCCGGACGGCAAGACCTACATCGAGCGGCCGAAGACCACGCTCGGCCAGGTGCTCGACGGCACGACCATGATCCTCGTCGAGGTCTCCTTCGTGCTGCTCTGGGCCGGCATCGTGATGGGCGCGATCTGGGCCGACCACTCCTGGGGACGGCCGTGGGGCTGGGACCCGAAGGAGGTCTTCTCGCTCAACACGTTCCTCGTGTTCGCGGTGCTCATTCACGCCCGGTTCAAGACGCAGGACAAGGGCCTCTGGACCGCGATCATCGCGATCGTCGGCGCGGCGGTGATGCTGTTCAACTGGATCATCATCAACTTCACCATCGCCGGCCTGCACAGCTACGCGTGAGCCCGCGGGGGCTCTCGCGATGACGCCGCCGCCGCCTCGGCCCGACGATCTCGGTCCGGACGGCGGCGGCGGTGCGCGCGGGGGTCACGGCGGGGACGCCTCCGGCGAGCGCGGGCAGGAACGTGGGCGCGAGCGGGGACGGCGGTGGGGCGGCGGGGGACGCCGCGGCCGCCCCACCGCCGTCCCCGCTCGCCCCGGTCGCGACGCCCGGCGGGGGCGCGGCCCGCGGTGGCGACTGTTCGTCGCGGCGATCCCGCCGGAGCCGGTGCGAAGGCGCCTGGTCGCGGCCGCCGAGACGGTGGCCGCGAACGACCCGGACCTGCGGGTGCTGGATCCCGAGGTGGTCCATCTGACGGTTCTCTTCATCGGCGACACCCATCCGGCCGAGGTCGCGGACGTCGAGACCAGCATCGAGCGGGCCGCGAGCGGACTCGCGCCGCCGCGGATCGAGCCCGCGTCGATCGAGCCGCTGCCGGGCCCCGAGCACCCACGACTGATCGCGGCGGTGGCGCCGTGCCCGCCCGGGCTCGCGGAGCTGCATCGCCGCCTCGTGACCCGGCTCGCGCGGCCGCGCGAGCGGCGGCGGGACTTCGTGCCGCATTGCACGATCGGCCGGTGGCCCGGCGGACGCGGACCCGCCATCGCCCCCGCGATGCCCGAGGTGCCGGCGGACTGCGCCTTCGCGGTGGATGCCGTCACGCTCGTGCGGAGCCGCCTGCGGCCGGAGGGGGCACGGCACGAGCCGCTCGGCCGCGTCCCGCTCACGGGGCCGTGAAGGCCGTGGCGGGGCGGCCTCGATCGCGCCGCCCGAGGGCCGGTCCTCGCGGCGCACCGCGTGCGCGGGCACCGCCCACGCCCGTCCTCCGAGCGCCGCCTCCGAGCGGCCGCATGCGTGGCCCCCGTCCCTGCGGCACCCCGCGGCATGGAGCCGTACGCCGCGCCTCGCGCTCCGCGCCCCGCACCCCGCATCGCACTCCGCCCCACGCCCCCCGCACCGCGCCGAGGCACCCCGCCG
>CAYLNM010000171.1:0-9197 GCA_964385045.1 uncultured Isosphaeraceae bacterium
GCCGCGGGCCGGGGTTCCGGGGGCCGGGGCGGCGGCCGCACGCCGGGCCGTGCCTCACGCCGCCGAGCGACGTGATCGCGCGGCGAGGATCGCGACCACCACCACGCCGCCCACGAGCAGCAGCAGCAGCATGCCGGTGCCGGGTCCAGGATCACCGGCGGACGGGTCGGGCGATCGGCCCGCGTCGGGCGTGGCCGGCGCGTCGGGCGTGCCGGACGTGGACGGCCCGGCCGCGGACTCCGTCGCGGGCGAGGACGAAGCGGAGCCGGCGGCGGGCGGGCCGGTGGTCGCCGCCGGGGCCGGGCCCGGGGCCGTGGTGTCCGTCGCCACCGCGGTCCGCGGGCCGAGCAGCGTGACGAGGCCGGCCGGCCAGCGGCGATCGAGATCGGCGACGGTCCACATGGTGCCGCCGGGCGGGCGGGCCGCGCGGGCGGCGGCGACGGTACGAGCGTCGACCGGCGGGGCGAAGTTGCCCCAGGCCCGGCGGACCCACGTGAGGACCGCCGCGACCTCGGCGTCGTCGAGGGACGCCCCGAGCGGGGCCATGACCGAGTCGAAGCGGCGGCCGTCGGGCGTGCGGAGCGGACCGTAGAGCCCGTGCACGACGATGCCCGCCGCGACCCGCGGGTCGCCCACGAGCCGGGGCGAGCCGACCAGCGGCGGGTAGCCCTCGAGGCCCCGGCCGTCGGCCCCGTGGCAGCGGAGGCAGCCGACGATCTCGTCGTGATAGATCGCCCGGCCGCGCTCGAGGACCGCGTCGGCGGGGGCCGGCTGCCGGGCGAGCCGGAGCGCGGCCGGCCACTCGCCGGCGGGCAGCCGGTGCAGCGCGGCGAGGGCCGCCATCGCCACGTCGTGCCGCGGTCCCCACGCGTCGAGGCCGAGCCGGCCGCCCGCCTCGATCAGGCGGCCGAGCCACGCGACGACGGGCGCCCGCGACGCCGCGTCGGGCCCCGCGTGTCGCAGCACCGCCCCCAGCGCGTCGGCCGCGGGCAGACGGCCGAGGGCGACGTCGCGGCGCACGCGGGCGAGCGGCGCGGCGAGCCGCGGGTCGTCGGGGCGGGCCGCGGGCAGCCGGCGAAGTCCGGCGAGCAGCGCGGCGTCGCTCAGGGCGTCGGTCCGCTCGGCGTCGCCGGCCCGCAGCAGCGCGGCGGCGGCCGCGGCCGAGACCGCGGAGCGGGGATCCTCGGCCAGGCGGGCGAGCCGCGCGGACGCCCCGGGGGCGGCGAGCGCGGCGGGGGCACGGTCGAGGAGCAAGTCGCCCACGCCCTCGGCGGTGGTCCCGAGGCGGGCGCGATCGAGCTCGGCGAGGAGGACCGCGACGCGGCGGGGCTCGTCGGCGAGCCCCGGCGGGTCCGCGGCCGCGCCGCCCGCCGCCAGCCGGTCGAGCGCCGCGGCGCGGGCCGCCGCCGGCAGGTCGGCGCGGGCGAGCCGCACCGAGGCCACCACGTCGTCGAGCGTCTCGGCGAGCACGGTCTCCGCCGGCGCCCGCAGCAGCCGCAGCCGCCGCACGAGGTCGCTCGTCGCCGCGCGGCCGCGGCCGAGCTCGGCGAGCGTCGCCTCGAGCACGGTGAACATCGGGCCGTCCATCGGACGGTCGGCCGCCCGCACCGCGATCGCCTCGCCGCGGGCCGCGGGCAGGAAGCCGCACGCGACCACGGCCTCGAGTCGCACCCGCATGTCGGCGTCGACGGCCAGCCGCTCGAGCAGGGCCGCGGCGTCGTCCGGGTCCATCGTCCCCGCCTGCAGCCGCCGCCGGATCGACCGCGCCCCCGCCGCCCGCCCCCGCGGCTCGAGCAGCTCGAGCACGTCGTCGAGGACGTCGAGCCGACCGTCGCCGTGCGCCTCGTGCAGCCACATGAGCTCCACGAGCAGCCGGTCGTGCAGCGGGTCGGCGGCGGTCGCGTGCCGGGCCTGCATGGCGGCCGCCCACGTCCGGGCCGCGGGGAGCACCACCGCGGGGTCCGCCGCCTGCAGCCGGCGGCGGGCGAGGCCGCGGGTGTTCCGCTCGGGCAGCCGGAGCACCTCCAGCAGCGCCGGCACGTCGGCCCCCGCCACGTCCGGCGGCTCCACCAGCGGCCGCTCCGCGTGCCGAACCCGCCAGATGCGGCCGTGCGACGCGTCGCGCCGCGGGTCGCGGAGGGAGTACTGCATGTGCCCGATGATCGGGTTGCACCAGTCGACGATCACGAGCGTGCCGTCGGGGCCGATCTCGAGCGCGACCGGCCGCACGTTCACGTCGCGGCTCGCGAGCAGGTCCTGCGGCATGCGCTCGGCGCGGAAGCCGGAGGTGCCGGGCTCGCTCACCACGCGGTCCCACCGCGTGCCGTGGAAGCCGATCGACTGGTTGACGAGGATCGTGTCCTGCACGTCCTCGGGGAAGTGCCGGCCGGCGATCATCTCCGCCCCCGCCGTCGGCCGGCCGCGGTTGAGGAACGCGCCCGGCCGCCGCGGCTTGTCCGGCCACGTGAACGCGGTCGTCACGTGCGAGAACGCGAACGAGTCGCCGCCCGAGGCGTCGGCGAGCACGCTCGCCCCCCAGTCGTCGAAGGCGTGGCCCCAGGGGTTGGCGAAGGACGCGTGCGAGCACACGGTCAGCCGCTGCGTGCGCGGATCGAATCGCCACACCGCGGCGTCGCGGGTGCGGAGCGTGCCCCACGGCGTCTCGACCGCGCTGACGGTGAAGACGCCTTCGTGCAGCAGCAGCCCGCCGTCGGGAGCCCACTCGAACGCGCTGATCTGGTGGTGCGAGTCCGGCATGCCGAAGCCGCTCGCGACGATCTCGCGGCGATCGGCCCGGCCGTCGCCGTCGGTGTCGCGCAGGCGCAGCAGGTCGGGGGCCTCGCCGAAGTACACGGTGCCGTCGCCGGCGATCGCGAAGCCGGTCGGGGTGCTCAGGCCGTCCGCCCACGTCGCGCACGCGTCGGCCCGGCCGTCGCCGTCGGTGTCCTCGAGGATGATCAGGCGGCTGGCGGGCGGCGTGCCGGGGAGCGGGTGCGGATAGGTCGGAGCGCAGAGCACCCACAGCCGGCCGCGGTCGTCGAACGTGGCGGCGAGCGGATTGGCGAGCTCGGGGACCTCGGCCTCGCTCGCGAAGCACTCCACGACGTAGCCGTCCGCGACCGTGAGCGACTCGGCGATCGTGGCCTCGGGCGAGGCGATGGTGGTCGAGCCGAGGCTGGTCTCGGTCCCGCGGGCCTCGACCGCGGGCGGCGTCCAGTCGTCCTCGGGCAGGCGGCCGGCGCTGGGGGCGAGCTCCCAGAGGGTGGGCCCGTCCGCGGCCTCGGCGGCGGCGGCGGAACGGGCCATGCGGTCCAGCAGCGCCGCGGGGTGGGACGGCGGCGCGGCGGCGATCGCCCGCTCCCGGGCGGCGATCATGCGCTCGAGCTGCGTCATCTCGGGCGGGAAGCTCACGCTGCCGAAGGGATCGCGACGGCGGCCCCAGACGTACTCGGTGTTCGTGGGGCGATACCGCTGCCGCCAGAGATGGTGCGCGTCGACCGCGAGGCGGCGCACGCGGGAGGGCTCGGTGGCGGTGGCGGCGGCGGCGGTGGCGGCGGCGGCGGCGGTGGTGGCGGCGGTGGCGGCGGGGGTGGCGGCGGCTCGTGGGAGCCGGCCGTCCCCTGCCCGCGGCTCGAGCCGGTGGGCGGCGAGGACGTCGAGGTCGCGCGGCTGGGCGAGCGGTGGTGCTTCACCGTGACCGGTCGTCCGGACTGCCCGACCACGTGGACGATCTCCGGACCGGCGTGCTTCACCGACGGTGCGGACGGGCCCTGCGGGGGGTCCGTCCGGGAGGCCTCGTCGGGTGATGTCGTGTGCGTCCGCTTCGTCGACTGTGGCGAGGTGACGATCGTCGGGTCCCCGGACTGCTCCTGCCCGTCCGCACCACCCCCCATCGTGCTCGACGTGGAAGGGCTGGACCTCGACGTCGACGCCGATCACGACGGACCGGGCGGCATGCCCGACCGCTCGGACGCCGAGGACGCGGCGGAGACCGAGCCCCCGGGACGGATCGTGCTCGCCGCCACCGCCGACCGCGACGGCGACGGCATCCCCGGCTGGGCCGACGGCATCCGGGCCTGGCCCGGTCCCGACGCGGCCGCGGCCCCCGCGGACCTGCTGCCGCTCGTGCTGTCGCTTCCCGCCCGCTCGCTGACGATCGAGGTACGGGTCAGCTACGACGCGTCGGACCCTCGCGACCTGCCCATGACACGACCGCCGTCGTTCGAGGGCGTGCAGCCGCCGCCGGGCACCTTTCGCCTCTGGCGCCGGGCCGATCGCCGAAGCCGGCTCGCCCTCGACGAGGGAGGCGACTTCATCGAGCCCGATCGGTGGTACCCGCGATCGGCCTTCGGCGGCCGGCCCGAGACGCTGGAGCTCTGGCTCGAGGCGGTCCGAGGCTCCGTCGCCCCCGGAGACGCCACCGGGCGTGTGGCGGTCGAGGTTCGACTGTCCGAGGACGAGCTCGGCGATCCGGGGCCGGGAGCGGGCTGCCTGGGCGACGAGGTGCTGGTGACGGCGGTCGAGGCGGAGCTGCTGGACCTGCGGGCGTGGCGGCCGCAGCCAGGGCCGGACGGACCGGTGCTGGGCGACCCGGACCTCGACCGGCCGGCAGGCTGGTCCGAGCGGGTGGCCGGCGCCACGGCCGACGGGGCCAGTCCGGTCCTCGTGCGCTTCCGGCCCGACGCGCTCGCCGCGGCCGAGCTCTCCCCCGTGGTCCGGCTGATCCGGCACCGGGCGGACGGCGCCGTCGTCGACCGCGTCGACCGCGTGGGCTCGCTGCACGCGGTGCCGGACGCGGCGAGCGCCGGCGGGTGGCGACCGCCGCGCGTGCCGGTGGAACCGGGCGAGGCGGGGCCGGGGAGCGTGGACGCGGCGTCGGGGCGGCTGATCTGGGTCCCGCCCGTCGGCGTCGTCCGCGCGGGCGTGGACGGCGTGCGGCCGACGGACCCGCTCGTCCTCGACCCGCAGATGCCGGCCGTGCCGCTCGCGCTGGACGTGGCGCTCGCGGACGGCGAGCGACTCGGGGCCGTGGGCCTGTGGCTGCGCGAGCCGCCGCTGATCCGGGTGCACGGCATCCTCTCGTCGCCCGCCGAGGCCTGGGCCCTGCCCGCCTGGTCCGCCCTCGGGCCGCGACCGATGCGGGACGTGGACTGGTCGCGATCGGGTGACGCCAGCCGCCCGACCGACCATCTGGGCTTCGAGGAGAACGTGGGCGAGCTCGCGATCGGGATCCATGCCGCCGTGACGGCGATGCGGACCGGCCAGGGCCTGCCCGCTCGGTACGCATCGACCCGCGCGGACGTCGTGGCCCATTCCCAGGGAGGCGCGCTCGCGGCGTGGTACGCGGCGGACCTCGTCGACGGACGGGCGACGCGGGGACCCGGCTGGCCTGATCTGGTGGTGCGGCGGGTGCGACCGCCTGCCGGCGACGGCGATCCGCGGCGCGGCCAGGGACGATGGCGGTACGTCGATGCCCGCAATTGGGACGCAGGCACGATCAACCGGCTGATCTCGATCGGCTCGCCGCTGCGGGGCACGCCGCTGGCGTCGCTGCTCGTGCCGGTGTTCGCCGACACGCCGGGCGCGATGGCCAAGCTCCTGCGTTGGCGTTCGGGCGACCCGCGCATGCCGGCGGCGCTCGCGGATCGGCTCTGGCCGGGCCCCGGACCCGACTACCTCGCGCCGACGTGCCTGCCCGATCTGGCGGAGATGGGGACCGCCCAGCGGATCCTCGGCGGCGACGGACCGATCGCGGCCCGCTTCCCCGCCGGGCGGGCCGCGGTGCGCTGGCTGGCCATCGGCACGACGTGGAACGGCGATCCCGAGGAGGATCCGGTCGGACCGCCGCCGGTTCGGGCCGTCCACGCCCTGCTCGGCATCGACCCGGCCCGCGTCCCGTCGGGCGTCTCCGACGCGATCTCCGCCGTCCGGACGATGATCGACCTCATGGGAGCCGGACGGATCTCCGACGTCGTCGTCCCGCTGTCCTCGCAGCTCGGACTCGACGCGCTGGCGTTCTTCCCGGACAACCGCCGCGTGCGGCCGTGGATCGCTCACTCCGAGCCGTTCGGCTTCCTCGGCGAGACCCAGCTGAGAAGTCCCGGGGTCGTCGCCGACGTGCGGCGATCGCTGGCGCAGCCGCTCGACGAGCTCGACCTCGGTGCGGCGCCGCCCGGGCCGCCCGGACCGCCGCGGATCCGGAGCGACTTCGCGTTCGGACGCCTCGGGCCGCTCGGGGGGCCGGCCCCGTGAGGGGGTCCGGACCACCGGGCGCGGGACGAGCCGCGGCGGGCGAAGCCGCGGCTCGTCCCGGCGTCCACGCCTCGTGATCGCGCCGGCCGGCGGGGCGCCGCGCGTCCCGGCGCCGCTCGACCCGGGACCGCCCATCCCGGCGCTCAGCCGGCGCGGGCCCGAAGCCACACCAGCCCGCCGACCACCGCCAGGCCGGCGAGCACGGCGAGCGTGATCTTGACCCACGACCACGGGCGCTCGCCCTGCACCTCGCCGGTGCGGGCGTTGACCACCACCTGGAAGGTGCGGTCGCCCCAGCGATAGGACAGCAGCCACAGCGGGAGGAGCAGATGCTTGTAGGTGACCGGGTCGTAGGTCGATCGCAGGTGCGTGATCCGCTGCTCGTCACCCCCGATGCGACGACGCACGTCCGCCCGCAGCGCATCGTCGATGCGCCCGCGGGCGAGGACGAATCCGTCGCCCAGATCGACGTCGTAGGTCCGGGCGAGGAAGCCGGCGAGCAGCCGACGATCGAAGGGCCGGACGTCGGCCAGGGGCCATGGCTCCAACCCGCGCACGAGCGATCGGTGGTGGCCCTCGCCCGCGAGGACCAGCACGTCGTCGAAGAACCGGTCGAAGCGGCCGGAGACGGATCGCCATCGGGTGCGACGTACGCGACGACGGTTCTTGCCCGAGCCGGTGGTGACCCAGTAGTGGTCGCCGCGCCTGCCTCGGAACGAGGTCGCGGTGTGACTGTCGAAGGTCCAGAACGGCAGGTAGACGCCGTTGAATCGCCCCTTCACCCCGTGTCGGCGGAACGCGGTGGGTGCGAACCACCGGGAGCGAACCCAGGAGGCGAGCGCGGCGCGAGCCTGCTCGCGCGTGATCCCGAACGGCAGCACCCCGTCCACCGGCACCCGTTCGACCGCGGTGTGGGCGTCCTCGCGCTGCAGCGGCGAGCCGCAGAAGGCGCACTCGGTCGAGCTCAGCGTGCGGTCGAAGACGACGTCGGCACCGCACGCATCGCACCGAATCTCGATGGTCGCCTCGGGGCCATCGTCCTTCGCGTCGGGTGCGTGGTCGTCGCCCGCGTTCCGGCCCGCCACCGCGCCCGCGCGGCGAGCCTCGGCCCGGAGCGCCGCCTGCCGGTCCAGCTCGGCCCGGAAGTCGCGTTCGGAGATCGCCGCGTCGGGATCGAGCTCCACGGGGCGGCGGGCGCCGCAGAACGGGCAGGCGAGCTCGGCGTCGCCGACGTGGTACTCGAGGTCCGCCCCGCAGCCGTGGCAGGGGAAGATCCGCCCGCGGCCACCGTCGATCCGCTGTCCCGCGGCGTCCGTCCCGCCCCACCCCGACGCCGCGCCGGCCGCCGGCGCGGCCACCGGCACCGGATCCGCCGGCGGATCGTCGCCCACCCCCTCCTCGTCACCCGGCACGGGCGGCGGCGCGGGCGCAGCACCGGACCTGGGAACGAGCTCGTCGGGATCTCGACGCATCATCGGACTCGCCTTCGATCCGGGGTGGCCTCCGCGATCGCGGTCGACTCAGGCACCGGCCCCGGCCGGCGGCGCGGGTGGCGCTGCGGGGGGCGGCGGCGGCGGAGGTGGGGGTGGGCCTCCGGCCGCGAGCATGCCCGCGAGCGGCGGGACCTGCCCCGCCGGGAGCCAGCCGGCCATGCCCGCCGTCCAGACGAGGGTCGCCGGAGTCAGGCCCCCGGCCGCGGCCATCGACGCGAGGTCGCCGGGGGCGAACGGACCACGGGTCACGCCGTCCACCGCAAGGTGCCACGCGGCGCCCGGGGGCGGCGGCGGCACGGCCCCGGCGATGGGGCCGCCGGCGACGCCGCCGCCCGCGTGCCCGGGCCCGCCGGCGACGCCGGCCACGCCACCCACGCCGGGCGCCTGCATCATCCGGCCGGCCATGGCGAGCCCCATGCCGAGCCCGAGGCCCTCCGCGGCCCCGCTCCCGCCGGGTGCGGTCGCGGCATCGGGGATCGCGCGGCCCATCTGGTAGGCCTGGTAGGCGTTCACGTCGCCGATCGCGGTCATGCTGCTCCGGGCATCGATCGCGCGCTCGACCTCCTCGGGCAGCGAGATGTTCACGATCATCAGCGCGGGGAGCTCGAGCCCGTACTCGTCGTCGATGCGGGCCGCGACCTCGGCCCGCAGCCGCGCGGCGAGCTCGCCGTATCTCGCCGCGAGGTCGAGCGCCGGGATCGCCGCCTCGCCGACCACCTTCGCGAACGACTCGACGATCATCGACCGCAACAGCTCGGTGACCTCCTCGGCCTCGAACGAGCCGTCGGTGCCGACGAGCTCCTTCAGCAGCGCCGCCGGGTCCGACGCCCGCAGCGCATAGGTCCCGAACGCCCGCAGCCGCAGGGGGCCGAAGTCCGGGTCCCGCATCATGACCGGGTTCGGCGTGCCCCACTTCAGGTCGACGACCTGACGCGTGGACACGAAGTAGACCTCGCTCTTGATGGGGCTGTCGAAGCCGTGCGGCCAGCCCATGAGCGTCGAGAGGATCGGCAGGTTGCCGGTCGACAGCTCGTGCGTCCCGGGGCCGAAGACGTCCGCGATCCGCCCCTGCCCGACGAAGATCGCCGTCTGGCCGGGCCGCACGATCAGCCTGGCGCCCTGCTTGATCTGGTTGCGATACCGGGGGAATCGCCACACGAGCGTGTGTCGCGTGTCGTCGATCCACTCGACGATGTCGACCAGCTCTCCGCGCAGCTTGTCCAGCAGGCTCATCGGCGATGTCTCCCGTGTGCCCGGGTCATGGGGCGGCGTCGCGGGGTGCGTCGCCGACGCGTGCCGGGCGCGCGCGGGCGGAGGATACCGCGACGCTGCCGACCGGTCCGCGGACTGGCCCCCGGGCTCCGCGGACTTCTCGGTGCCCCCGCCGCCGGCCATCGGGACCCGGGACCCGGGACCCGGCCCCCCGATTCGGCCGCCCCCCCCCCGCGGCCA
>CAYLNM010000172.1:0-9159 GCA_964385045.1 uncultured Isosphaeraceae bacterium
GCCCCGTACGCTCGTCGGTCGACCCGGTCCCCGCGGCCCGCCGCCGCGCACCGCGGGCCGTGGTCCGGGGGGCGGCCGCGGCCGCCACGACCGGACCGACCGTCTCGGCCGGAGTCCGCTCCGACCCGCTCGCCTCACCACCCCGCCCGCCCCGCGTTCGTCAGCGAGGGAGTCCATGACCCGCATCGCCGCCATCCTGTCCGGCTCGGTCCCCGTGGGATCCGAGGTCACCGTCAAGGGCTGGATCCGCACCCGCCGCGACTCGAAGGCGGGGCTGAGCTTCCTCAACGTCCACGACGGCTCGGCCTTCGACGGGATCCAGGTGGTCGCCCCCGCCGACCTGCCCAACTACGAGTCCGAGGTGCGGCACCTGACCACCGGCTGCTCGGTGGTGTGCCGCGGCGAGCTCGTGGAGTCCCGGGGCAAGGGCCAGTCGGTCGAGCTCAAGGCCTCGGAGGTCGAGGTCGTCGGCACCGTCGACGATCCCGACACCTACCCGGTCGCGGCCAAGCGGCACTCCTTCGAGTACCTGCGGGAGGTCGCCCACCTCCGCACGCGGACCAACACCTTCGGGGCGATCGCCCGCGTGCGGCACTGCCTCGCCCAGGCGGTGCACCGCTACTTCCACGAGCGCGGCTTCCTGTGGGTCCATACGCCGATCATCACCGCGAGCGACGCCGAGGGCGCCGGCGAGCTGTTCCGCGTCTCGACCCTCGACCTGGTGAACCTCCCCCGCACCGAGGACGGCGGGATCGACTTCGACCAGGACTTCTTCGGCCGCGAGGCGTTCCTCACGGTGTCGGGACAGCTCAACGTCGAGTCGTACTGCTGCTCGCTCACGAACGTCTACACCTTCGGGCCGACGTTCCGGGCCGAGAACTCCAACACCAGCCGGCACCTCGCCGAGTTCTGGATGATCGAGCCCGAGATCGCCTTCGCCGACCTCGCCGACGACGCCGACCTCGCCGAGGACTTCCTCAAGTTCCTCTTCCGCACCCTCCTCGAGGAGCGGGCCGACGACATGGCGTTCTTCCGCGAGCGGATCGACGACACGTGCATCGACCGGCTCGAGGCCCTGGCCGACTCGGCCTTCGAGCGGATGGAGTACACCGACGCGATCGAACGGCTCGAGCGGGCGGCGGCGGGGGGGAAGAGCTTCGAGTTCCCGGTGCGATGGGGGATGGACCTGCAGTCCGAGCACGAGCGGCATCTCACCGAGGAGCTCGTCGGACGTCCGGTGGTGGTGATGAACTACCCCAAGGACATCAAGGCCTTCTACATGCGCCTCAACGACGACGGCCGCACCGTCGCCGCGATGGACGTGCTCGCGCCGGGGATCGGCGAGATCATCGGCGGCTCGCAGCGCGAGGAGCGACTCGACGTGCTCGACGCCCGCATCGCCGAGTGCGGCCTGCCCGCCGAGCCCTACTGGTGGTACCGCGACCTGCGGAAGTACGGCACCGTCCCGCACGCGGGCTTCGGCCTCGGCTTCGAGCGGCTGATCGCCTACGCCACCGGCATGCAGAACGTCCGCGACGTGATCCCGTTCCCGCGGACGCCGCGGTCGGCGGACTTCTGAAGCGAGCGTCGGCGGCACCGTGGGCCGCCGGGGCGATGCGCCGGCGAGGCAATCCGTCGGCGGGGCGGTGAACGAGCGGCCACGCGATTCACGCGGCCGGAAGACCGGTTCGCTCGACGACCGTTCGCAGCTCGACGCCGAGCGCGTCGAGGATCCGTGACGCCCGTTCGAGCGTCAGATTGTGGTACTCGTTCCGTTCGTCCCGGGACACCTGCGACTCGTGCACCCCGAGGCGGCTCGCCAGCTCGCGCTGCGTCAGTCCGGACGCGATGCGGAGGCCGACGAGCAGCGATCCGAGTCCGCGGAGGTTCGGAAGCGCCCCGAACTCGCCGCGGCGCAGCCGCTCGTAGGCGTCGATCTCCTCCGCGAGCTGGTCCCGAAAGCCGACGAGGGGGTCCATCACCCGCTTCACCTCGCTCGCCGACAGTCCCTCGCGTCGCAAGGCCTTGCGGTGCTCGGTGATGCGAGCGTCCTCCTGCTCCAGCCGGACGAGGGCCGCGCGATGCTCCTGTTCGGTCCGAATCACGCCGGGTCCTCCGGGTCGGGGTCGAGACGCAGGATCCCTCGCGGGCGGCCGTCACGTGATCGTCTGAAGGCCGCGGGAAACTCGAGCTCGTGTCCGTGCTCGTCTCGAATCCCGCTGAGCAGCCCGGGGACGTGCGGGTACAGCTCGACGCGATACCGGTGCCACATCGGCAGGTGCCTCTTCATGCTTCCCCGTGCCGCGGTGCGTCGGGCGGGATCCCAGGTCCAGCACCGGTGGGGGTCCACGCGATTGAGCCGTTGCTCGAGCTCTCCCGACCGAAGAAGGTCGAGCGGACACTCGAAGGAGCCGTCGATGTCGTTCGGGCTCGGCGTGTCCTCCACGAACGATCCATCGATGAAGATCCGGCGGATGCCCGCGTGCTGGAGCTGTCGCGTCATCGTGCGGAGGTTGCGGACCAGCCGCGCTCGCCGAACCTCGTCCCACCCGGCCGCCGGCATCTCGCCATCGGGTGGTCGAACGAGGCGGGACTGCTCCAGCTCGCGGAGCGTGACGGCGTGATCTCCGGGCGGCAGAAGGCCGCGTTCATCGAACGGCGGAACGATCCCCACGGAAACACCCCCTTGGGCGGGAGCGTGCCTGCGTGTGGCGCACATGTCAAGTGCGGCGCGTGAGTCACGTCACGTCGCGTCGCCGCCCTGCAGCCGCGCCACCCGCTCGGCGAAGCGGCGGCCGCGCTCGCGGTAGTCGGCGAACTGGTCCCAGCTCGCGCATCCGGGGCTGAGCAACAGGACGCCGCGGGGAGCGTCGCTCAGCCGGGACCAGGCGGCGTCCACCGCCGCCTCCACCGTGCCCGCCTCGACGACCCGGTCGGCGGCGGCACCGGCGTCGCGGGCCGCCGCCGCGAGTCGCGGACCGACCGCCCCGATCGCGTGGAGCCCGCCGAGGCCCGGGGCGAGGGCCGCGATCGCGTCGAGGGGCGTGCCCTTGTCGTAGCCGCCCGCGATCAGGTGCACGTGCTCGCGGCCGCCCGCCTCGGCCTCGAGCGAGGCAACGGCGAGCTCGACGCCCTCGGGGGTCGTGCACTTCGAGTCGTTCACGAAGAGGATCGCGCCGCCCCCGGGCCGCTCGATCCGGCGAACCACCTGCAGGCGGTCGGGCAGGGGAGCGGCCCCGGCGAGCCGCGGCACCAGCGCCGCGGGCGGCTCCCCGGTCACCGCCGCGGCCACCGCCACCGCGAGGGCGGCGTTGCGGCGGTTGTGCTCGCCCGGCAGGGCGAGCGGGGCGTCCGGCGGCAGCGGCGGCACGTCGTCGCCCCGCAGCAGCACGTCGCCCTCGGCCGCCCGCTGGAAGCGGTGGATGACCTCCTTGCTGCGGCGGTAGTGGTCCATCGTGCCGTGCCAGTCGAGGTGGTTCGGCGCGAGGTTCGTCCACGCCGCGACGTGGGGCGACCAGCCGCGACCGGGCACGCCGCCCGGCCGCTCCTCGCCGAGCCAGTGCAGCTGGAAGCTGCTGAGCTCCAGCACCACGTCGTCGCCGGGGCCGATCGCCTCGAGCATCTCCAGCATCGAGCCGCCGATGTTGCCGCCGAGGTGGCAGCGGCGCCCGCTCGCCCGCAGCAGGTGGGCGACGAGCGACGCGGTGGTCGACTTGCCCGCGGTGCCGGTGATGCCCACCGTCCGCGGGCGGTCGAGGCGGCGGCAGGCGAGCTCGATCTCGGTCGTGAGCACCGTGCCCGCGTCCGCGGCGGCCCGCAGCGCCGGGTCGGCCCACGGCCGCGGCACGCCGGGGTTCACGACCACCAGGTCGCGCTCGGCCAGCGTCTCCGGCCGGTGCCCGCCGAGCTCCAGCCGCACCCGGCCCGCGGCCACCTCCGGCTCCAGGACCGCGAGGGGGCCGGCGAGCGCCGCGGCGTCCGCCCGGTCGCTGACGACGACCTCGGCCGCGCCCTGCCGCAGCAGCCAGCGCGTCGCCCCGAGGCCGCCGCCGAACCGGCCGAGGCCCATCACCACGCACCGCCGGCCCGCGGGGTCGATCGACGCGGGATCGCGCGCGGAGGGCGACGGGGACGGCGGCGGGGCGGGCGGCGGATCGGAGGCGTGGGCCACGTCCCTATCATCGCCGCTCGCGATGCCCACCGCCCCCCCCGAGCCACCCCGCCCCCCGGGTCCGCCCCCGGCCGGCCCGCCGCCTCGTTCCCGCCTCGCGGTCACGGCGATGATCCTCGCGCTCGTCCCGTGCTGCCCCGCGGTTCCGCTCGCCGGGTCGATGCTCGGCGTGCTCGCCCACGCCCGCATCCGCCGCGCCGGCGGCCGCCTCGGCGGCGAGGGCCTCGCGATCGGGGCGATGGTGGCCGGCAGCGTGCTCGCGGTGATCCAGATGCTGCTGCTCGAGCGCTATCTCGAGTCGCAGTCGGCCGAGCAGACCCGCATGACGATCGCCGCGGTCGAGGCCTCGCTCGACGCCGACGCCGACGGCTGGCCCGCGGCCGCGCTCCCGCGGTGGGCCGAGGACGCGGGGATGGACGCCGACCGACTGCGGGCGGGGGTCGCCGAGCTCGAGGCGGCCCTCGGCCCCTACCGCGACCTGCGGCTGGGCGAGGTGCGGGCGGTCGGTCCCGGGCTCGCCCTCGGCCGCGTGTGGGGCGGGATCATCTCCGGAGCGCGGCTCGATCGACCGGCGGCGGTGGAGGCGGTCATCCGTCAGACGCCGCGGGCCGGCGCCTTCGGCGTCATGCCGCGCACCGAGATCCGGCTGCGGGCGATCCGCGTCGTGCTGCCGGACGCGAGCGAGCTCGTGATCGGCGCGCCGCTGGCGACCGAGGACGGCGAGGATCCCGGCGGCGCCGAGGACGGTGCCGAGCGGGCCGCGGACGCGCCGGCCTCGGCGTCGTCCGAGGGCTCGGGCGGCGACGTGCCGGGGGCGGACGCTGCCTCCCCCGGCGCCTGATCCGCCCGCGGATCGCCGCGGCGCGATCCGTCGTAGACTGCCGGGCCCCCCGGAGGTGTTCCGTGAGCACGATGCCGCCCTACGCCGACCCGTCGTTCAGCCCCGACGCGGTGGAGCCGCCCCAGCGCACCTCGGCGCTCGCCGTGACGTCGCTGGTGCTCGCCCTCGTCGCGTGCTGCCCGATCATCGGACTCGCCGGTCCCCTGCTCGGGGTGATCGCCGCGATCATGATCGTCGTCTCGCCGCAGCTCAAGGGCATGGTCTTCGCCGTGCTGGGGATCGTGGTGGGCATCGCCCTGCAGGGCGTGGTGCTCTTCGGCCTCGTGCAGCTGCAGACGATCGCCGTCGAGCGCCCCAAGGAGTTCGCGGCGGCGATCGAGGCCGACGACTGGGACGCCGCCCGGGCCGCCTCGGCCGGCGCCCTCGCCGCCGCGAGCGACGAGGAGTACGCCGCCTTCGCCGCCGAGTACGACCGCGTGATCGGCACGGTGGACTCGTGGAGCGACCCGAGCCCGCCCGCCGACGCCCAGCCCCAGCCGGGCCGGCCGGAGGTTCCGTTGGGCTACCCGGTCCGCACCGCGGACGGGCGGCAGGCCGAGATCCGCTTCCGCATCCTCGTCGTCGACGAGGCGACCGGCTCCATCGTGTGGCGCCCCGCCGCGGTGACGCTCATCGCGGCGGACGGCGAGCGGATCGACTTCCCGCCCGGCAGCGGCGGCGCCGCCCTGCCGCCGGCGAGCCCCGGCGGACCGGACGGCGCCACCCCCGGCGAGTCCGAGGCTTCGGGCGGGGACCCCCCGGCGGCACCGGCTCCGGACGGGTCCCCCGGCTCCCCCGGCTCCCCCGGCTCCCCCGGCTCCCCCGACGACGGCCCGGCCGCGGAGGACGGCGACGCCCCGTGACCGACGCCCCCGGACCACCCCCGGCCACCGCCGAGCCTGCGCCCTCCACGGCGGCCGCCGCCGCGGCCCCGCCCCCGTGGAGCCTCTGGTCCATCGCGTCGATGGTCTGCGCGACGCTGCTCGTCCCGCCGTTCTGCCTGCTCGCCCCGCTCCTCGGCCTTGCCGGGCTGTCGGAGGCGAAGTACAAGCGGTACCGCGGCGGCCGGCTCGCGGTGGGGGGCATCGCCCTCGGCTTCATCGCGACCATCGGCTGGGCCACGGTGGCCATCCGGGTCGCCGCGAGCACCCGGCCCCTGATCCTCGAGGGGCCGGTGGCGACCCTGAACGCCGGTCTCGCGGGCGACGTCGCCGCCTTTCGGGACGGATTCTGGGGCGAGGCGGCCGAGTCGGCCAGCGACGCGGAGGCCGAGGCCTTCCTCGCCGCCCTCCAGTCCCGCCACGGCCGGGTCATGGCGTCGCAGCAGGCGGCCGAACAGGACGCTTCCGACCGGGATCCGGTCGAGGACGGGCTGGCTCGGATCCGATACGAGATGCAGTTCGACCGCGGAGCGGCCGCGGTCGACACGGTCTTCGTCCAGCACGCCCCCGGGCGGCCGCTGCCCTGGGTGCTTCGCTGGAAGTCGATCGAGGTGATCGATCCCTCGGGCCCGAACCTGCGGTTTCCCCCGGCTCCGGCCGCGGATGCCGCCCCGGACGGCCCGCCGGAGCAGCTCCAGCCCCCGGAGGACGCGGCGGACGCGGATCCGCTCCCGACTCCCGGCGGGTGAGACGCCCCCCGATGAGCCAGCGCAACGGACGAGGCCAGGAGCCGGTGATCGTCGCCGAGGGCGTGGTGAAGCGCTTCGGCGATCAGACCGTCCTGAACGGCGTCACGCTGGACGTGCGCCCCGGCGAGACGATGGTCATCATGGGCGGCTCGGGCTCGGGCAAGAGCACCATGCTGCGCTGCCTCATCGGGTCGCTCAGGCCCGAGGAGGGGAGCATCCGCCTGTTCGGGCGCGACATCTGCGGCCTCGAGGAGGACGAGCTCAACGACGTCCGCCGCCGCTTCGGGATCCTGTTCCAGTCCGGGGCGCTGTTCAACTCGATGACGATCGCGGAGAACATCGCCCTGCCGCTGCAGGAGCACACCGACCTCCCCGCCCGCACCATCGACATCATGGTGAAGCTCAAGCTCAACCAGGTCGGGCTGTACCAGCACGCCGAGAAGTACCCGGCCGAGATCTCCGGCGGCATGAAGAAGCGGGCCGGCCTCGCCCGGGCCCTCGCCCTCGACCCCGAGATCCTCTTCTACGACGAGCCGTCGGCCGGCCTCGACCCCGTCACCAGTGCCGAGATCGACCAGCTGATCATCGACCTCACCCGGCGGGCGGGGGTCGCCAGCGTGGTCGTGACCCACGAGATGGACTCGGCGTTCATGATCGCCGACCGCATGGCGATGCTCGACAAGGGCCGCATGATGATGGTCGACCGGCGCGAGCGGTTCGAGGCGATCCGCGACACGCCGCTCGACGACGTGCCCGACCTGAGTGAGGACGAGCAGCTGATCCGGCAGTTCCTGCGCGGCGACGCCGACGGGCCCATCACCGCGCGGAAGGCCGCCACCAACTACGCCGAGGACCTGCTCAACCGCCCGGGCGACGAGCCGTCCCGGCCCACCCCGGCGATCGAGCCAACGCGGATCCGCCGCGGCTGATCCCCGGACGGCGTACCCTCGCCGCACTCGTTTCCCGACCCGAGCACGGAGCATGGCACGATGAGCGGCGCGGACCGCGGACCCAACAACGTGAAGGCGGGGCTCTTCGTCGTGCTCTCGCTGATCGGCATGTTCGCCGTGATCCTCTTCCTCTCGGACTCGGTCGAGAAGCTCCTGCGCTCCGAACGGGAGTACGGGGTGCTCTTCGACGTCGAGGGCGGGGTGAAGAACCTGCAGCCGGGCGGCGACGTGCGGCTCGGCGGCGTGAGCGTCGGCGACGTGCGCTCGGTCCGGCTGGTGCCGGTCGAGGGCGAGACGGCGATGGAGCTCGCCGGGCCCGAGGTCACCGAGGGCGACGAGGCTCCCCCGCGGTTCGGGGTCGAGGTCGTCTTCACCCTCGACGATCGCTACGCCCTGCACCGCGACGCCGACGTCTCGATCTCCGCCCCGCTGGTGGGCAGCGAGGTGTGGCTGGACATCACCGACCTCGGGGGCGCCGACGACGCCCTGACGTCGGGCGACCGGCTCGCGGTGCGCACCGGCGCGGGCCTCGTCGGCCAGCTGCTCGGCCCCGACGCGGGCCGCACCATCGAGGACATCCTCGCCGAGGTGCGCACCACCGCCCGCACCATCAACGGAGCCGGCGGCGGCGAGCAGGCGTTCGAGCTTGCCGCCGCGCTCGCCGCGGTGCAGGACACGGTCGAGGCCGGGCGCGACGCGGCGGCCGACGTGCGGGCGATGGCCCGCAGCCTCCGCGAGGAGGACCTGCCCCGGTGGCGGCCGTGGGTCGACTCGATCCTGACGCGGGTGGACGACGCGACGGCGCGCGGCGGGGCGGCGATCGACGACGCCCGGGCCCTGGTGAACCGGGTGAACGACGCGATCGAGCGGAACGAGGGCCGGATCGAGCGGATCGTGGCCGACGCGGAGAAGGTCGCGGAGGAGGTCCGGGCCACCACGCTGCCCGAGCTCAATGCCCGGCTCGCGGACGCCGGCCCGGCCCTCGAATCGGCCCGCGGGGCGCTCGAGGACGCCGAGGCGATCCTGGACGCCGCCCGGAGCGACGTGGGGACGACCCTCGTGAACGTCCGGCTCGCCTCGCAGCAGGCCGGCCTGCTCGTCGAGGAGCTCCGGCGGGCGCCGTGGAAGGCCCTGTACCGCCCCGACGCGGCGGAGTACGAGAATCAGCTCCTGTACGAGACCGCCCGCGGCCTGGCTCTCGCGGCCGACCGGCTCGAGTCGGCCACCGCCCGGGCGGACCGCCTGATCGAGCAGGCCGGACCCGCCCTCGAGGAGGCCGATCCCGAGCTGCTGGCCCGCATCCGGGCGTCGCTCGACGAGCCGCTGGAGGCCTACGCCGAGGCCCAGCAGCGGCTGCTCGAAGTCCTGGTCACGCGTTCGGAATCGGACGGAGGACCCGCCGGCCGCTGATCGCGGCGGGGTCGCGGCCCGGCGCCGTATCGTGAGGGGTCGCCGCGACGTCGCGGCCGGGCGTCGACCGGGGCCGCGCGACCCGGGCGTCGCGTCGGACGCGGCCGGAGGCGACCCG
>CAYLNM010000173.1:0-9062 GCA_964385045.1 uncultured Isosphaeraceae bacterium
CGGCCGCCACCGCGGCGTGGCCGGCCGCCGCGGCCAGCAGCAGGCCCGCCGCCCACGCGGCCGCCATCGTCCGTCGCCTCCGCCGCGACGCCCGCGCCGCTCGCGACGCCCGCGCCGCTCGCGCCGCTCGCGCCGCTCGCGCCGCCCAAGCCGCTCGCGCCGCCCAAGCCGCTCGCGCCGCCCGCCGCTCCTCCGTGCCGCTCACTCGACCGTCACGCTCTTGGCGAGATTGCGCGGCTTGTCGACGTCCTTCCCGCGGAGCACCGCGGCGTGGTACGCGATCAGCTGCAGCGGCACCACGGTCAGCATCGGCTGCAGCGGCTCGGCCACGTCCGGCACCGTGAAGACCGTCTCGGCGAGCCGGTGGATCTCCTCGTCGCCCTCGGTCGCGACCGCGATCACGTGCCCGCCGCGGCTGCGGACCTCCTCGATGTTGGAGATGACCTTCTCGTACTGGCTCCCACGGGTCGCCACGAAGACCACCGGCATCCCCTCGTCGATGAGGGCGATGGGGCCGTGCTTCATCTCCGCCGCGGGCATGCCCTCGGCGTGGATGTAGCTGATCTCCTTCAGCTTCAGGGCGCCCTCGAGGGCGACCGGGTAGTTGGTCCCACGGCCGAGGAAGAGCCAGTTCTCGCGGTCGACGTACGCGCTGATCGCGTCCCGGATCGCGGCGGACTGCTCGAGCACCCGCTCGACGTGGTCGGGGATCCGCTCGAGCTGCCGGAGCAGGTCGCTGACGTAGTCGGCCGAGAGGAAGCGGCGCCGGCCGATGAAGGTCGCCAGCAGCGTCGCGACCATGACCTGGCCGAGGAACGCCTTGGTGCTCGCGACGCCGATCTCGGGGCCCACGCGGAGGTACACGCCGGCGTCGGTCTCGCGGGCGATCGACGAGCCGACCACGTTCACGAGGCCGAGGGTCAGGGCTCCCCGCTGCTTCGCCTCCTGCAGGGCGGCCATGGTGTCGGCGGTCTCGCCCGACTGGCTGATCGCGACCACCACCGTGCCGTCCTCGATGATCGGGTTGCGGTAGCGGAACTCGCTCGCGAACTCGACCTCGGAGGGGATCTTGGCGAGGTCCTCCATGAGGTACTCGCCGATCATCGCCGCGTGCAGCGCGGTGCCCTGCCCGAGGAAGATGATCCGCCGCGCCTTCACGAGGTCGCGGGCGTACTCGCTGATCCCGCCGAGCACCACCTGCCCCTCGCGGACGTCCACGCGGCCCTTGAGCGTCAGCCGCAGGGCCTGGGACTGCTCGTGGATCTCCTTGAGCATGTAGTGCTCGTAGTCACCGAGCTCGATCTGCCCGAGGTCGACCTCGAGCTCCGCGATCCGCGGGGTGATCTCGACGTTGTCGATCGTCGTGGTGCGGAAGCTCGTCGGCGTCAGCCGCGCGACGGTGTAGTCCTCGAGGGTGAACGCCTGCGTCGTGTGGGCGACGATCGCGCTCTGGTCCGACGCCGCGACGTACTCGTCCTTGCCCACGCCGACCATCAGCGGCGAGCCCTTGCGGGCGAGGACGAGGACCTCCGGCTCCTCGGCGCAGACGACCGCGATCGCGTAGGCCCCCGTCACCTCGCGCAGGGCCGCCTGCACCGCGGCCTCGAGGTCGCCCTCGTACAGCTCGCTGATCAGGCTCACCAGCACCTCGGTGTCGGTGTCGCTGGTGAACTCGTGGCCGCGCTCCCGCAGCCACGTCTTGAGCGTCGCGTGGTTCTCGATGATCCCGTTGTGGACGAGGGCGATGCCGTGCCCGCGGTCGGGATCGTCCGCGTGCGGGTGGGCGTTGCGGTCGCTCGGCTCGCCGTGGGTCGCCCAGCGGGTGTGGGCGATGCCGATCCGTCCCTCGAAGCCCTCCTCCTGCTCCAGCAGGTCCTCCAGCACGCGGACCCGGCCCGCCGAGCGGCAGACCCGCAGCCGGCGATCGGCGTCCACCACCGCGAGGCCGGCGGAGTCGTATCCGCGGTACTCCAGTCGCTTGAGCCCCTCGAGCAGCAGCCCCCGGGCGGGCTTGCTTCCGATGTAGGCGACGATTCCGCACATGGCACGGCCCTCCTGGTCCCGTGGTCGGCTGATCGGGTGGTCGGCCGGTCCCGCGCAGCCGCGGTCCCGTGCCTCCGGACGACGCGATCCCGGGATCCTCGGATCCGGGACGCTCGCCGCCCGTGCGCGGTTCGGCCCGGCGGGCGGGTCCGCACGACCACGTTCGGGAAGTATCGCCCATCCGGGGCCTCCCGGTCCGGAAACGGTCGGCGGTCCGCGACGAATCGGTCCCGATCGGCCGGGCGTCGCCCCGGGGACGATCACGGACCGCCGCGACGCGCCCCGCGGCCCGGCTCGGCGCCGCGGCGCGGCGCTCGCGGCTCGTCGCCGACCCCGGGCCGCCCCCGTCCCGGCCCCGGATCGTCCCCGCACCATCCCCGCCCGGACCCGCTCGGACCCGCGACATCCCGCGGGATCGCCGCCTGCGGGCGGGTACGATCGAGCGTCCGGGCGTCGGACGGCCGCGGGCTCGGCTCCCCGCCGGCCGCGTCCCGTCCCGGCACGACGGATCGGAGCGGCGATGAGCGACCTGTGGGGCGAGCAGCGGGCGGCGCGGCGGCGGGCGGCCGAGCCCCTCGCGGCCCGGCTGCGGCCCCGGACCCTCGACGAGGTGGTCGGCCAGGCCGGCATCGTGGGTCCCGGGACGCTCCTGCGGCGCATGATCGAGGCCGACCGGCTCTCCAGCGTGATCCTCGCGGGCCCGCCGGGCACCGGGAAGACGACGCTCGCGGAGGTGGTGGCCCACGAGACCGGGCGCCGGTTCGAGCGGGCCCACGCCGCGATGATGGGCGTCAAGGACGTCCGCCGGGTCCTCGAGGGGGCGATTCGGCGGCTCGAGGACGACGGCCGCGGCACGATCCTCTTCCTCGACGAGATCCACCGCTTCAGCCGCAGCCAGCAGGACGTGCTGCTCGCGGACGTGGAGCGGGGCACGATCGTCCTGATCGGGGCGACCACCGAGAACCCGTGGTTCATGGTCAACCCGGCCCTCGTGAGCCGTTCGACCGTGTTCCGCCTCGAGCCCCTGTCGGCCGAGGACGTCGAGCGACTGCTGCGGCGGGCCGCGACCGATGCGCGGGCGTTCCCGGGGCGGACGGTGACGATCGACGAGGCGGCCATCGCGCACTGGGCCCGCGCCTGCGACGGGGACGCGCGCCGGGCCCTCACCGCCCTCGAGCTCGCGGTCCTCGGCACGCCCGGCGACCCCGAGCGCGTGCACGTGAGCGAGGCGATGGCGGTGGAGTCGATCCAGGCCAAGGCCCTGCGGCACGACGCGGCGGGCGACGAGCACTACGACCTCGCCAGTGCGTTCATCAAGTCGATGCGCGGGGGCGACCCCGACGCGGCGCTCCACTGGCTCGCCCGCATGATCGAGGGCGGCGAGGACCCACGGTTCATCGCCCGCCGCATCGCGATCCTCGCCAGCGAGGACGTGGGCAACGCCGACCCGCGGGCGATCACGGTGGCCGCCTCGGCGTGGCAGATCGTCGAGCGCGTGGGCATGCCCGAGGGCCGCCTCGCCCTCGCCCAGGCGGCGGTGTACATGGCGACCGCCCCGAAGTCCGACGCATGCATCCGGGCGATCGACGCCGCCCTCGCCGACGTGCGCGAGGGACGCACGATCCCGGTGCCGATGGCGATCCGCGACCGGCGCGGCACCGCCCGCCGCAGCGATCCCGACGCTCCCGGCTACGTGAACCCGCACCGGGGGGACGACGCCGGGCAGGAGTACCTCGGCGTGGATCGCCGGTACTACGAGCCGGCGGGGGCCGGCGAGGAGGCCCCGCTGGTCGAGGTGCTCCGCGACCGACGCGACGTGCGCCAGTCCGCCCCGTCGCCGCCGGAGCCCGCATGAGCCCCCCCGCCCCCGAGCCTCCGACGGAGCCGGCCGAGGTCAAGCGGGCCCTCCGCCGTCGCATGCGGGCGGTGCTCGCCGAGCTCGACCCGCGCGCGCGTCGATCGGCCTCCGCCGCGGCGTGTCGCCGGCTCGTGGCCCTCGACGCCTGGCGGCGGGCGGGCTGCGTCATGCTCTACCTGCCCCTCGCGAGCGAGATCGACGTGCTGCCCGCGGCCCTCGAGGCCTTCCGCGCCGGGCGGACGGTGTGCGTGCCGCACGTCGACTGGGACCGCGGGGACATGGCGCCGGTGGCCATCCGAAGCTTCGACGACACGCTGCTCGAGGCCGATGGGCCCGGCGTCCGCACGCCGGCGAACGGCCGCCCGGTGAATCCCGAGACGATCGACCTCGTGGTGGTGCCCGCCCTCGCCTACGACACCGCGGGCCGCCGACTCGGCCGCGGCGGCGGGTACTACGACCGGTTCCTCCCGCGGCTCCGCCGCACCGCGGTGCGGGTGGGACTGGTCTTCGACCGCCAGGTGATCGAGGCCGTGCCCGCCGAGCCGCACGACGTGCCGGTGGCGACGCTCGTCACCGATCGGCGGGCGACCCCCGCGGGGGCCGGATCGCCCCCCGGCGACGCCCCCGGCCGCGGCCCCGGTGGCCGACCGGCCGGCGGCCCCCGGCGCCCGGCGGACGGGGACGGAGCGCGCGACTGATCGCGCCGGTTGATCGGCTGTCGGATTCCGTCCGCGGCGCGCCGGGACGCGGCCCGGCGGCGATAGCATTGGCCGCGGGCGAGGGACCCGACGCCCGAGACCGCGACCGGACCCCGCGCCCCGGAGAGGAGACACGGATGGCCCTCCCGAGCCAGCATGCCGGCGGCAGCCGCTCTCGATCGCACATGTACCGCCGATCACGGCACCGCGGGGCCCGCCGCCTCGTGGGCGTGGTCGGCGCGGTCGCGGTGGTGGCGACCGTCGTGTGGTGGCTGCGACCGACCGAGGAGGTCGCGGCCCCCCGCGCCGACGACGGCCCCGCGTCGCTCGCCTCGACCGAGGGCTCCGGCGCGGCCGAGGACGCCCCCCGCCGCGGCTCCGCGCGCCCCGTGGCCCGGCCCGAGTCCCGCCCCGCCGTCGAGCGGCCGACCGCGACCCCGGCCCGATCCGATCGCCCGGCCACCCGGCGCACGCCGGTGTCCGAGCCGACCCCGAGCCGTCCCACGATCGCGACGCCGCGGCCCGCGGCGACGCCGGAGCCGCCGGCGGTCGCCGGCACGGTCCGGCCGCACGTGGCCGGGATCCTCGCCCGGCTCGCCGACCCCGAGCGCTCGCCTCTCGCCCCGCGGGAGCAGCTCAGCCGCCTCCTCTTCGACGGCGAGCTCACGCCCGCCGAGGCGGTGCGCGTGCGGGCCGCCCTGTCCGAGGTGAACGAACGGCTCGTCTTCGGGCCCGTGGCGCTGCCGGAGGACCCGCACGTCGCCGAGTACCGCATCCGCCGCGGCGACATCCTCAGCCGCCTGCCGCGACGCCTCGGATGGAGCGTCGGCTGGCGGGTGGTGGCCGAGGTGAGCGACGTGCGCAACCCCGCCCGCCTGCAGGTCGGCCAGCGGATCAAGGGCCTCGTCGGCCCCTTCCACGCGGTCGTCACCAAGCGGGCCCACCGACTCGACGTGTGGATGGGCGATCTGGCGGTGGCGCCGATCTACGTCACGAGCTGGCCGGTGGGACTCGGCGCGGACGACCGGACGCCGACCGGCCGGTGGCGGGTGCGCTCCAAGGACCTCAACCCGGCGTGGGTCGATCCGGAGACCGGCGAGCGGTTCTCGCGGGACGATCCGCTCAACCCCATCGGCGAGGCCTGGATCGGGCTCCGGGGCATCGACCCCCTGAACGCGGACATGGACGGCTACGGCATCCACGGGACCATCGAGCCCGAGACGATCGGGGCCGACGCGTCGCTCGGCTGCGTCCGGCTGCACCACGATGAGGTGCTGCGGCTGCACGAGCTGCTGGGCGACGAGAGCCTGATCGTGATCCGCACGAGCGACGACGAGCCGATCGCGGTGCCCTGACGCGGGTCGCACCGCTCGGCCCGGGTCCCTCGCGGGTCCTCGCCCGCCGCCGCACGGCGTCCCGCGGCCGGCGACCACATCACGTCGGAGCGACCGGCGGCGCGGATGCACCGTGTCGATCGCCTCCCCGCTCGGCCCGGGTCCGCCCGGCGTTGTCGAGCCTCAGAATCCGAGCTGGAACTGGCTGCGGATCACCCACTGGTGCTCGTCGCCGCGGAAGTCGCGGCGGAAGCCGGCGACGGTGCTCGTCCAGATCAGGTCGATGATGCTCTCGGCGAAGCCGAAGTCGACGGTGAGCTTCAGGTCGTGCCCGTCGACGTACCAGTTCCAGCCGCCGACGAAGACGTTGAGGTCGGCCTGCGCCACGTTGTCGATCTGACCCCACTCCCATCGCAGGAAGAGCTCGTGCTCGCGGTGGATGTAGGCCGCCCCCTGCAGCACCACGCTGTAGATCTCGAACTGCGGCCGCGTGTCGAGGTACTGGTAGATCACGCTGCCGAAGAGGCTGCCGCCCCCGAGCTCGACGGAGACGTCGGCGGTCGCGCCGTACCAGCGATTCTCGTCGCGTTCGTTCCCCGGCGTCCCCGTGGCGGCCCCCGTGCTCTCGGTCTTGTAGGCGTGGCCGGCGAGTCCCACGAGCAGGCCGAAGTCGTCGCCGGGCGGACTGGTGAAGTCGTCGAACTGACGCCACGAGCCGGCGAGGAGCGACTCGAACCGCGCCGCCACCGCCCACTCGGCGTCGGGATTCAGGGCGTTGCTGTTGACCCGCGGCTCCGGATCCACGAGGCCCACGCGGAGCGTGCCGCCGATGTCGTCGGTCGCACCGTCGTGGATCGCGAGGTCGAACCGCTCCGTCTCGCCCCGCCACTGGAGCTCGATCCCCTGCGAGCGGCCGAGGTTGAGCGACTCGTTGACCAGCGATCGCTCCACCGCGAGCTGTCGTGACGGATCGACGAGCTCCTCCCGGTTGAACGGCAGCTTGAACTGGCCGAAGCGGACGAACCAGCGGGGGGCGATGCGGTAGCGGACCCACGCCTCCTCGAGGTAGAAGAGTCCGGTGGGCAGGTTCGCCGCGGGATCCTGGCGATCGGCGATGCGCTCGTTCCGGGTGGGATCGACCTGCACGAAGTACTGCAGGTCGGGCGTGAAGACGTGGCCGCGGAGCATCAGCCGCGTCCGCGTCTGCTCGAAGCCCACCCGCGTGCGGTCGTTGAAGACGCGCTGCTGCTTGTTCACGAGGAACCGGAACTGGGCGTGCGCCCCGATGTCGAGCCGGAAGCGGCCCTCCGGATCCTCGAGGTAGAACCCGCCGTCCCAGCCGGCCGAGAAGCCGCCGCCGAGGAGGCTCGAGCGGCTGCCGGCGTCGGCTGCCGCCTCGCTCACCATCGCCCGGATCGCGGCGGCCCGGCGGTCGCCGATTCGCTCGGAGCGGTGGATCTCCCGCAGGTCCCGCAGCTCGCGACGGAGCTCGTCCCCCGCGTCCCGAGCCGCCTCGACCCGCTCGCGCAGCCGCGCGAGCTCCTCGAGACGATCGGGCGGCGCGGCACCGGCGGCCGCCGCCGCGGGAGCCGGCGTCGCGGCCGCGGCCGCGGCCAGCAGGCCGGCGAGACCGAGCGCCCGCGCCGCCGCCGTCCGCGAGCGACCGTGTCCTGCCGGGTTGGAGTCGCGTCGCGTCATCGTCAGAAGAGCAGCTGGAACTGCGTGCGGAGCACGAACTGGTGCTCGTCGCCCTCGGCGTCGACCCGCCAGCCGGCGATGTCGACCTCGTAGGCGCGGTCGAGCTCGTCGATGCCGAGTCCCGCGTCGAGGCTGAACTTCGCGTCGTGGCCGTCGAGGTACCAGTTCCAGCCCACCGTCACGACGTGGAGATCGCCGACCGTGAAGTTCGGCAGGTCCTCCTTGTACCAGGCGTACTCCCACCGGGCGTAGAGCTCGTGCCGCGGGGCGACGTAGACGCCGCCCTGCAGGACCACGCCCCACAGGTCGAACTGCCCGAAGCCGGCGTTGTTGACGTGCTGGTAGATCACCGAGCCGAAGAGGCTCGCCCCGCCCCACTCGGCCGAGAGATCGATCGTGGCCCCGAGCCAGTCCTGCTCGTCGCGCTGCACGCCGACCTGGCCGTTGTTCTCCGTCTTGGTGCCGTGCACCGCGGCACCGACGAGCAGGCCGAACGGATCGTCGGGCGGGCTCGTCAGGTCGCGGAACTGACGCCACTCGCCCGCGAGCAGTCGCTCGTAGCGCACCGCGAGGGCCCACTCGACGTCCTCGTTGAGGGCCGGCGTGTTCACGCGGGGCGAGGCGTCCACGAGGCCGAACGGCTCGTCGCCGCCGATCTCGTCCGCGGGCCCGTCGCTGGTCGCGATCGTCACCGACTGGTCCAGGCCGGTCCACTGCAGCTCGATGCCCTGCGAGCGACCGATGCCGAGCGTCTCGTTGACCAGCGAACGCTCGATCACCTGCTGGTACTCGCTCGGCACGAGCTCCTCGCGGTTGAACGGCAGCTTGAACTGCCCGACGCGGATCGCCCACTCGTTGTCGAACTCGTAGCGGATCCACGCGTCCCGCAGGTAGTAGAGGCCGGTCACGAGCCCCGGCTCGTCGCGGGTGGCGTCGGTGCGGATCAGGAACTCGACGTTGGGACTGACGACCCAGCCCGAGAGCGAGAGCTCGGTGCGGGTCACCTCGAAGCCCGAGCGGGTCCGGTCCCGGGTCGGCTCCTGGATGCGGTTGAAGACGAACCGGGTCTGGATCTGGCCGTCGAGCTCCAGCCGGAATCGTCCGTCGGGATCCTGCAGGAAGAACCCGCCGTCCCAGCCGGCGAGCAGACCGTTGCCGCGGAGGCTGGTGCGGGCCGACGAGTCGGCGAGCACGTCCTCGACCATGGACCGGACGTCGTCCGCCCGGGCGAGGCTCAGCCAGTCCTCGTCCGCCTCGGCCCGGAGGGCGTCGATGTCCTCGCGCATCGCGCGATTGTCGCGCTCGATCCGCTCGAGCATCTCCCGAAGCTCCGCGAGGGCGGCGTCCTCGCCGCCGGCGGGCGGTCCGGCGACGGCCGGCACGGCGGCCGCCGCGGCCAGGGCGACCGCGGCCGCGGCGAGGCGGCGGGCA
>CAYLNM010000174.1:0-8947 GCA_964385045.1 uncultured Isosphaeraceae bacterium
GGCGGCGGTGGCGGCGGCGGCGCGAACGGGGCGGCCCCGGGCGGCGACGGCCGGCTCCGCATCAGCCCGGTCGCGCGGCGGCTCGCCGAGGAGCACGGCATCGACCCGCGGTCGCTCGAGGGCTCGGGCCCGCAGGGGCGCATCATCAAGCGCGACGTCCTCTCGGCGATCGACAGCGGCAGCCGGGCGGGCGGGTCGCCCGCCGAGTCGACCGCGCCCGCGCCGCCGGCCGGCGACCAGCCGTCGGCACCGGCCCGCGCGACGCCCACCGCTCCGATCGCCCCCACGCCGTCTCCCTCCACGGAGGAGGTCACCGCGATCGTGCCCAGCGGCCCGACCGTGACCGTGGGCGAGGGCTCGGGCGAGGGCCCGGCGCTCGGGGCCGGCCGCGTCGAGCTCTCGGGCATGCGGCAGACGATCGCGCGTCGGCTCGTCGAGTCCTCGCAGTCGATCCCGCACTACCAGGTGTCGATGAACGTCGGCATGGACGCCCTCGCCGAGCTGCGGAGCGACCTCAACGGCAAGCTGAAGGACGTCGGCATCAAGCTCTCGGTGAACGACTTCCTCGTGCGGGCTTGCGCCCTGGCGATGCACGAGCATCCGGACTTCAATGCCTCGTTCGCGGGCGATGCCGTCGTCTACCACGGGGCGGTGAACGTCGGCATCGCGATCTCGCTGCCGCCGGAGCGCGGCGGCGGACTCGTCGTCGGCGTCATCCGCGAGGCGGACCAGAAGAGCCTGCGGGCGATCAGCGCCGAGTCGAAGGCCCTCGCCGAGAAGGCCCGCACCCGCGGCCTGTCGGTGGAGGACATGAGCGACTCGACGTTCACGATCTCGAACCTCGGCATGTTCGGCGTGGACCACTTCACCGCGATCATCAACCCGCCCAACAGCGCGATCCTCGCGGTGGGGGCGGCGATCGAGAAGCCCGTCGTCCGCGACGGCGAGATCGTGGTCGGCCACGAGATGACCGCCACGCTGTCGAACGACCATCGCGTCATCGACGGGGCGATGGCGGCCCGCTTCCTGCAGACCCTCAAGGGCCTGATGGAGTCGCCGAGCACGCTGCTGGTGTGAGGCGGCGCCGCGGGTGCGGCCCGCGGCGGAGCAGTCCCCGGCGAGGCCCGGTCGTCACCCGTGGCGTCCGGGCCTCGTCGCGCGCGCCGGCCGCCGCGGGAGGCGGGGCTGGAGGCCGTGCGAGGGCCGCGACCTCGGACTCCGGCGCGGCGCCGCCGCCCCGGGCCCGGCCGTGGGCGCGGCCCGGCCCTCAGCCGCGGCGGGTGCGGTCCGGGTCGTCCTCCGGCCACGGCCGGGCCCCGTCGCCGGCGAGGGGATCCTCGCGCTCCGCCGGGCGCCGCGGGGCCCGCGGTCCGCTGCCGCCGCCGTAGAGCAGGCCGATCACCGCGGTGAGGAGCAGGCCGATCTTCGTCTGGGCGTCGGTCGCGCTGAGGTTGCGGACGAAGTAGACGAAGGACGGGTCGGCGACGAACGGGGTGTAGGCCCAGGCGGTCACGATCCCCGCCGCCAGGGCGACGGCGGTGATGCCGAGCGTCCACGGGATCGACCGGGGCACCGATCGCGAGCCCGCCCCGATCGCGACTCCGCCCCCGACCGCGGCGAGCAGGAAGACGCCCCACTGCAGCAGCAGGTGCGTCAGGGCGAGGCCGATGGCACCGCCGACGACGGCGCCGACGATGCGTCGGAGGGGCGTGGGCATGGGGCTCCCCGGAGCGATGGCGTACGGATGGAGCGGGCCGTGGAGCGGGCCGTGGCGCCGGGATCGGGGGCCGGATTGCGCCGCCGGCCCGTCGGCCCGCGGGCCCGCCGGCTCAGTGGCCGCCTTCGCGCATCCGCGTGAGGCTCTCGGGGAACGGGTAGTTCGCGAAGGTGCCGGTGGGGGCGACGTTCCACATCGGCAGCGACGGGTACACGTCGCCGCGGTACCCCGCGTCGAACATCGCCCGCAGCACCGACTCGAACGGCGGCTCGGCGCCGTCGGGCCCGACGAGCCGGTTGCTCTTGGCCCCGAGGAACGAGACCGAGGCGACGGGGAGCCGGTCGCGGCGGCCCTCGATCATCTTCGCCACCGTGCCGAAGCCGCGGGTGATGTCCTCGAGCGTGAAGTGGTCGCGGCCCTTGGGGCGCAGGATCGCGAGGATCAGCAGGTCGTCGAGGTCGTACTTGAGGACGTACGGCTCGCGGTCGTCGGCGGCGTGGATCGCGACCGACTGCTGGAACATCTTCGCGTAGCTCGTGGCCGTGCGCACCGTCCACTGGCTCGTCGGCACCGCCTCGAGCAGCTGCCCGAGGATGCCGTGGGCGTTGTCCTCGTCGTTCACGCCGCAGACCATCGTGCGGTAGCGGCGGGCCGACAGGTCGGCGAGCAGGTGCTGGCCCCACAGGATCCGGATGCGGTCGCGATCGGTCGGGGCCTTTCGCGGGTCGCCGTGCGGCACCATGATGATGCGCTCGCTGCGGCTCTGGCGGTCCGCCAGCATCAGGTCGTCGCCGTCGCCGTCGTAGAGGCGGGGGCGGTCGGCAGCGGGGGTGGCGTCGGGCACGGCGTCCTCCGTGATCGCGGTCGGCGGGGCGGGCGGGGTCGTCGCGTCCGGGCGCCGGTCGCCCGGCCGTCGCGGGACTCCGGCCGGCTGACGATACCACGCCCGGGACGCGGCGGCTCGCGTCCGGCCGCGGCGATGCGGCCCGGTCGCGCGGCCGCGCTCACCTCGTCCCGGCGAGTCGCCGGACGGTCATCATGAAGCCGCGCTTCATGCTCGAGTGCATGCCGGCGGAGATGCCGGCGTAGGCGGCGGCGAAGATCGCGGCCCCGATGAGCAGGCCCAGGCGGCCGCCGCCGGGACTCTCGGCCATCGCCGACGGGATGCCCTCGGCCGGGTTCACGATCGCCAGCAGCAGCGTGATCGGGCTCGCGGCGGCGAGCACGGAGCCGAAGACGCCCATCTGGTCGCCGCCGACGTTGCCGCACAGGCTCACCACGCCCGCCACCACCAGCACCACCGCCACCGCGGCGATCACCGAGCCGATCGTGCCCTTGCTCTTGATGGACCAGTGCAGGCCGACCATCACGCAGAAGGCCACGAACGGCACCAGCAGCACCGGGAGGGCGATCGCCCCCTCGGGGAGGATCACCGGCAGGTCGATGGTGCCCATCCCCATGGGCTGCGGCTGCGACACCGTCACCCCGCCGTCGCGGCCGAGGCCGTCGAGCAGCACGTAGATCGCGGCCATGCCCGCGGTCGCGATCGGGACGATCATCATCGGCACGAGGTACTGCATCAGGCCGACGAGCTTGCCCCACAGGTACGGCCCCGGCTGGATCGGCGTCGTGAGGATGATGTCCAGCGAGCCGTCCTCGCGCTCCCGGCTCACCGCGGTCGCGCTCATGTTGAGGGCGGCGAGCGTGATCACCACGATCTCGGCCGCCAGCACCGCGAGCATGGTGCTGCGAAACTCCCCGGGCCCCAGCAGGCCGGTGTGGAACAGCGTCAGCACGACGATCCCGAGCAGGATGCCGAGGGCGACGAACCCCCAGCGGCCGGTCATCGCCGCGAGCGTGCGGCCGCGGGCCACCGACTCCCGCCACACGACGGGGTTGTGGCCGACGGGACGCGGTTCGCGCTCGGTCGCGCCCTTGGCCGACAGCCCGAACATCCGGCGGTACCACGGGACGCTGCCCACGCGGGCCCCGATCACCCGCAGCCGCAGGGTGCTGAACGTGATGAGGATCATGCTCAGGCCGAAGCAGAGCCAGCAGTAGACCGCCACCGGCCGGGCCATCCACAGCAGCGTCAGGGCCCCCGGCTCGCCGTCGAAGTACTCGCGGGTGCGGGGGGCGTAGACGTTCGAGTCCAGCATCGACCGCAGGGCGAGGAACGGATTGAGCGGCGTCACGGCGCTGGTGAAGCGGGCGTCGACCGCGCCGGGCCGGTCCTGGGCGAGGATCTGATCGATGGCCGCGGTGACGAAGAGGTACATCACCACGCTGATGTAGAAGATGAACACCGCCCGCTTGCCCGCGGTGCGGGTGACCGAGAGCGTGACCGCGATCGCGGCGACCAGCAGGGCGCTGCAGCCGGCGACGAGGTACGAGACCATGATGGACTCGCCCCGCACGCCGCCGAAGTACTGGATCATGACGAACAGCGGCAGGCTGCTCAGCAGCAGGGCGATGACGAAGAACAGCCGCCCGAAGAGGTTGCCGAGGACGATCTGCAGGTTGTTCAGCGGCGACGTGAGCATGATCTCCCACGTCCTCGGATTCGCCTCCTGGGCGATCGCCCCGGCCATGAACACCGGCGTGAGCAGGCAGATCAGGGCGACCTGCAGGAAGCTCACGTGCTGGAACATGTTCGCCCCGTCGGAGGCGAGCTCCCGCAGCGACAGTGCCCCGCCCCGGCCGGGGTCGATGAGGACGTACAGCAGCACCACGATCATCACCGCCAGGTAGCCGGCGCGGATGTAGAGGTGGCGGAGCTGCCGCGAGCCCACGAACACGAGTCGCATGACGATCGGGTTCGTGGGGACCAGACGCAGGAACCAGTTGAGCAGCGCAGGCATGAGAGGAGGGATGCTACTCCGGGCGGGTCCCTCGCCGCCGCGCGCGGGCGGTTTCGCCGCGGGCGGCTCGCGGGGGCGCTGGGCGGGGTCGGGGGCCGTGTGGCGGTGCGGCGGTCGATCGGCGGGCTGGCGGCGGGCTGGCGGTGCGGCGGCCGTGTGGCGGTGCGGCGGTCGATCGGCGCGCCGGCGGCGGTCCGTGGCGACCCGGAGTCGAGCCGCGGCCGTTCGACGGGCCGGGCGACGGGCCGGGCCGCGGATCGGGCCGCGGATCGGGCCGCGCGACCGGCGGCCTTGACACGTCCGAACAGCGTCCTGATCATCCCTTGGTCAACCACTCACGACGATCGGAGGGGGTTCCCGTCCCCGGAACGGCCCGTCGCCGTCCGCGAGCCGGCCCCCCGGTCCCCGATCGCCGGTCGCCGCCGCACCTCCGCGGTGCGGCCGGGACGGATCGCCCGTGCGGCTCCGTCCCCGGCGACGCGTGCCCGCGGGCACCCGTCGTCGCCTTCCGATGCCCTCCCCGATCGGCCCGCGGCCGGTCATCCCCGCCTCCGCCTTCCGGCCCGACTCCCGGGCCCCGATCCGTCCTCCCGCCGCCGAGACCCCGTGCCCGTCGTGCTCACCCGCCGCCGAGTCCCGCGCCCGTCGTCCGTGCCGCCCGTCGGCCGGGGCGTGCGTGGCCCGTCGGTACGGATGACGCCACGAGCGACGGGGCCCGCGGTCCGCCGGGTGGGCTGAGCGCGACGAGGAGGAGGCGGCGCCCCGCCGTGGGGCCCGCCGAGAGGGCATCCGACGACCGCGATCCAGTCTCGCGCGGGCTCGCCTCGTGCCGGAGGCGAGGACCGTCTCCCGAGCGTCATCGGAAGCCCCGTCGCATGGTCCTCCTCGCGCCCGCCAGCCTCCCGCTCCTGCTCCCGGACGGCACCACGCTCGGCGCCGCGTCGTGGACGGTGCAGCCGCTGACGGCCGGGATCGCCACCGTCGCCGCGTTCATCGCCGGGGCGCTGCTGAGCTGGGTGGTGCTGCGTTCGTTCAAGACCGGCACCCTGAAGCAGGCCCGCATCGAGGCCGAGCAGACCCGGCAGACCGCCGCCGCCGAGGCCGAGGCCGAGCGGCAGCGGATCATGCTCGAGGCGGAGAAGCGGGCCGCCCACCGCCGCGAGGAGGTCGACCGCGAGCTCGCCGAGGCGGCCGCCCAGGTCAAGCGGGACCAGGAGCGGCTCGACCGCCGCGAGGAGAAGCTCGACGCCAAGCTCGAGCGGATCAACGCCACCGAGACGCGGCTCGACGAGCGGTCGGCCGAGATCGACCGGCTCCGCGACGAGGCCGAGCGGCTTCGCGGCGAGCTCGCGGCGGACCGCGACCGCATGCGGCGGACCCTCTCGGAGGTCGCCGGCCTCTCGGTCGAGCAGGCCCGCGAGCGGTTCATGAACGAGATCCGCGAGCAGTTCGAGCTCGAGGGCCACGCCCTCTCCCAGCGCATCCTCGAGGACGCCGAGTCCTCGGCCCGCGGGCGGGCCCGCGAGATCACCCTGCAGGCGATCCAGCGGTTCGCGGCCGAGCACGTGGCCGACACCACCGTCCGCACCGTGCGCATCCCGTCCGACGACCTCAAGGGCCGCATCATCGGCCGCGAGGGCCGGAACATCCGGGCGCTGGAGAAGGCGACCGGCGTCGACGTGCTCGTGGACGACACGCCCGGCGTCATCGCGGTCTCGTGCTTCGACCCCGTCCGCCGCGCGATCGCGGCCGAGACGCTCTCGCGGCTGGTGGCCGACGGCCGCGTGCATCCCTCGCGGATCGAGGAGGTCGTGGCGGGGGTGAAGAAGGAGACCGAGGAGGCGATCCGCACCGCGGGCAACGACGCGGTGATGGAGGCGCACCTCCGCAACGTGCACCCGAAGGTCGTCGAGGCGATGGGCCGGCTGCACTACCGCACGTCCTACGGCCAGAACGTGTTGCGGCACTCGATCGAGGTCGCCTACCTGTCGCAGATCATCGCCGACCAGCTCGGCCTCGACGGGGCGCTCGCCCGCCGCTGCGGCTTCCTCCACGACATCGGCAAGGCGATGGACCACGAGATGGAGGGCGGCCACCCGGCGATCGGGATGGAGTTCGCCCGCCGCTACGGCGAGAAGCAGGAGGCGGTCCTCAACGCCATCGGCGGCCACCACGGCGACATCGAGTCGACCACGCCGTACACGCCGATCGTGATGGCGGCCGACGCGATCTCCGGCGCCCGCCCCGGCGCCCGCCGCGAGTCGATGGAGAACTACGTCAAGCGGCTCGAGCAGCTCGAGGGCATCGCCAAGGACCACCCCGAGGTCACCGAGGCCCACGCATTCCAGGCCGGGCGCGAGGTCCGGGTGATCGTCGACGCGGACCGCGCGACCGATGCCGAGGCGTTCGCGATCAGCCGGGCGATCGCACAGCGGGTGGAGGAGGAGATGACCTTTCCCGGTGAGATCAAGGTCACGGTGATCCGCGAGGTGCGGGCGGAGTCGGTGGCCCGCTGAGCCAGCCGCGTCGCCCCGACGCGTCGGCGGTCCGCGGGCACCGGCGGGTGCAGGCGGGTCCGGGGCGGACGCGGGGGGGCGGCCGTCCGTTGCCTCGCTCCCGGCCGGGGGCTATCTTCCGCGACCCGCCGGGGTGGCCGGCCACCTGCCCCGGGGGCTCGGGCCGCCGCGAGCGCCCGGTCCTCCCCGGACCCGTCGCGATCCCGGCCCCGGCTCTGGCCCCGCCCCGGCCCGAGCACTCGATCCCGAGGCCCCGAGAGACCACCGATGCCGATGAAGGCGACCGACCTGAAGCGCGGACAGGCCCTGCTCTACGAGGGCCAGCTGCACCTCTGTCTCGACACCGAGCACGTCAAGCCCGGCAAGGGGCCCGCGTACGTCCAGGCGAAGATGAAGAACATCGGCAGCGGCACGATCAAGACCCACCGCCTCGGCACCTCGGACAAGCTCGAGGACGTCTCGATCGACCGCCGGCCGATGTCGTTCCTGTACGACGCCTCGGGGCAGGGCGCCGGGCCGTTCGTGTTCATGGACCTCGAGACCTACGACCAGCTCGAGATCCACGAGGACGTCCTGCCGAAGGACCAGAGCCAGTGGCTCAAGGAGAACCTCGAGGTCACGGTGCAGATCTTCGACGGCAATCCGCTGGGCGTCGAGCTGCCGGCCGCGATCGAGCTCGAGGTGACCGACACCGCCCCGCAGGCCAAGGGGGCGACCGCCACCAACCAGCTCAAGGAGGCGATCGTGGAGACCGGCGCCAAGGTCCGCGTGCCGCCGTTCGTCGAGAACGGTCAGGCGGTGCGGATCAACCCCGAGACCGGCGAGTACCTCGGCAAGGCCTGAGTCCGTGCCGGCCGCGGCCCGATGCGTTCCGGCGCGGCCACCCGTCGGGCGCGATCGTCGAGCGGGCGGAGCCTCGGGCGGCGACGGTCGCCGGAGCCCGGAGTCGCTCGTGCAGGATCTCGCCCGCATCAAGGCACTGCTCGCGGCACGCGGCCTGCGGCCGCGTCACCGCCTCGGCCAGAACTTCCTCCACGAGCCCGTCCGCATCGAGCGGCTGGTCGATGCCGCCGGCGTCCGCCCCGGGGACCTGGTGCTCGAGGTCGGCCCCGGCACCGGGGCACTGACCGAGGCGCTGCTCGACCGCGGGGCACGGGTGGTCGCGTGCGAGCTGGACCGCGATCTCGCGGATCTCGTCGAGGAGGAGCTCGTCCCGCGGGCCGACGGCCGCCTCGTGCTCGTGCGCGGCGACTGCCTCGGCCGGGGCCGGCGGCTCGCGGCCGACGTCGACGCGGCGCTCGGGGGCGAGCCCTTCCGCCTCGTCGCCAACCTGCCCTACCAGGCCGCGAGCCCGCTGATGGCCGAGCTCGCCCTGCAGCGGCCGGACTGCCTCGGGCAGTTCGTGACGATCCAGAAGGAAGTCGCCGACCGCCTCGTCGCGCCGACGGGCACGGGCACCTACGGCACCCTCACCGTGCTCGTCCGGGCGGCGGCGACGGTGGAGCGGCTCGAGGTCCTGCCGCCGGGCTGCTTCTGGCCGCCGCCGAAGGTGACCAGCGCGACGGTGGCGGTGCGGCCGCGCGGGGAGCGCGAGCTGCCCGACGCGCTGCGGCCCGGCGGGCCGGGCGCGGATCGGACCGGCCGCGATGCGTTTGCCCGGTTCGTGAGCGGGCTGTTCTCCAAACGGCGGAAGCAGCTCGGCGCGATCCTCGGCCGCGATCGCACGTGGCCCGAAGGGGTGGATCCGTCCGCACGGCCCGAGCGGCTCGACCCGGCGACGATGACGCGGCTGTGGGCGGCGGTGGAGGGGACGGCGGACTGAGCCACGGCCCGCGGTCGCGAGGTCCGAGGGG
>CAYLNM010000175.1:0-8895 GCA_964385045.1 uncultured Isosphaeraceae bacterium
ACGACGAGGAGCTGCTCGAGCTCGTCGAGCTCGAGGTCCGCGAGCTGCTGAGCTCGTACGACTTCCCCGGCGACGAGATCCCGGTCATTCGCGGCTCGGCGCTCAAGGCGCTCGAGTCCGAGGGCAAGGACGACGAGGCCTGCAAGCCGATCGACGAGCTGATGGCCGCCTGCGACAGCTACATCCCCGAGCCGGCCCGCGAGACGGACAAGCCGTTCCTCATGCCGGTCGAGGACGTGTTCTCGATCAAGGGCCGCGGCACCGTCGTCACCGGCCGCATCGAGCGCGGCGTGGTCAAGGTGGGCGAGGAGGTCGAGATCGTCGGCCTCGCCACCGAGAACCAGAAGACCACCGTCACCGGCGTCGAGATGTTCAACAAGATCCTCGACGAGGGTCAGGCGGGCGACAATGTCGGCTGCCTGCTCCGCGGCGTGGAGAAGGACGACATCCAGCGCGGCCAGGTGCTCTGCAAGCCCGGCTCGATCACCCCGCACACCAAGTTCGAGTCCGAGGTGTACGTGCTGACCAAGGAGGAGGGCGGCCGCCACACGCCGTTCTTCTCCGGCTACAAGCCGCAGTTCTACTTCCGCACCACGGACGTCACCGGCAAGCTCGACCTCCTCGGCGGCGCCGAGATGTGCATGCCCGGCGACAACGTGCAGATGGCCATCGACCTCGGCGACAAGCCGATCGCGATGGAGGAGGGCCTCCGCTTCGCCGTCCGCGAGGGCGGTCGCACGGTGGGCTCCGGCGTGGTCACCAAGATCGTCGAGTGATCACGATCGCCTGAGACGCATCCCGGGAGGGGCCCGACGGGGTCCCTCCCGGCTTCCCGAAGCTCCTCTCACGGATCCGCCTCGGTCCCCCCGAGCCGGCCGCATCCCGAAGGACCCTCCCGATGGCGAAGAAGCAGGCCGATCGCGAGTACGTCTGGCTCCAGTGCACGGAGTCGGGCGACCTCAACTACCGCACGAGCATCCGGGTGAAGGGCGGCATCGACGAGAAGCTCAAGGAGGGCATGAAGAAGTACAGCCCCCGCCTGCGGAAGCACACGCTGCACAAGATCAAGCGGAAGTGACCGCGGGGCCCGTGGAGGCCCGACGACCCCTGGCGACCGGACGGCGATCCGCATCCCGCCTCCCCGTCCGCCCGCCGCTACGCCGGTAGCTCAATTGGCAGAGCAGCGGATTCCAAATCCGCAGGTTGGGTGTTCGAGTCACCCCCGGCGTGTTCGACGATGTTCCCCGCCGCGTCCCCCGGGACGACGGCACCGCCGCCCCCGGGCGTCCGGTCCTGCGAGGCCGGGAGCACGGAGCGGCTCCTGCGAAGGGACGGCCGGGAGGCCCACCGATGGCACTGCAGATCTACAAGAAGGGTCAGGGCTACTACGTCCGGCTGTGCTCGGCGATCGCGCTCGGCGTGATCGCCCTCATGGGCGGCAAGTGGCTGTGGGACCTGCTGCGGAACGCGGGCGGGCTCGCCGGCATCGAGGAGGCGGTCTTCGTCCAGGCGATCGGGGCGGTGCTGCTCGTGGGCGTCATCGCCGCGTTCGGCTGGTGGCTGATCGGCGTCCGACGCCGCAGCGTGGACTTCCTCATCGCCTGCGAGGGCGAGATGAAGAAGGTCAACTGGTCCACCCGACGCGAGGTGATGGGCTCGACCTGGGTGGTCATCATGCTCACCCTCTTCATCGCGCTCTTCTGCTTCGTGTGGGACCTCGTGTTCAACCAGTTCTTCCAGAGCATCAACGTGCTCGAGACCGGCGGCGCCGGCTGAGCCGACGAGGCCGTGCCTCCCGCACGGTCGCCGCCCGGTCCCGCGCCCGGAGTGGGCCATGACCGAGCCAACCACGCACGACCCCGCGACCACCGCGACCGGAACCTCCGCCGACGGCGGCGACGACAAGGTCTTCGATCCCGCCGTGGACATGCCGGCCTATCGGCCGGGCATGGACTGGTTCGTCCTCCGCGTCGCCTCCAACAAGGAGAGCTACGTGCGGGAGACGCTGCTGCGCAAGGTGCAGATCGAGGGTCTCGAGGAGCGGGTGGGCCGCATCATGGTGCCCACCGAGAAGACCAAGACGCTCAAGGGCGGCAAGGCCCGGATCACCGAGACGAAGCTCTACCCCGGCTACGTGTTCGTCGAGATGAAGCTCGAGGACGAGGGCCGGATCCCGCAGGACGTCTTCTTCCTGATCAAGGAGACCACCGGCGTCGGCGACTTCGTCGGCACCGCGGGCCGACCGACGCCGATGAGCCCGGCCGAGGTCGAGAAGATGCTCCACGACTCCAAGCTCCCGGAGGAGTCGCCGGAAGTGAAGATGGAGTTCGAGCCGGGCGACAACGTCACCATCAACGAGGGCCCGTTCGAGAACTACGAGGGCACCGTGGACGAGGTGATGCCGGACAAGGGCAAGGTCCGGGTGCTGGTGACGATCTTCGGTCGCCAGGCCCCGGTCGAGCTCGAGTACTGGCAGGTGGCGAAGGTCGAGGAGTGAGCGGCGGGGGCCTCCACCCCCCCAACGGGGACGAGGCGAGGGGCGGCTCCGCCCGGCCCGGGCGGGCGACGGGCGCGGCGTCCGCCCCGGCAGCGAGTCGTGTGGGCCGATCGCGGGCGGCGGATCGCCGCTGATCGCGACCCCGGCGAGGACCCATGGGCCCAGCGCCGCCACCGGAGCGGCCCGGGGATGGCCGACCGCAGCCGCGAGGATCCGCGGCTCGTCGTGCCGAAGCTCGAACGAAGCCGCTGGACCGTCGACGTGGCGTGGCCAGGACGCGCGATCGCGGTGACGGCGATCGTCGTGGTGCTGCTCCGTGCCCCGATCGCGGTGTTCGCGGTGCCGCCGAACCCAGGCCCCGTCGCGCTGTACCACTGGCCGATGCGCACGCTCGGCGTCGGGTTCCTGTCCGGCGGGCCCGTGTCGCTGCTCGACCGCTCAGCAGCGGGCCCCGGTGCGGCGTCGGGCCGACGCGGTGGATGATCGGTGGGTCGTCGGCTCGCGCCGAGGTCGGGCCGCCCTCCTCGCCCCGCCATCGGGCTCCCTTCGCCCCGCCATCGGACCCGTGTCGCCCCGCCATCGGGCCCCCTTCGCCCCGCCATCGGACCCGTCTCGCCCCGCCATCGGGCCTGCGGCCCGGTACGCATCCCGCGGGCCCGCCGCTGCGAATCCTGGGAGCGCCTCGTCCACCCGACGCCTCCCGCCCCGCCCGGCGGGAGGCCCGAGGAGCTTCATGATGTCCATCTCGCTCACCGCTCGGCTCCGACCGTGGTGCGGGCCCGCGGCTTCGTGTCGTCGCGGGGGCCCCGGGGCCGGTCGGCGGCGCCGTCGCGTTCCGCGGCTCGCCGCCCGCCTGCTCGCCGTCGTCGTCGCGGGCGTCACCGCGGCCGTCGCTCGTCCTGCCGCCGCGGCGGACCTCACGATGCTCCCCTCGCCGATCGATCCGGACCGCATCACGCGGCTCCTCGACCTCAGCGGGGCGTCGGACGACCAGCGGCTCGCGGTCGACGCGGCGTACACGCGGTACGCCGAGCGGCACCGCGGCCTGGTCCGGGCCCGGGTGGAGGCGGCGGACCCGGCGCAGCGCAGCGCATCGTCCAGCCCGTCCCCCTCGGCGCAGACGCTCGAGGTCGAGCGGGCCACGGTCCGGGCAGTTCGGTCGGCGCTGGCCGCGCTTGCCCGGGAGGACGAGGCGTTCCTCGCCGAGGCGGCCGCGGTGCTCGGCGAGCCCGGGACGCCGCCGCTGCGTGCCCTCGCGGCCGACCGGCAGGCGGCGGTCTTGATCGACCTCGGCGCCGACCGCACCGGCCACGGGCCGTGCGACCTGGACGTGGCCGCCCTCGTCGACGGGCTCATCACGCGAGACGATCCGCGGCGCACCGAGCTCGAGGCCGCGATCGCGACGCGGCTGGCGACGTGGCGCGCCCGCCGAGTGCCGCTGGCGCGGGACCTGGGCGAGGCCGCGATCCTCCTCCGCCAGTCGATCGCCGAACGCCTCGAGGAGCTCGGCCGCGAGGACTTCGAGGCGCTGCGGGAGGCGTGGCATGGAGCGCAGGCCGGGCCGGCCGCGGTCGCGGTCGCCCTCGGGCGGCTGCACCGCGAGACCGTGGAGGGCATCGCCCGGGATCTCCCGATCGAGCTCGCGACCACGCTGCGGTCGCGCTGGCGGCGGGCGTTCGGCGGCGCCCTCGCCCCGATCGCCGACGGACCGCTGCTCGGCTGGTTCGAGGAGGCGTCCGCGGCCCTCGGCCGCGACCCGGACGTCGATCCGCGCCTCGCCGCCCGGGTGGAGGCAGAGCGGCTGGCTCACCTCGGCCGCCTCCACCGCATCGCGTGGCAGCTCGCTCAGGCGTTGGAGGAGCGCGACTCGAGCCCCGCCGGATACCTGTCGCGCTACGTCGGTGCCGAGGACGATGCCGTCGCAGCCGCCGAGGCGGCCTGGACGTCCGCCCTCGCGGAGGCGGCCGAGGAGCGGATCACCGCCGACCGCCGCGGCCGCGCGGCGGCCCTCGACGTACTCGCGACCGCGGGCGACGCCGCCCTGCGCTTCCCCGAGCCCCCGCCCCCGTCCGCGCCGCCGCCGACCGAGCCGACGGTCTCGACCAGCATCACGATGAACGCCGACGGCACGCTGGAGCTCGAGATGACCGGTCTCGAGCCCGGCCGGCTCGCCCGGATCTGGGGACTCGCCGGCGCGCCCGAGGCCGACGTCCTGCCGGCGCCGATCGACGCGGCGACGATCGCCGACTGGGCGACGCGGCTGGGGATCGGGGCGGCCGAGGAGCCCATCGTCACGGCGCTGCACGCGGACTACCTCGACACGGTTCGCCGGCTTCGGCGCGAAGGGGCGGCGGCGCGGGCCCGCACCGTCGTCCGCGGCCTGCTCACGCCCGGCCCCGACGGGGCGGTGCGGGTGCCGGAGGCGGGGGAGCTCCTGGCCGCCCTCGATGCGACCGACCGTGCCGCGGAGGAGCTTGCGGCCGCGGACGAGGCGCTCCTCGAGGAGCTGGCGCTCCTGGCGCCCCCGGCGCCCGCGGCGTCCGAGCCCGCACGCGCCGGACCCGGCGTGCCCGAGCGGCTCCGGCTCGAGCGGGCCCGCGCCCGTCTGCTCGGCCGGGTGCCCGGCGGCGCCGCCGACCGCTTCTCTCCCCGCAGCCTGACCGTCCAGCCCGATGCGGTGGTCCGAGACGAGCTCCGGGTCGACCTCGCCGCGGTGCTCGCAGTCGTCGCCCCACGGGCGCCGGGCTCGCCCGTCGACCGCGCCATCCTGGAGTGGGAGGAGGCCATCGTGCCGCTCCTCGAGTCCCTTCTCGCGGCCGAACAGGCCCGTCGGCGGCGGGAGATCGAGCTCGTCCTCGCGGCGCTCTCGGCCGGCGAGGATGGGCGGCTGACGCTCGGCGGCCTGCGACTCCCGGTGAACGAGCCCGACGAGGACGCCCCGGCGCGGCGATGGTCCGCCGCTGCGCAGGCGGTGGTCGCGGCCGGGCGGCGGGCGCGGGAGGCGGTGCTGGCCGTACTGCCCGAGGACGACCGGGATGCCTTCGAGGCCGCGTGGCGACGGGCCCGCTACCCGCGGCTCCACGCGGACGCGGCCCGGGCCGACGACGCGTTCCGCGCCGCCCTCGCGGCCCCGGGGCTCGACGCGGATCGTCGCGCCCGACTCGAGCAGAGGTGGATCGCCTACCGGTCGGACTGGGAGGCGGTCACCCTCCGGCTCGTGGAGGCCGACGGCGACTGGGCCCGGCAGAACCGGCTCGTCGAGGAGCGTCGTGCCCTGAACCGCAACGCCCGCCGATCCGCCCGCGAGCTCGGCGGCGGGGGGGCGGAGGCGGGCGAGCGGCCCTGATGGATCCGTCGCCGCCGGTCGAGGCGTCCGCCGGGGGACTCGTCCGCGGGGCCGTCGAGGCGGCGCCGGGAGCCCGGGTCCGTCGCCGGGGCGGTCGTTCGGCCGGTCACGGGGCGGACACGCCGACACCACCCGGACCGGCCTCACGCCTGATCTGGTCGCCGGGGCGGCCGTTCGGCCGGTCATCGGGGCGGCCGTCCACCGGGAGGCTCGTCGATGGGCCCGCCGAGGGCCGGGGGCAGCCGGCCACCGGACCGCGGAGGCCCCACGCGGGGTCCGAGAACGGCGTCCAGTCTCCCCGGGGCGCCCGGCCGGCGCTGAACGTAGACTCTCGTCGGTAGTGCGCACACGGGTGACCGGAGGTCAATCCCGGTCCCGGTCCTTGCTCCTGCGGCCGGATCGGTCACAATCGATTCACGCCACCGGAGGGAGGGTGCCGGCGAACACACCAGTGTGTCGTCGCCGGCGACGTTCCACCCCCAGGTGCTCCCGGCTCCGCCCCGGCCGTCGTGAGCGGTGGGAGCTCCCCTCGCTCCCGGATGGTCCCGCAGCCCTCACGGGCGGTCCGTCCCGGCGATCCCCATCCCCAGAGAGGATCCAGCATGCGTCATCTTCGATCGTTCATCGCCGCCGCGCCGGTCGCCCTGGCGACCGGGCTCGCGCCGGCCTTCGCCTCGTCCGAGGTCGCCCCGCTCTCGGCCGAGCAGCCCCGGGCCTCGGCCCTCGACCTGGCCCTCGCGCACGAGGTCGTCACCATCGACGGGCTCGATCGCGTGCGCCCGGGCGAGCGGGTCTCGATGGTCCTGCCGTACGCGGGCGGTGAGATCGAGCTCGATCTCGAGCCGTACTCGGTCCGGTCGATCGACTTCGCGGTCTGGGTCCAGGACGCCGACGGCGTCCGCCCGGTCGCTCCGCCGCCGTCGCGCACCTACCGCGGCACGATCGTCGGCTTCCCCGAGAGCCTCGCCGTCGGGTCGATCGTCGACGGCACGTTCACCGGCAAGCTCCGCATCGCCGACGACGCCCCGTGGGTGGTCGTCGAGCCGCTCGCGGACCACGTCGCGGGGGCCGGCCCGCTCGAGCACCTGATGGTCTCCCAGACCGACATGCTGCCCCACGGCGGCACGTGCGGCGTGGAGGAGGGCGTCCTCGACCCCGCGGCCCCCGACCGGCCGCAGGCGGACGACGGAGCCCGGCCGGCGCCGGCCGCCGCCCGCGGCCACGAGTGCGGCCCCGGCTGCACCCACCACGCGAAGGCCACCGCGGGCACCGGCTCGTTCACCGCCCGCGACACCGCGATCATGACCGCCACCGGGCCCGCCGGTCCCGCCCGCGGGGCCGAGGCCCCCTCGGGCGAGATCGCCGAGGGCGGGCTCGTCGAGGTCGCCGACGTCCTCATCGACGCCGACTTCCAGTTCTTCCTCCAGAGCGGCGGCAGCGTCAGCAACACCGTCGCGGACATCGAGAACGTGATGGCCGGCGTGTCGCTGGTGTACGAGCGCGACGTCGACCTGGCGTGGGAGATCACTGGCGTCTTCGTCCGCTCGTCGCCGGACATCAACCCCTACACCAGCTCCGACGCCGGTCAGCTGCTCGACCAGTTCGCCGACGAGTGGAACGCGCCCGGCGTGTCGACGATCCGCCGCGACGTGGCCCACCTCTTCACCGGCCGCAACCTCATCGGCAGCACCATCGGCGTGGCGTTCCTCGGCTCGGTGTGCAACACCGGCCTCGCCTACGGCCTGTCGCAGTCGAACTTCGACTCGTTCTACGACGCCCGCGTGTCGCTGACCGCCCACGAGCTGGGGCACAACTACAGCGCGACGCACTGCGTCGGCGGCAGCTGCCACATCATGTGCGCCAACCTGAACGGCTGCGGCGGCACCTTCGGCAACGACCTGAAGTTCGGCTTCTCGGCCCAGAACGAGATCGAGGGCTTCGCGGCGACCCGCACGTGCCTCGAGGTCGTGCCGCCCCCGCTGTCGCCGCCCTTCGCCGACGACTTCGCGGGCTCGACGATCGACGAGTCGAACTGGAGCTGGTTCATCGACGCCCAGATCGCCACGAACCCGCCGTTCGATCCGCCCAGCGGCCCCAACGCCGTCGAGCTGCGGTCGTTCAGCGACATCCCGTTCCGCCAGGGCGATCTGCGCTCGAACGTGATCGACCTCTCCGGCGAGTCGGGCCTCCTGGTCCAGTTCGCCGTGGCCCGCGTCGGGCTCGAGCCGGGCGAGGGACTCTCGGTCGAGTACCGCACCGCCGGCGACGCCTGGAACCAGCTCTTCTTCCTGCCGAGCGACGGCAGCGACGCGGACTTCCAGCAGTTCGCCCTGCCGCTGCCGCCCCCGGCCTACCACCCGGACTTCCGCATCCGGTTCCGCCTCGACGGCGACGACTTCAGCGATCGCATCCTGCTCGACGACATCCTGATCGGCGTGCCGGAGGAGGAGCCCTGCCCGGGCGACGCGGACGGCAACGGGCTCGTCGACTTCGACGACCTGCTCACCACGCTCTCGTCCTTCGGTCCGTGCGCGGACTGCCCGGCCGACTTCGACGAGGACGGCGACGTCGACTTCGACGACCTGCTGACCGTGGTCTCGTCGTTCGGCGCCTGCCCGTGACCCGGGCCGCCTGAGCGGAGGGGCCGCGCCCCGCCGCTCGCCCGGGTCCGACCCGACCCTTGCGGGCCCCCGCGCCGACCGGCGCGGGGGCCCGCGGTCGTTCGGTGGCGGGGTGAGGACGAGCGCGACCGGAGCGGTCCGGGCGTGCGCGTCGGCCCGTCCGCACGGCCGGTTCGCGCGGGCTACGATCCGGCCCCTCGCGCACCCCCCCGCGCTCCCGGCCGTGCGCGGCCGTCCCGTCCCCGTCACCCCGCCGGCTTCGGAGTCGCCCGTGTCCCTCGATCCGTCGTCCCCGGCCCGGGCCTCCCGCCCGCGGCCGCGTGGCCGCCGCCCCGGCCCCGCGGCGGGGCCGACCAGCCTCGCCCTCGCTCTGGCCGCCGCCGCGCCGTCGGTCCTCGCCGCGCCCGCCGCCTCCTGCGCCGCGCCCGCCG
>CAYLNM010000176.1:0-8853 GCA_964385045.1 uncultured Isosphaeraceae bacterium
GCGGGTCGGCGGGTCGGCGGGGCGGGGCGGCCGGCGGGTCGGCAGGGCGGGGCGGCCGGCGAGTCGGCGCGGCAGCAGCGGACGAGCGGCGGTCCTCGCGGTCCGGCGGGGCGCCCGGCGCGGCCCCGACCCGGGCCCTCACCGCATCCGGGCGATCACGAAGGTCAGGTCGTCGTTCGGCGGTGCGTCGCCGCGGTACCGGGCGAGGGCGTCCCGGATCGCCTCGCTCACCTCGGCCGCCGGCCGGCCGGCGTGCCGGCGGAGCAGCTCGTGGAGCCGGTCCGTCCCGAACAGCTCGCCGGAGGCGGTCTGGGTCTCCCAGAGCCCGTCGGTGGCCGCGATCACGAGGTCGTCCGGCTGCAGGGCCGTGATGACGTGCTCCTCGTAGTCGGCCGCGGCCACGAGGCCGAGCGGCAGGCCGCCGCCCTCGAGCGCCCGCACCGTGCCGGTGGCGGCCTCGAAGATGATCGGCGGGCCGTGGCCGGCCGACGCCCAGCGGACGGACCCTCGCTCGGGCTCGATCCGCAGCAGGAGCATCGTCATGAACCGCTCGCCCCCGGTGTCGGGAACGAGCATGTCGTTGACGTGATCGAGGAAGTCCGCGAGCGAGCCCGGCTCGGCACACCGGCTGCGGAGGATGCCGCGGGCGGTGGCCATGAGCATCGCCGCCGCCACGCCGTGCCCCATCACGTCGCCCACCGCGATCATCGGCTCGTCCGCCGCGTCGGCCGAGACGTCGAGGAAGTCGTAGTAGTCGCCGCCCGTCTCGTCGCAGTAGGTGCTGTGGCCGGCGAGGTCGACGCGGGTCCGGTCGGGCGCGGCCGAGGGCAGCAGGTTCCGCTGGACCTCCATCGCCAGCGAGAGCGACTCCCGCATCCGCATGCGGTCGCGCAGCCCGGCGGTCATGGCGTTGATCGCTCCGCCGAGCCGCTCGTACTCGGGGGCGTGCCGGATCGCGACCTCGGTGTCGAGGTCGCCCTGGCCGATGCGGCGGACGGCGGACACCAGCGTTGTGAGCGGGGACACCAGCCAGCGGGCGGCGGCCATGCCCACGAGGACCGCCGCGAGCACCGCGGCCACGCTCGCGGCGGCGCTGCGGGCGAACTCGCGGCGGACGCCGGCCACGAAGTCGGCCTCCGGCACCACGGTGACGAGCGTCCACTCGAGCCCCACCGCGGTGCCCACGAGCGTGGCCCGCACGAGGTGCGGGGCGCCGTCCACCGGAGTGCGGGCGTGGCCGGCCCGGGCCTCGCCGAGGGCCCCGGCGGCGGCGGCGAACCGCGCGTCCTCCGAGGCGGCGGCGGCGATGCGGTCGCCCGCCGGCGTGACGGTGGCGGCGCCGGTCGAGGTGGCGAGGAGCCGGCCCTCGCCGTCGACGAGGGCGGCCACCCCGGTGCGGCCGATCGTCAGGCCGGAGAGGAATCGCGAGAGGTCGCGGAACGACAGGTCGGCGTCGATCACGCCGCGGAACGTGCCGTCGGGGCGGCGGATCGGCACGCCGTAGGAGAGCCCGAGCGTCGCCGCGGCTCCGTCGCCCCCCACCCACACGTAGGGCTCGCTCCACGCGGGTCGGCCGGCGTCGCGCACGGTGGCGAACCACGGCCGGGTGAAGAGGTCGAAGTCGAAGGTGCTCGCCGAGCCGGGCGCGGGCAGGCCGTCGGGGCCGAGGCGGAGCTGCCGCATCTCGGCGTTGGCGGGGCCCTCCGTGATCGCCCAGTACTCGGTGCCGTCGGCGTAGCGCGTCACCCACGTGGCCCGGCCGTCGGCGTCGCCCCAGACGATCGAGCTGAGCATGTCGAAGGAGCGCGCCTGCTGCACGAGCGTGGGCCGCCACGCGGCGAGCGCGTCCGGATCGAGCACGCCGCTCCGCACGAGGTGGGCGTTGAGCTCGGTCACGCGGATCGGCACGTCGAGCAGGTCGCCCACCCGGGCCGCGGCGAGGGCGTGCACCTGCTCGATGTTCCGCTCGGCGAGCTCGGTCACCGCCGACCGCGACTTCGCCAGCCACATCAGTGACAGGGCGAGGCCGACGACGAGGACCGGCACGCCCACGGCGAGGGGGGCGGCCACGCGGATGGGCAGGCGGCGGATCACGGCCGCGGCAGCATACCGGCGGACGCGACCGGCTCCGGCCGCGGACCGTGCCGAGACCGGATCAGATCCGCTCCCAGCGGCGGGCGAGGACGCGGGCGGCGAGCAGGAGCACCACGGTCATCGCGAGCAGGACGGTCGCGGCCGGCGTGCCCACGAGCAGCGTGGCGAGCATGGCGCCGGTGCCGGCGTCCGGCTCGCGGTACCAGAGGACGGCGAGAAAGCCGTCGAGCGACCAGCCGTTGACGGTGAAGCGGGCCGTCGTCTCCATGAACGGCGGCATCACGAACCGCGGCACCATGCTGCCCCCGAGGGCGCTCATCACGAGGATGACGATCGTCGAGAGGCCCGACATCTGGGCCCGGGAGCGGCAGAGGGCGGCGAGCAGGATGCCGAAGGCGGCGCACGCGGCGGCGGTGGCGACGATCATCGTCGCGAGCCCGGCGAGGACCGGTCCGCCGCCCACCGGCAGGCCGAAGACGACGGCCGCCCACGCGAACATGATCGTGAGCTGCGCGATTCCGACGAGGACGAGGAACGTCCAGTTGCCCGCGAGGATCGTGCCCATGCCGACGCCGGCCGAGAGCAGCCGCTCGAGCGTGCCGCGCTCCTCCTCCTCGATGAGCAGCCCGGCGGCGCCGGCGCTGGAGAACAGCAGGAACATCACGCCGATGCCGGCGGCGTAGTAGCCGACGGTGCGCAGGCCGCCGTCATCGCCGTCGCCCTCGTCGCCGTCGTTCACCGCATCGCTCGCCGCGGGCAGGTCCTGGGCCGCCACCGCCCGGACCGGGACGAGTCCCCGGAACGCCGCGGCGTCCTCGCCGTCCGCCGCCGCACCGCCGTCCGGCCCGCCGAAGAGCCCGCCCTCGGCCAGTCCGGCCTTCGCGGCGTCGACCGCCGCCTCCTGCGCCGGGGTGAGCGTGCCGCCGAAGGTCTCCAGCGCCTCGATCCCGCGGTCGAGCAGCGCTTCGGGCGCGGCCTGGAATCCCGCCGCCTGCATGAGTCCCTGCACCGTGAAGCGGGCGATCGGGTTGGCGGCGTCGTGGACGAGCGCGACCTCGGTGCCGCCGGCGGGATCGCCGTCGAGCGCAGCGCCGAGGTCGCCGAAGTCCCGCCCGAAGCCGGGCGGCAGCACCACGGCCACCGGCACGGCGCCGCGCCGCACGCGGCCGCGGGCCGCTTCGGCCGGCGTGCGGCCGTCGGTCCGCTCCGCCTCGCTCAGCCCCTCCGCGTCGAGCACCGTGACGTCGAGTCCGTCCTGGGCGGCCAGCGCCTCCGCGTACGCGCGGCTCACCGCGGTCCCGTCCTCGTCCACCAGCACGACGTCCACCGCCCGGGGGCCGTCGTCGTTGCCGGCCATGCCGCCGAAGATCACCGCGAAGATCGAGAAGAAGACGACCGGCAGCACGAACGTCAGCAGCAGCGCGGTGCGGTCGCGCCGCAGCTCGGTCCAGCGCACGCGGAGCAGGGTGCCGATCATTCGCGGAGCTCCCGTCCCGTGAGGTGGAGGAAGACCGCCTGCAGCGTCGGGGCCTCGACGTCCACGTCCTCGACCCGGACGCCGGCTCCGGCGAGGCGGGCGAGCACCGGCGGCAGGTCGCGGGCGACGTCGTCGGTGCGGAGGGTGGCGAGCCGCTCGCGGGGGTCGGCGGTGGTCGCCGCGGACGCGGCCGCCGCGGCATCGGCGTCGGGCGCCGCCGTGAGCTCCGCCGCGCCCGCGAGGGCCTGCCGCAGCGTCCCCTCGTCCTCCGGGCCCGACGCGTCCGCCGGCACCCGCAGCCGCAGCTGCACCCGCCGGCCGCGGCCCACCGTGCCGGCCACCAGCTCGTCGAAGGTGCCGTCGGCGATGGTGCGGCCGCGGTCGATGACGACGATGCGGCGGCAGACCCGCTGGGCCTCGTCGAGCTGATGGGTCGTGAGCAGCAGGGCGGTGCCGGCGGCCTGCAGCTCGCCGAGCATGGTCCAGATGCGCTCGCGGCTCTGGGGGTCGACGCCCACGGTCGGCTCGTCGAGCAGCACCAGCTCGGGCCGGTGCAGCACGCCGCACGCGAGATTGAGCCGCCGCTTCATGCCACCGGAGAACCGCCGGGCCGGCTCGTTCGCGCGGTCGCCGAGGCCGGTGAAGTCGAGGGCCCAGCGGGTGCGCTCGGCCGCCACCGCCGGGCTCAGCCCGTGCAGCCGGGCGAACGCCTCGAGGTTCTCGCGGGCGGTGAGCAGCGGATGGATCGCCAGGTCCTGCGGCACGAGGCCGATGCGGCGGCGGGCGTCGGCGAGCCCGTCGCCGTCCGCCGCGTCGCCCGCGATCGCGGTTCCGTCGAGCCGCACCGAGCCCCCGTCGAGCCGGACGCGGCCGGTGATCGAGCGGACGAGCGTCGTCTTGCCGGCGCCGTTGGGCCCGAGCAGGCCGATCCACTCGCCCGGGTCGACGTGGAACGCCGCGCCGTCGAGCGCCGCGCGGTCGCCGAAGCTCCGGCGGGCATCCGTGATCTCGAGGAGGGCGGGCACGCGGGGACGGTCCCATCGCGGGCCGGGCGATGCAAGCGGGGCCCGCGCGAGCCGTCGAGCACGCGGGCCGCGGTCCGCGTCGGGCGAAGCCCGCGGCGGGCCATCCCTAGGATCGCCGCGATGGCGACGTGGGTACTGCTGCGGGGACTGGGCCGCGAGGCCGGCCACTGGCACGACGTGCCCGCGCGGCTCGCGAACGCGACCGGCGATCGCGTGCTCACGCCGGACCTGCCGGGCGTCGGGCGGGCGGCGGACCGGCGGCCCCCGTGGACGATCGCCGCGATCGCCCGCGACGTGGCGGGACGGGTCGCGGCCGAGATTGCGGCGACGCGGGCGGCGGGAGGGACCGAGGCGACGCGGGCGACGGGCGACGCGGTGGGGCCGCTGCGCGTCCTCGGGCACTCGCTCGGCGGGATGGTCGCGCTGCGGTGGGCGGCGCTCGCGGCGGCGGGGGCGGACGCGGACGCGGGCTCGGACGCGATCGCCGCGCGGGACTCCGCGATCCCCCGGCCGGACGGCCTCGTGGTGATCGGGACGAGTCTCGGGAGGCTCTCGCCGCCCTGGCGCCGGATGCGCCCGGCGACGCTGCCGACGGTCCTCGGCGTGGCGCTCGCGCGGACGCCGCGGCGGGCCGAGTCGCGGGTGCTCGATCTGACCTCGACGGCGGAGGGAGCCCGACGCGAGGCGGTGCTCGACGCCCGCGAGCCGATCGCCCGGGCGCGGCCGGTGCCGCCGGGTACGACGATCCGGCAGCTGGTGGCCGCCGCGGCCGAGCGCGGTCCGCGGCCGACCGCGCTGCCCGCGGGCCTGCCGCTGCTGGTGCTGGCCGGGGCCCGCGACCGGCTGGTGGCCCCGGCGTGCTCGCGGGCGGTGGTCCGGGCGTTCGGGGGCGAGCTCCACGTGCACCCGGCCGCGGGGCACGACGTCCCGCTCGACGATCCGGCGTGGCTGATCGAGCGGCTGACCGCGTGGGCGGGCGGCCCCGTCGCCGAGCACGCGGCCGGAGGCTCCCGCAGTGCGGAGGGCCCCGGAGGCCCCACGGGCCCCGGAGGCTCCCGCGACGAGGACGGCCCCGGAGGCCACGCAGTCACCGAAGGTCGCTGAGCCGCCGCGGTCCGGGAACCGATCCACCGACGTCACCCGCTTCCCCGAGCACCGGTCCCGGCTCCGCGAGCACGTCGCGCCGGTGCGGGAGACCGGGCGGCCGCTCGTCGTCACCGCGAACGGGCGCACCGAGGCGGTGGTGCCGAGTCCGGCCGCGTTCGACGCCCGGGTCGAGGACTCGGAGCTCCGCGGGTGCGTGACGGTGCTGCGGAAGAGCTTCGGCGACATCGAGGCCGGAAGGACTCTGCCGGCGGATGAGGCGTTCGCCTCCACCCGTCGTCGGCCGGGTGCGATGCTCCGGGCGCGCAGCGATGCACCGTCATCGTGACCGCCACGGCGGCGGCGGGGATCGCCGGCGCGGCCGAGCGGACCGCGGCCGGAGCGGCGGCCCCGCTGGAGGCGGGCCGCCGGATCGACCGCACCGAGGCCGCGGTCCGGGACGGCACGCCCGATGCGATGCGCCGGCGTCGCCTCGCCTCAGCCCGCCCCGCCGGGCCGACGCCGTCGCCACCGCCACCGCCGCCACCGCCGCACCGCGAGCGAGCCGCCCGCCACCACGAGCGCCAGCGGCACGATCGCCGCGTGCCACAGCAGTCCGGTGAGGTCGATCGCCGCGGGGCGCGGGGCCGGCGAGGGGACGCTGCCCGTCGCGGCGAGGGCCCAGCCCGCGGTCAGCACCGCGGTCACGCACGCCGCGGCCCGCAGCGCGCGGCCTCCCACCCGCCAGACCACCGCCAGCCACGCCGCGTCGAGTGCGAGCATGCCCGCCGCCATCCAGCCTCCGGCGGACTCGGCGCCCGGGATCACTCCCGGGCGTCCGCGGGCTGCAGCGTCGTCGTCCGCCGGGCCCGCTCGCGCCACGCCGGCTCGGTCAGCGGCACCGGGATGAGCTCGCCCCGCAGCCACAGCGGCACCTGGTCGATCAGGTGGGCCGAGCCGGGCCGGCCGTCCTGCCCGCCCACGAGCACGAACCAGTTCGCGTCGGGATCCGACAGGTCGGAGACGTGGCGGGCGTTGGCCCCGAAGCTCGTCCGGTGCTCCTCGCTCGTCACGGGGTGGGCGGACTTGAAGATCGTCGTCGTGCTGCCGGCGGTCGGATGGTCGCCGAAGGTCCAGCGGCGGCCGAGCACCGGCACGTTGCCGATGGGGTGGGCGAGGCCGAGTCGGTGTACGTCGCCCCACGCGCGCTCGCGATCCCATCCGCGGGCGGCGGTGGCGACGGCGGCCCGCACCGCGGCGGTGGCCGAGCCGGCCGGCGCGGCCGGGTCGGGTTCGCCCGCGAGGTCCTCGGCGACGAACGCGTGGACGTACGGCGCCGAGCGCAGCGTCCCGCGGAGCGAGTCACCGTAGCGGCCTCCGTAGAGGTCCTCGATCAATGCGTCGAGCACCCGCTGGTAGGCCAGCGCACCGATCGAGTCCGCCTCGTAGTGGCCGTCCCACGCGGCGAGAACCGCGAGCAGGGCCCGCTGGTCGCCGGCCTCCGGGTCGCTCGGCACCGGCGCCGCGTGGGCGACGATCCGGCGGGCCGCGGCGAGGCTCGCGTGGCTGAAGGTGTCGCGCTGCAGCGCCTTCAGGGCATCGATCGTGACCACGCCGTCGCCCGCGAGCAGCTCCTGCATCCGCCGCATGCGGTCGTTGGCGTTGCCCTGGGCCAGCATGGCCGGGTCCGTGCGGATCGGTGTGTTGTTGGCGGACGCGATGAAGCCCTCCGGCGGGTCGAAGGCCGCAGGCAGCTCGTCGGAGGCGAGGCGGCGCGACCATTCGCCCGCCGCCTCCGGGCGAATGGGCGCGTCCCACGCGGTCTCGGCCGCGGCCGGCACCCACTCGGTGGCGATCAGGTGACCGACGTGCCCGTCCGCGTCGGCGTAGAGCATGTTCTGCCCGCCCGACTTGAAGTGGGCGAACGCGCGACGGAACTCCGGCCAGTCCGCGGCCCGCATGGCCCGAAGGAACGCCGTCGACTCGTCGCTCGGCTCGTGTCCACGCCACCGAAGGGCCGACGCCTCGCCGTTCGGCCCCGCGAGCCCGTCGAGCAGCGGCACGTCGGTCATCACCGGGCCGAACCGCGAGTCGCGGGCCTCGAGGGTGGCGTCGAACCACCACCGCACGCGGATCCGCTCGGTGCGCGGCGTGAAGGCCCCCTCCGGCTCGTCCGACACGTCGACGAGCTGGCTCGCCACGCCCTGCAGGTTGGTGCCGCCCCAGGCGATCCGCTCGTTGCGGCCTTCGAGCACGAACGGAAGGCCGGGGATCGTGAAGCCGACCGCCCGCGTCTCGGGTCCGCGCAGGCACGCGATCATCCAGAGGTTCGGCTGCGGCAGGCCGAGGTGCGGATCGCTGGCGATGAGGGCCGCGCCGGTCTCGGTGCGGGAGCCGGCGACGACCACCGAGTTGCTGCCGGTGCGGCCGAGGCGAAAGAGCTCTCCCAGCGGCACCGGCTCGGCCGGCCCGAAGCTCGGGATCGCCGCGTCCGCGAACGCCCGCACGCGGGCGAGGAAGTCGTCGTAGCCGGTCGCCTCGCGCCTGGGCAGGAACGCGAGCCAGCGGCCCCAGGTGAGGTCGACGCTCGCGAGGCGTCCGATCGCGAGCGTGTCCTCGACCGTCCACGGCTCGTCCGGATCGATGCCGAGGGCGCGGATGTCCGGCGGCACCGACGAGCGCATGGCGCGGGCCGCGTTCACGCCGGCCACGTAGCGATCGAGCCAGCGCCGCGTCCCGGGCGGCAGCGACGCCGCGATCTCCGGCACCGCGCGGTCCATCTCGAGCGTGCGCAGCCCGCGATCGATCGGCAGGGCGAGCGGTCCCGCCATCTCGGCGAGGCGGCCGCGGGCGACCCGCTTGATCAGCTCCATCTGTCCCCACCGCAGGTGCACGTGCACCACCCCGAGGGCGTAGGCGAGGTCGTCTTCCGACTCGGCGACGAGGCACGGGATCATCCACTCGTCCCACAGCACGTCGACCCGCGCGGCGACGTCGTGCCCGGTGGTGGGCAGCTCGTCGAGCCGCGCGTCGGCGTCGAGCGAGGCGGCCGGCGGCGGCGTGGCGATGCAGGCGGCGAGGGCGAAGGGCAGCGTGGCGAGGGCGGCGATCGGCGCCCAGCCGACCGCGGCGGCGAGGCGGCGGCGGCCGCCGCGCGGACCGGCGGGGTGCGCC
>CAYLNM010000177.1:0-8850 GCA_964385045.1 uncultured Isosphaeraceae bacterium
GTCGGGCGTCGAGGACGGGACGATTCGAGGGGCGGGCGGACGGGGGCGGTGCCGCGCCGCGGCACGGTCGCGGCTCGTGCCCCGGCTCAGGTCAGCTGGTACTCGGGCAGCCCGGCCACGAGGCACAGGGCGCCGGTGAGGACGTCGTCGTCGAGGCGGCCGCCGCGCTCGGCGAGGAAGCCGCCGATCGTGCGCACGCGGTCCGGATGCGGCGGGGCCCCGAGGGCGTGGTGAAGCAGGTACGCGGCCGCCGTCTCGGGGTCGGGGCCGCCCGGCTCCAGCTCCAGCAGCGGCTCCACGAGCCGCGCCGCCGCGTAGGGCGTGCGGTCGTCGGGCCAGCCCCACGCCCGCGGGCGGATGCCGGTGAGCAGGTACGTCGCGTAGCTCTGGCGCACGAACAGGGTCGAGGTGTTGATCCAGGTGCGGCCGCCCGGCCAGCCGCGCACGGACGGCGGCTCGAGCAGGTCCTGGCCCATCGCCCCCAGCGCGTCGTCGGCCGCCCGCAGGCTTCGCAGCGGCGTGCCGAGGGTCCGCACGGTGCCGATCGCCAGCTCCACCGGGCTCTTGATCCGCGCGGTGCGGTTGGACGGGTGGTGGAAGTGGGCCGAGCGCAGCAGCGTCCGGAGCAGCCGCCCGACGTGGAAGTCCGAGCGGCGGAACTCGGTCGCGAGGGCGGCGAGGAACCGCCGCCGCGGCGGGTCGATCTCGCCGCCGGGCAGGTCGTGGACGAGGAAGCGGTAGAGCTTCAGGACGAGGAACTCGGACGCGGCCGGCTGAGCGAACAGCAGGTCGACGAGGTCGTCGCCGTCGAAGCGACCCGAGCGGCCGAGGATGCGCTTCACGCCGTCGTCGTGCAGGCGAGGGCGGAAGACGAAGGCGTCGTCGCGGAAGTGATGGCCGGTCAGGGCCCGGGCGGCCTCCTTGATGTCGCGCTCGCCGTAGCCGTTGCCCTCGCCGAGGGTGAAGAGCTCCATCAGCTCGCGGGCGAGGTTCTCGTTGGGGTTGCGGGCGACGTTGCGGTGGTTGTCGAGGTACCGCAGCATCGCCGGGTCGCGGATGATCCGGTGGGTGAGGTCCTTGAACGATCCGAGGGCGTGATTGCGGAACAGCTGGTTCTGCACCGCCATGTGCCAGCTGTCCTCGATCGCCCGGTAGCCGGTGGCGAAGTGGCCGTGCCAGAAGAGCGTCATCCGCTCCTCGAGCGGACGGGGCGTCGTCGCCATCCGCTCGAGCCACCAGTGGCGGATCGCCCGCAGCTGGGCGCGGTCGGCCCGCTGGGTCTGCTGGCGGCGGCGCCGGAAGGCGGCCACCGCGGCCTCGTCGCCGCGCTGCCGGGCCTCGCGGTACCGGCGGCGCTCGGCCGGGCTCGGGGGCGTCATGATGTCGGCCCGGAACTCGCGGGCCGCGCCCGGGTCCGGCGGTGGCGCGTCCTCGAACCGCACGAGCCGGTCCACCGCGGCGTCGAGGCCGAGGTCGGCCAGCTCGCGGATCTCGGCCGGGGTGCCGCCGAAGCCGGCGCGAGCCAGCAGGTGCTGGGCGGCGCGGTAGTCGAAGTCCTCGGCCGGCAGGGGGCGAAGGTGCTCGGGCAGGGGGCCGGGGTCGCTCGGGCGGGCACGCAGGGGCATGGGCTGGGCTCCCGGTCGGGGTCGCGGGGGGGCTCGACCCGTCGTACGTCGGTCCCCGCTTCGCCATCCCCGGGAACGCGGCGAGGCGCCGCGCCGGATCGCCCCTCGGTCCATCGGGGCGGGGGACCTCAGCCGTCCCGGATCGCGGCCGCGCCGGTCCCGGCCGCGGTTCCCGGACCATTCTCGGGTCCGTCGTCGGGCGCCGCGTCCGCGTCCGCGGCCGCCGGGGCCGCCTCGCCGGCCGGGGCCGGCGCCGCGGGCTCCCCGTCGCCGCCCGGCCCATCGTCCGCCGCCGCGCGGCCGTCGTCCAGCGTCCGCCGGGCGATCCGGTCGATCGCGGGCCGCAGCCGCAGGGCATTGCCCACCACGCAGAGGTCGCTCGCGGCCATCGCGAGGGCGGCCACGAGCGGGCCGTGGGCGCCGAGGAGCCCGAACGCGGCCGCCGGGATCGCGGCCACGTTGTAGAAGAAGGCGAAGAAGAGGTTCTGGCGGATCGTCCGCAGCGTCGCCCGGGCGATGCCGACCACCGCCGGCACCCCGCGGATCGAGTCGGCCACGAGCACCACGTCCGCGGACTCGATCGCGACGTTGGTCCCGGAGCCGATCGCGACCCCCAGGTCGGCCTCGGCGAGGGCGGCCGCGTCGTTGATCCCGTCGCCGACCATGATCGTGCCGGGCCCCCCCTCGGCGATGCGGGCCCGCTTGCCCGCGGGGTCGACGCCGGCGGCGACCTCGTCCGCCCGCAGGCCGAGCTCGCGGGCCGCCGCGTGGGCGGACTCGGGCCGGTCGCCGGTCAGCATGAGCAGCTCGAGCCCGAGCCCCCGGAGCTCGGACACCACCGCCCGGGTCTCCGGTCGGGGCCGGTCGGCCACGTGCACGCGGCCGACGATCCGCTCGCCCGCCTCCACCACGCACGCCGCCCGCGACTCGGGGTCCCGGCGAACCGTCACGCGGATGCCGTCGACGGTGCCGGTCGCCCCCTCGCCCGGCATCGCGCGGAACTCGGCCACCGGCCGCAGCGGGACGCCGGCGTCCGCCGCCGCGGCCGAGATCGCCCGCGCGACGGGGTGCTCGCTCATCGCCTCGACCGCGGCCGCGGCCATGAGCACGGTGCGCTCGTCCACCCCGGTGCCCGGCTCGGGCTCCACGCCGCTCACCGTCAGGCGACCGGTGGTGAGCGTGCCGGTCTTGTCGAAGACGACCCGCCGGGCGGTGCCGGCCCGCTCGATCGCGGCCGCCGAGCGGAGCAGGATGCCGTGCCGGCCCGCACTGCCCGCGGCCACCGTCACCGCGATCGGCGTCGCGATGCCCAGGGCGCAGGGGCAGGAGATCACCAGCACGCTCACCATCGAGAGCAGGCCGGTGGACAGGTCGCCCATGCCGAGCCACCAGCCCAGGAGCGTGGCGACGGCGATCGCGATCACGATCGGCACGAAGACCGCGCTGATGCGGTCGGCCAGCCGCTGGATGTCGGCCTTGCTCGCCTGGGCCGCCTCGACCATCCCCGCGATGCGGGCCACGGTCGAGTGCGCTCCGTCGGCGGTCGCCCGCACCACCACGGTCCCGGTGCCGTTGAGGCAGCCGGCCGCGACCTCGTCGCCGGGGCCGATCTCGACCGGCAGCGGCTCGCCGGTGACCGCGGACGCGTCGATCTCGGTCGCCCCGCCGACGACGACGCCGTCGACCGGGATGCGCTCGCCGGGCCGGATGCGGAGCCGGTCGCCGGGCTCGACCTCGGCCAGCGGGACCACCTGCTCCCGCCCCTCGTGGTCGAGCCGCGCCGCCTCCTCGGGCTGCAGCTCGAGCAGCTCCCGCATCGCCCGCCCGGCCTTCGCCCCGGCCCGCGCCTCGAGCCAGTGGCCGACGCTGATGAGGGCGAAGAGGCCGGCGGTCTCGCCGAACCACAGGGCCTCGGGCGGTCCGAGCCAGCCCGCGGCGTGGCCGACGAGCTTGACGAGCGAGCTGATCCACGCCGTGGTCGCCCCGAGCGAGATCAGCGTGTCCATGTTGGTGCGGCCGTGCCGCAGGGCGCGGCCGGCCGAGCGGTAGAAGCCGCTGCCGACCACGATCACGCTCAGGGTGGCGAGGCCGGCGAGGGCCCACGGCTTCCAGGCCGCCCACGACTCGGGGGCGAGCCAGTGCAGGAACACCATCGGCAGCCAGATCAGGATGCCGGAGGCGGCGCGGCGGGCCCAGGCCCGCTCGCGCTCGAGCTGGGCCCGCTCGAGCTCGCCCCGGCGCTGGCCCGGCGTGCGGCCCCCGGCGAGGGGCTCGGCGGAGAAGCCGGCCCGGGCGACGGCCCCGGTGATCGCGTCGGCGTCGACGCCGGCCCCGCGGACGACCGCCTCGCCCGACGCGAGGTCCACCGCGGCCGACCGAACCCCGGACACGCGCTCGATCGCGGTGCTGACACCGGTCGCGCAGCCCGCGCACTCCATGCCGGAGATGCGGAACCGGCGAACGTCCTCGGGGGCGGGGGGGGAGTCGGTCGACATCGGAGAGGAGTGTAGAGGTCCCGGGCTCGGGATCGTCCGGGCAGCCGCCGAACGCGTCCCGCGGCGGTTCCGCCGCGGCCCGTGGCCCCCGGAAGGCCCGCTGCTACACTCGGGAGTCCCCATGGCCGCTTCCGCCGCCATCCCGCCGCCGCGCCCGGTCGCCGTCGAGGCCGCCGCGCGATCGGTGCGGGCCGGCGGCCGGCTCGCGGGCACCGTGGTCGCCGCGACCACCCTCGCCGCGGTCCTCGCCGGCCTCGTGCAGGCCGGGGCCGGGCAGGCCCTCGGGCGATCGGCCCGCGGGGACGCGGTCGCCGCCGTCGCCCTGGCGATGGCCCGGGAGATGATGGCGGTCGCGACCACCGAGCCCGCCGCCGTGGGCTCGACCGTGCCGGTCGCGGTCCCGCCCGCCGCCCGACCGGTCGCGGTCGACTCCGGCTCGGAGTGCGAGCGGCTCGGGCCCCGGCGGCTCGACCTGCCGCCGCCGACGGCCTGAGCCCGGCCGCGTCCGGCCCGCCCCGTGCGGGCCCCGGGACCCGCGGCCGCCGCCCCCGGAGCCGGCCGGTCGACTCCGGCCCGTCCCGCACCGTTCATCCCGCCTCACGCACCGCATCGCCTCGCGCCCGCGCGACGCCCCGGCCTCCCGGTCCGCTCGCGTCCGCCGCGCCTCGCACCGCACCGCACCGCACCGTCTCCGGCGCCCCGGACGACGTCGGCGCCCGCGACCGTCTCCCGCGTCCCGCCCCGGCGGCACGCGGGCCCGTCGCGCCGCCCCGTCCGGCGCCCCCCCCAGAAGGATCACCGCCATGGCCGTCCCGTTCGTCGGCAACACCCTCAAGAAGGTCTTCGGCACCCGCAACGAGCGGCTCGTCAAGGGCTACCTCCGCGTCGTGCAGCAGGTCTCGGCCCTCGAGCCGCAGATCCGCCCGCTCACCGACGGCGAGCTCCGCCAGAAGACCGACGAGTTCCGCGACCGCCTCGCCCAGGGCGAGGCGATCCGGCAGCTGACCCCCGAGATCTTCGCCGTCGCCCGCGAGGCGATGGACCGGGCGGTGGGCATCCGCGGCATCTTCGACCCCGAGCACGGCTTCGACCCGTCCCGGCTGCCCGAGGACGCCCGGGCCCTCTACGAGGAGACGAAGGCGACGATCGAGGCGACCGAGCCCCGCCCGCCGGTGGACGAGCTCGCCGGTGGCCGCGAGATGGTCCCGGCCCGCCACTTCGTCGACATTCCGGTGCGGCTGTACGAGGCGGTCCGCGAGCTCTACCCCGAGTCGCGGCCGCCCTTCCGATCCCGGCCCTTCGACGTGCAGATCATCGGGGCGATCGTCCTCTCCGAGGGCCGCATCGCCGAGATGAAGACCGGCGAGGGCAAGACGATCGTGGCCCCGCTCGCCTCCTACCGGGCCGCCCTGCAGGGCCAGTCGGTCCACGTGGTCACGGTCAACGACTATCTCGTGCAGCGCGACCGCGACTGGGTGTTCCCGTTCTTCCGGGCCCTGGGCATGACCGTCGGGTCGATCCACCCGCAGCACATGCAGCCGCCGCAGATGAAGCAGCAGGCGTACCGCTGCAACGTCGTCTACGGCACCACGTCGGAGTTCGGCTTCGACTACCTGCGGGACAACATGAAGCTGAGCCCGGCCGAGCAGGTCCAGGGCGACCGGCACATGGCGATCATCGACGAGGTCGACTCGATCCTCATCGACGAGGCCCGCACCCCGCTGATCATCTCGGGCCCGGCCCACCGCTCGGCCCCGCGGTACGAGCTCGCCGACCAGATCGCCATCCATCTCGTCGAGCGGCAGAAGGACTGGTCGGCGGCCGACGAGAAGGTCCAGTCGAAGCTGGTGACGATCTCCACCCTCGAGGGCGACATCCGCAACGCCCGCGACAAGGACGCGGTGCCGCAGCTGAAGGAGCGGCTCGAGCGGGAGCGGGCGGAGCTGCCGGAGCTCGAGGCCGAGCGCGACCGGCACATCCAGTTCTACGAGGTCGAGCTCGACAAGAAGAAGGCCACCCTGACCCACGAGGGCATCGAGGAGGCGCAGCGGAAGGCCGGCGTCGGCTCCTTCTACGTGGGCGACAACATCGACCTGCCGCACCTCGTCGAGCAGTCGGTCCGGGCCCACACCGTCTACCAGCGCGACCGCGACTACGTCGTGAGCCCCGACGACCGCGGCGAGATGAGCGTGGTGATCGTCGACCAGAACACCGGCCGCAAGATGATCGGCCGGCAGTGGTCGGACGGCCTGCACCAGGCGGTCGAGGCCAAGGAGGGCGTCCCCATCAAGGAGGAGACGCAGACCATGGCCACGATCACCATCCAGAACTTCTTCAAGCTCTACGACCGCCTCGCCGGCATGACCGGCACGGCGGACACCGAGGCCACGGAGTTCCACGAGATCTACGGCCTCGACGTGGTGGTGATCCCGACCAACGTCCCCGTCGCCCGCGTGGACTGGAACGACCTCGTCTTCATGAGCGAGCGGGACAAGTGGGACGCGATCGTGGCCGAGATCCGCCGCTTCTGGCAGGTGGGCCGCCCGATCCTCGTCGGCACCACCAGCGTCGAGAAGTCGGAGATGCTGAGCCGGCGGCTCGCGGACGCGGGCAACATCCCCCACGAGGTCCTCAACGCCCGCCAGCACGAGCGGGAGGCGGACATCGTGGCGGGAGCGGGCGAGCTGGGCTCGGTGGTCGTGGCCACGAACATGGCCGGCCGCGGCACCGACATCAAGCTCCGTCCCTTCACCCGCGAGCAGCTCGTCGAGCACTGGAAGCGGACCGGCATCGCCGGCCGCGACGCGAAGGCGGACATGAGCGACGAGGAGCTGATCGCCGCGTGCGAGCGGCACCTCGCGACGAAGGAGCTCGGCTGGAAGAAGAGCGATCTCGAGGAGCGGTCGCCGGAGGAGATCCGGCTCGAGCTGCTCCGGTACTGGGTGGGCGTCGTCGGCATGGCCGAGGAGTCGAAGGCCCGCACGATGTCCGCCCGCGAGTGCGAGGACCTGCTGGACGCCTCGGGCTCGATCCTGCTGCACCGGCTCCGGGTGTTCTCGAACACCGAGGAGCTCGGCGGCCTGCACGTGATCGGCACCGAGCGGCACGAGTCGCGGCGGGTCGACAACCAGCTCCGCGGCCGCTCGGGCCGCCAGGGCGACCAGGGCTCCAGCCGCTTCTTCCTCAGCCTCGAGGACGACCTCATGAAGATGTTCGCCGGCAAGGCGACGCTGGGGCTGCTCTCGAAGCTGGGCATGAAGGAGGGCGACGTCATCGAGAATCCGATGCTCACCAAGAGCGTCGGCAAGGCCCAGCGGAAGGTCGAGGAGCGGAACTTCCTCATCCGCAAGCAGATCCTCGAGTACGACGAGGTCATGGACCACCAGCGGCACGAGTTCTACGGCATGCGGCAGGGCGTGCTGGAGGGCCGCGGGGTCAGGGAGCTGATCTTCGAGCACATCGAGAACGCGGTGAACGAGCACGCATTCCGCTACCTCGACCCCGGCTACCCCGGCACCTGCGTGGCCGAGTGGGTCACCGAGAACCTCGGGGTGAGCCTCGACGCCGACCGCTTCCGCAAGAAGGACCGGGAGGAGCTGCACGAGTTCCTGGTGGTCGAGGCGAAGGAGGAGGCCACCTCGATGATCCGCATGGCGATGGGCGAGTTCATGCCCGACGAGGCGGATCCCGAGGACTGGGACCTCACCGCGCTCGCCGACTGGGCCGCGGGGCACTTCGGCGAGGGCGTGAGTGCCTCGGATCTCGTGGGCGCGAACCGCTTCGAGATCCTCGAGCGGCTCGAGGAGCGCGCCCACGCGTCGGTCGACGCCGCGAACCTCGATCCGATCGACCAGTTCCTGGTGCCGATGTACGGGGCGAAGGAGCTCGCCTCCTGGGTGAGGAACTCCTTCGGGGCCGAGATCGAGCCCGAGCGGCTCGCCGAGTGCGAGGAGCCGGCGGACGCGGTCACCGTCGTGATGGAGGAGGCCCGAGCCGCCTACCGCACGCGGGAGGTCGAGTACCCGGTCGAGTTCGCGATGCAGATGACGGGGGCGCAGCTCCAGCAGGACCCGCAGCGGGCGATCGAGCAGTTCTGCACCTGGGCCCGCTTCCGCTACGAGCTCGACTGGACGCCCGAGACCCTGCCGACCACCAAGTCGGACGAGCTCGCCCGGCTGCTGGTCGAGGAGGCCCGCTCCTGGGACGAGGCGAGGATCGCCGATCGCGCCCGCCGCGGGCTCGAGGCTGCCGGCGGCGAGCTCGAGCAGCTGGAGGCCTGGCTGCTCGAGAACGCCGGCGTGCGGCTCACGGACGAGGAGCGCGAGCGGTTCGCCGAGGACGCCGAGGGGATGCTGCGGGAGAAGCTCGCGGCCGTCCTGCGAACCGAGCTCACGCAGTTCGAGCGGTGGATCCTGCTGCAGATCGTCGACCAGGCGTGGAAGGACCACCTCTACGCGGTGGACCAGCTCCGCGAGTCGATCGGCTACCGATCGTTCAGCCAGCGGGATCCCCGCATCGAGTTCAAGCGCGAGGCCGCGCGGCTCTTCGAGGAGATGGAGTCGGGCATCCGCGACAAGGTGACGGACATCGTCTTCAAGGGACGGCTGATGCCGCAGATGCCGACGCCGCGTCCGGGCGACGCCGGCCCCGGGGGGGCGGCCGCGGCCACCGGTGCGGGCGGCGGCGTTCCGGCCGGAGCGGGACGGCCCGGCGCCGGGGGCGCGGCCGCG
>CAYLNM010000178.1:0-8760 GCA_964385045.1 uncultured Isosphaeraceae bacterium
CCTCGCACTGTACGAGAGCGAGCTGAGGCGCCTCAATCACATTGGCACATAGGGAAGGCTCGCTGTTCGGCCGTCGCACGCTCGAACAGCTCGTCGTGATACTGCGAGTAGAGCCACGCTTCGAGATCGATCGCGATGCCCGGGACGAAAACGGAGTCGAAGGACTCGAGCCACACGTGTCGGCGCACGAGACGTCGCGCCCGCTCCATGCGGGGCAACTGAGACTCGTCGAGCGAAGCGGCGAAGGTCGCGAAGACCTGGTCGACGTCGGATGCGAGACGATCGCGGACCCTGCGACACTCCTCGAAGTACGCGGTCAGCTTCTGGGCCTCGGTGTGGCTCATGGAATGCCGCGATTCTCGGCTGATGATGCATGGGTGGCCCGGAAGCAGAGTTGCCGCGCGTCCTTCGAGCGTCTCCACGAATTCTCCGGCCAGTCGGGCGAGCTCCCGTTCCTGGGCGTCGCTCAGTTCGAGCAGCTTGGCGGCGGCAAACCATGCCGAACCAGGAATGCGGTCGGGAATGACGGGCGTGATCACCTGTGCCACTGCCGCCTGCGTCATTGCGAGAGCGAGCGCGACAACAGCGGTAGCGGGCAGCTGGGAGCTGGAGGTCCGACGCATCTCGAAGACCATTGAAGTTGATTGACACGGAAATCAGCGAGAACTCACTCCAACGCGATCCGCATGTCTGTCATGCGGCCGCATTCGGGCGATCGCGAAGCTCAGTTGACCGGGCCGCCGCCCGAACTGCAGTCGGTGCCGCCGGGGGGTGCCTGCCGGAGTATCTGATCGTCGCAGGTCCGGGTCACTTGTCCCGCGAGCAGGCCGCACTTTGGCGTAGGGCCCGTCGTGTCGCAGGCGGGGAGTCGGTACGTGCAATGGGCGTCGCTCGGCATCACGTAGAAGGTTCCAGTGGTGTATCCAGGTCCCACGGCCTCTTGCCAGAAGCCGACATTTGCTGCGCTCACCACGGACGGATAGCACGTTTCGGCGACTCCGTCGCAACGTATCCCGAAGTCCCCGTCTATGTCCAGTGCCTTGCAACATGTCGTCACTTCTGGAACATAACATCCGGTGGCTGGAAACGGATAGGGGGCGATGTCCTCGGCGTGACCCGCGAAGCACACCATTGACGCGACAGCGATAGAGATCGCATGGGAATTCATGGTGGACATCCCGAGAGGTATAGGATACGCGTTGGCGGAGGAAGGGTGATCCCTTCAACGCTCCCGACAGAATCGCCGCGGGGGGGGGCGTCAAGGCAATTCCGTCAGATCCGAAGGACTGCGCGAAGAACGCATGTGGCGCGCTCCCGTGCGGAAGGCGCGGGGCGACGCGAGCGCGTGCCCGGACTCGTCTCGAGGACGTTCGTCAGCGGACCAGCGTGTCGGCGATTCCCGCCGCCCCCAGCACGCACGAGATCACGCCGTTGAGGGTGAAGAACGTGAGGCTGATGCGGGTGGTGCCCCAGCGGCGGACGGTGGCATGCTCGACCAGGAGCAGGGCGAGGACGAGCGCGACGGCCACGCCGGTGATCCAGCCCAGGCGCGGGTCGACGGCGGCGGCGGCGACGAGGGCGGCGGCGGCCGCGGCGTGCAGTCCGCGACTGACGAGCAGGGCCCGCGTCTCCCCCAGCCGGCTCGGCATGCTGTGCAGTCCGTCGCGGACGTCCACGTCCACGTCCTGCAGGGCGTAGATCACGTCGAAGCCGGCCACCCAGCCGAGGACCATCGCGGCGAGCAGCCAGAGGGCGGGCTGGTCCCCGAGGGCCGCGGGGTCCACCGCGATCGCGGCCGCGAGCGGACTGATCGCGAGCGAGGCGCCGAGCCAGACGTGGCACAGCGCCGTGAACCGCTTGAAGAGCCCGTAGGCGCAGATCCACGCCAGCACCGGGAGGCCGAGGATCAGTGGCCACCAGTTGCCGTCCGCGAGGCCGAAGGCGGCGCACACCACGAGGAACGCGAGCGATGCCGCGACCAGCCACGCCGTCGCCGCCGTCACCGACAGCCGGCCGCTGGGGATCGCCCGTCCGGCCGTCCGCGGGTTGTGGGCGTCGAGCGTCCGGTCGAGCAGCCGGTTGGCGAGCATCGCCGCGGTGCGGGCGGCGACCATCGCGAGGACGACGAGGACGAGCTGCCCCGCGAAGCGGCGCCCGTCGAGCGACGCGGCCCCGGCCGGGGCCGCCGCCATCACCGCCGCGAGCAGGGCGAAGGGCAGGGCGAAGACGCTGTGGGCGAGCTTGATGTCCGCCGCGACCGCCCGGCCGCTGTCCACGATGGCCCGCACCGTCGTCATCCGATCCGCTTGCTCGGCAGCTCGCCGCGCTCGAAGAGCGCCCGGCTGCAGGACTCCACGCCGATCCCCGGCCCGTGCAGCCCGTCCGCGACGGGGTCGCGGGGCACGCCGGCGGCGTGGGCGAAGGAGAAGTCCAGGAGCGACCGCACGTACGCGGCCGGCTCCACCGCGAGGGCGGCGGCGTCGAGGGCGATGCGCGGCAGCGGCAGCACCGCGAGGTAGCCGCGCCAGGGCCGGGCGAAGGCGGCGGTCGCCTCGGCGATCGTCAGCTCCTCGGCTCCGTGCACGTCGAGCATCCGGCCCGTGGCCTCGCGCGGGCGCTCGAGGATGGCGTCCACCAGCCGTCCGTAGTCCTCGCCCGCGATCCACGAGAGCCGGCGATCCTTCGGCCCCGGCAGCCGCACGAGCGTCGGACCGATCGCGCCGGCGGCGATCGACTCCACGAACCACGTCGGCCGCAGCACCACGAAGGGCAGGCCGCTGTCGGCCACCGCCTGGTCCGTCTCGAGCTTGGCCGCGATCGGCCACCACGGGTGCCCGGCTGCCGCGGCCTCGGGCACGCCGAGGCCCGAGGTGCGGATCACGAGCGGGCCCGAGCCGAGGGCGACGGCGGCCCGCAGCAGGACCCGCGTGCCGTCGCGGTCGGGGTCGAAGTCGGGGGGCCGGGTCCGCATCGGGTGGCCGACCGCGGTGACGACCGCCCGGCAGCCGGCGAGGGCCCGCCGCACCGACGCCTCGTCGCGGAGGTCGCCGGCGACCACCTCGACCCCGGCCTCGGGCGGCACCGCGGCTGCAGCCCGCGGCACGTCCCGGGCCATCACGCGGAGGGGGCGGCCGCGGGCGCCGAGCGTCCGCACGAGCGGCCGGCCGACCGTGCCGGTGGCACCGATGATCAGAATGGGCGGCTCCGCGGGCACGGGGGCGATCGTAGCGCGAGCGGTGGGCGGCCGTGGCCCGCGCCCCGAGGCCCGGCTCGCCCTCGCCCCCCGCTTGCCTTCGCCGCCCGCCCCGCGAGAATGGCCGCCCCCGCGGAGCACCCGGCCCGGCGGGGACCGTCATCCGCCGACCGAGGATCCCATGGGCAAGCCGAAGACCGCGATCACCCCCACCCGCGCCGAGAACTACCCCGAGTGGTACCAGCAGGTCGTCCGGGCGGCCGACCTCGCCGAGTCCAGCCCGGTCCGCGGCTGCATGGTGATCAAGCCGTGGGGCTACGCCCTGTGGGAGAACATCCAGCGGTCGCTCGACGCCCGCTTCAAGGCCACCGGGCACAAGAACGCCTACTTCCCGCTGTTCATCCCCAAGAGCTTCCTCGAGAAGGAGGCCGAGCACGTGGAGGGCTTCGCCAAGGAGTGCGCGGTGGTCACGCACCACCGGCTCGAGGCGGGGCCCGACGGGGGCCTGGTGCCCGCGGGCGAGCTCGAGGAGCCGCTCGTCGTGCGGCCGACGTCGGAGACGATCATCGGGGCCGTCTTCTCGAAGTGGGTCGAGTCGTACCGCGACCTGCCGCTGCTCATCAACCAGTGGGCCAACGTCGTCCGCTGGGAGATGCGGACGCGGCTGTTCCTCCGCACCACGGAGTTCCTGTGGCAGGAGGGCCACACCGTCCACGCGACCGCCGAGGAGGCCCGCGAGGAGACGATGCGGATGCTCGAGGTCTACCGCGAGTTCATGGAGACCGAGATGGCGATGCCCGTCACCATCGGTCCCAAGAGCGCGGGCGAGCGGTTCCCGGGGGCGGTCGACACCTTCAGCTGCGAGGCGATGATGCAGGACCGCAAGGCCCTGCAGGCGGGCACGAGCCACTTCCTCGGCCAGAACTTCGCCAAGGCCTCGGACATCCGGTTCCTCGACGAGACGGGCGAGCGGCCGTACGCGTGGACGACCTCGTGGGGCGTGAGCACGCGGCTCGTCGGCGGGCTCATCATGACGCACGCCGACGACGACGGGCTGGTGCTGCCGCCGCGGCTCGCGCCCACGCACGTCGTGATCCTGCCGATCACCTTCAAGGCCGACGATCCCGACCGGGTGATGAACTACTGCCACAAGCTCGCGGCCGACCTGCGGATGAAGGACTTCCACGGCCGCCCGGTCGAGGTCGAGATCGACGACCGCGACCTGCGGGGCGGCGAGAAGACCTGGCAGTGGATCAAGAAGGGCTGCCCGCTGCGGCTCGAGATCGGGCCCCGGGACATGGAGCAGGACGCCGTCTTCATGGGCCGCCGCGACCGCGGGCCCAAGGAGAAGGAGACGGTGCCCCGCGCCGAGTTCCTCGACCGGGTGATCGGGATCCTCGACGAGATCCAGGCCGGGCTGTTCGAGCGGGCGGCGGCGTTCCGCGCCGAGCACACGCGGACGATCGACGACGAGGGCGAGTTCCGCGAGTTCTTCGCGGCGCCGGAGTCGGGGGACGGGCCGACGCCCATCCACGGCGGGTTCGCCCTCAGCCACTGGTCGGGCGACGTGGAGGTCGAGGAGCGGATCTCGGACGAGCTCGGAGTGACGATCCGCTGCATCCCGCTCGGCGACGAGGAGGGACCGGGGACGTGCCCCTTCAGCGGCAAGCCGAGCCCGCAGCGGGTGGTGTGGGCGAAGGCATACTGACGGGCGTACCGGGTACGGGGCGGGCGTCGCGATCGGCCGCGTCCCGCGTCAGCCCCGCACGTCGAGCGACCCGCCGAGCCGCACCGCGACGCTGGCCTCGACCTTGTCCGCCGCCCGCGTGTAGAGCGGGAGGACGTCGCCGCGCGAGGCGGTCGGGGCCGAGCCGCTGAAGTCGACCGCGCCGGCGACGCGTCCGCCGACCAGCCGGCCGATCCGCTCGGTGGCGGCGGGGGACGCGGGCGTCGCGGGGTCGATCCGCAGCGCGGTCGCGGCCGTGGGGGCCGCGGCGGCGGAGGGGGCGAACGTCTCGCGGACCGGGTTCGGCCGGGTGGGGGCGTCGGGACGGCCCGGGGCCGCGGGCGCCGTGGGGCGGGCCGGCGCCGAGGGGCCGGTCATGCCGTAGGCACGGGCGACGTGGAGCGGGAGTCCGGAACCCGAGACGTTCATGGGAGTCTCATCGGCCCCGGGGCGGGGGGCGGTTGAGTGGCCCCCGGGGCGCGGGGCCCGCGCGGGGCAGGTCCGAGAACGTCACGACGGACGGGCGCCGGACGGGCGGCGAACGGCGGCCAGCCGCTCCCGCCGTCGCCCGCGCTCACGCTTACGCTCACGCCGGGCCGGCCAGCCGCCCCTCGAGGCGCCGCAGCGCCGCGGCGAGCTCGCCGCCGGCGAGCTGCCGCTGCAGGTGCGTCCGCTGACGGGCGTCGCCCTCGGCGATCGACTGGAGGACGCCGCGGGCCATCTCGACCGTGGCCGCCGAGTCCGGCGGCAGGGTGCGGGCCACCGTGGCGAGCCGCGGCAGGAGCCGGTCGTAGTCGACGACGCGGGCGGCGAAGGCGCCGGCCCCGTCGGGATCGGCGTCCTCGGCGAAGGCCTCGAGCAGGGTGGCGGCCGCGAACAGCGGGGCGAGGTCGGGCGCGGCGGCGAGGCTCGCGGGGGCGGCGGGGCCGTCGAGGGTGGCCGAGACCTGCCAGGGGGCGGAGCGGACCGCGACCAGCTCGGCCGCGGGCTCGCCCGGGGCGGCCGGACCCGGCCCGTCGACGCTCCAGCTCACGACGGTGAAGAGCACCGCGGCCGCGGCGGCCACCCAGCCGAGCCACGGCACGAGGCCGGGGCGGGCGTGCGGCCGCGCGGCGGGGCGGTGCTCGTGCACGGTGCGGGCGAGGATCGCCCCCGCGAAGCCCTCGGGCAGCGGGGCGGCGGCGTCCGCGTCGATCAGTCGGGCGAGGCCGCGCTCGGCGGCCTCGGTCTCGTCGGCCACCCGCCGGCAGGCGCGGCAGGCGGCGACGTGGGCGTCGGCCTCGACCCGGGCGGACTCGGCGACGGTGCCGTCGAGGTAGCCCGAGAGCCGGCCCCGGAAGGCGGCGCAGGCCGCGGGGAGCTCGGCGGAGCCGGTGGCGGGGGACGGGGAGCGGCGGTCGTCGGTGGCACTCATGCGCGTTCGGCCCTGGCGTCGCGGTAGGCGTCGAAGGAGAAGACGGGGCCCTCGAGCTCGTCCTCGAGCTCGGCGAGCACGTCGCGGAAGGCGGCCCGGGCCCGGTTGAGCCGGCTCATCACCGTGCCCACCGGCACCCCGAGGTGGGTCGCGATCTCCTCGTAGGTGAGGCCCTCGGCCCCCCGGAGCAGGAGGATCGTCCGCTTCATCGGATCGAGGCGGTCGAGGGCGGCCTCGAGGCGGGCTCGGTCCTCGCGGCCGTGCATCGGGTCGGTCACGGCGTCGCGGCGGCGGACCGAGCGGTCGTCGCCGTGCTCGGGCAGGGCCGCATGCCGCTTGTCCCGCTGCAGGGCGTTGATCGAGGCGTTGGTCACGACCCGCCGGAGCCACGCGGGGTACGCCCGCTCGCCGCCGTCCGGGGGCTTTCGCCAGAGCTTGACGAAGGCGTCCTGGACGATCTCCTCGGCCCGGTGGCGGTCGCGGCAGATGCCGGTGCTGAGGGCCACGAGGCGGGGGCCGAGGCGGTCGATCCACGCACGGAGCTCGGACTCGGTCATGGCGGACATGGCGTTCCTCCGCGGACCGGACCCGGCCGCGTCCCTGCATCTTCCCGCGCGGGGACCGCGGGCGGGGGGATTCGGCGACGGAAGGGCACCCCAGGGGCTCCAAGGGCCGGCGGATGCGGCGGGAGCGCGACGCGGACGCGGCCGTGGCGGCGGTCGCGGGGGCCGACGGGGCGTCCGGGGCCTGGGGCGTCGGGGCGGGTGGGGAGTCGGGCTCCGGGCGTCCGGGGCGTCCGGGGCGTCCGGGGCGTCCAGCGCGTCCAGGGCGTCCGGGCGAGCCCGCGATCGTGACCGGGGCACCCACCGCCGGCGGCCCGGCCGATGCCGCTCGCCCGCCCTGCGAGGCCCGTCCTCAGGGTCGCGGCCGCCGGCCCGCGGCGGGGGCGGTCGCGGTGACGGCAGCGGTCTCCCCGGTCGCCGCGTCCGCGTCGGCCGCCTCGGCCCCGTCGCCGCCGCCCGTGACCGGCGAGGGCAGGTTCTCGGGCCGGGCCCCGAAGCCGCGGGCGGCCGCGGCCCGCGGGCTCAGGTCGGCCGCGAGCACCGGATCCACGTCGACGAGCTGCGGGAACGACGCCTGCCCGGGGAACGCCGCGTCCGCCGGGAGCGGGGCGGCCTCCCGCCACCAGAGGTTCTCCTCCAGCCAGAGGCCCTCGTCCGTGGCCCCGGGAGCGACCTCGACCAGGACCGGCGCGGCCTCCGTCCGCCACGCGAACAGCGACCGCGAGAGGCCGCTGGCGTCCACGGTGCCGAAGGCCTCGTCGTCCCGCGGCCGGGCGAACCGGACCGCGGCCCGGCGGGCGTCGATGATCGTGAGGTGGTTGATGCTGGCGCGGGTCGCCCCGAGGAACGCGAGCCCGATCTCGCCCCCGACCACGAGGACGTCCTCGATCGTCGGGGCGACGACCTCCCAGCGGCGGCCGTCGCGGTCGGGCTCGTCGTCGGCGGGAAAGTCCGCGTCGCGCGACCGGCCGCCGAGGGCGATCGCCCCGAGGCCCGGCTCCACGAGCCGCACCCCGCGCACGATCGCGCCGCGGCTGCCCGCCCGCAGGCGGATGCCGAGCAGCTCGCCGCGATCCCGGCCGCGGAGCTCGGCCCCGTCGACCACGACCCCGTGGCTGCCCACGATCTCGATCCCCGAGCCGGTCCAGCCCGCGACCCGCACGTCGCGCAGCTCGACGTCGACGGCCCGCACGATCGAGAAGCCGTGCCGTCCCGCCCGGTGGCCCACGTCCTCGACCCGCACCCGCTCGAACCGCACGTCGCGGCTGGCGGTGCCGTCCTCGCCCGGCGCGACCTCGATGCCGTCGATGCGCGAGCCGCGCACGACGAGGTCCTGCACGTGCACGTGCCGGGCCCCGAGCAGCCGCAGCCCCCACGCTCCGCCGTCGATCACCGGCGGCTCGTCCGGCCGCAGGCCCTTGACCACGATGGGGGCGTCCGGCCGTCCCACGAGCCCGCGCACGGTGGCCCCGACGTAGGTCCCGGGCCAGACGATGACCTCGTCGCCGGGGGCGGCGCGGGCGATGATCTCGCCGAGGTCCTGCCCCGGCTGCACCAGATGCTGGAGTCCGCCCGACTCGCCGCTCGACCTCGCAGTCACCGGCGGGGCCTCCGCGGCCGGCTCGTCGCCCTGCGCCGTCCCGCGATCCGGGGCGGCGGGCGGCGGGACCCGCTCGGGCGTCGCCGGCGGGGGCGGGGCGGTCGCGGGCGCGATCGGGGGCGGCGGGGCCGGCACGGCGCTGATCGAGCGCGTCCGCGAGCGGTTCGACGAACGGCCGTTCGCGGCGTGTATCCCGAACGCCGCCGTCGAGGGCGGCGAGTTCCTCGAGGGGTTCGGCCTCAAACGCTCCTATCACGACCGGAC
>CAYLNM010000179.1:0-4665 GCA_964385045.1 uncultured Isosphaeraceae bacterium
TGTGATTGAATCCGCACGAGTACGTGCAGATCGCCGCGGGCTCCGCCGCGTTCCTGCTCCTCGCCGCCGCGTTCCTCGTCCCCGCCGCCGCGGCGGCCGGGGCACCCGCGGGAACCGGCGCGACCGACGACGCCCGCGCGGCGGCCGCCGCCCCGGTGGACGAGGTGCTCCCCGGCGTCGCCGCGATCGTTCCGCGGCCCCGCTCCGGCCTCCTCGACCCGGCCCCGCCCGCCTTCGGCCTGCGGCTGCCCGCCGATCGCGACCGACCCGCGGGAGCCGCCGGCACCTGGCTCGTCGGGGCCGGCCCGGCGCCGGACCGCGTGGTCCTCCTGATCCACGGCCTCGACGATCCCGGCTGGGTCTTCAAGGACCTGCTCCGACCGCTGCGGGAGGCCGGCCACGTCCCGGTGGAGCTGATCTATCCCAACGACGGGCCGATCGCCGAGGCCGCCGACCGGCTCGGCGAGGCCCTGCGCACCCTCCGCGTCCTCGGCGTGAAGCGGGTCGACGTCGTCGCCCACTCGATGGGCGGGCTCGTCACCCGCGACGTCCTGACCTGCCCGGAGCACTACGGCGGCGACGCCCGGGGCGACCGCGACCTGCCCTCGATCGACCGGTTCGTCATGTGCGGCACGCCGAACCTCGGCTCGCGGGCGGCGCACATGCGGTGGCTGGCCGAGGCCCGCGAGCACCTCACCCGCAGCCTCTCGGGGCGCGGGCACCTGCTCGGCGGGCTCCGTGACGGGCGCGGCGAGGCCGGCCACGACCTGCTGCCGACCTCGGAGTTCCTCACCGAGCTCAACCGGCGGCCGCGCCCCGAGCACGTGCGCATCACCTGCGTGGTCGGGCACGCGACGCCGCTCGATCCCCACGCGGCGGACCGGATGGCGACCGCGGTCCGCGAGGCGCTCGACGTCGGCGGGCCGCGATGGTGGCGACGCCTCGTCGGGGCGACCGGCAACGCCGTGGCCACCGCGATCGACGGCACCGTGGACGGGCTCGGCGACGGCGTCGTGACGATCGCCTCGGCCTCGCTTCCGGGCGCCTCCGACGTGGTGCTCGTGGCCGGCAACCACGCCTCGATGCTCGCGCGGGTCCTGCCGGTCGGAGAGGGCGTGCCGCCCGCGATCCCGGTGGTGCTCGACCGGCTCGACCGGGCGGACGCGGACGCGGACGCGAACGCCCCGGCGGCGTCGCCCCCGCCGGCCAAGCCGCCCGCCGAACCGCCGGCGCGCGGCCCGGCCGCCGCGCCGGAGGGCGGCGACGCGGCCCCGGCGCCGCACGCCGGCTGAGTCGCCCGGCCGCGAGCGGGCGCTCGCCCGGCGATGCCGGGGCCGTCCGCCGCGTATCGTGTCCGTTCCGCGGCCCGGGGCGCGCTCGTCGCCCGCCCTTCCGGCGCCGCCCGAGAGGAGTCCGCGCCGCATGGTCCCGCCCCCCGACCGCCAGCCCCATCCGGGCGTCCACGAGCTCGTCCGCGCCGCCGGCGGCGACCCCGCCACCTTCGCCGGGCGCATGATCACCGACATGGTGCAGACGTGCCTGAAGCTCGTGAAGGACGGTCACGACACCGGCCAGCTCAAGCTCATCAACGCCTCGCTCAAGGAGATGCGGTACGCCTACCGCGTCTTCAACGAGTACCTCGGGCACCGCAAGGTCACGATCTTCGGCTCCGCCCGCACGCCCGCGGACCATCCCGACTACGTGGCCGCCCGCGACTTCTCCCGGCTGATGGCCGACCGCGGCTGGATGAGCATCACCGGCGCCGGCGACGGCATCATGAAGGCCGGACACGAGGGCCCGCAGCGGGAGAAGAGCTTCGGACTCTCGATCCGGCTGCCCTTCGAGACCACCGCCAACGAGGTCATCGAGGGCGACCCCAAGCTCATCAACTTCCGCTACTTCTTCACCCGCAAGCTGATGTTCATGACGCACGCGGACGCGATCTGCGTGTGCCCGGGCGGCTACGGGACGCAGGACGAGCTCTTCGAGTCGCTCGTCCTCATCCAGACCGGCAAGTCGAACATCATCCCGATGGTGCTGCTCGACGGCGAGGGCGGGGTCTACTGGGACCACTGGATCGAGTACGTCACCGACCACCTCGGCGAGAACGGCTGGATCAGCCCCGAGGACCACCGGCTGTACCACCACGCCCGCACCCCCGAGGACGCGGTGGAGCACATCCTCCGCTTCTACCGCATGTACCACTCGAGCCGGTACGTGGACGATCAGCTGGTGATCCGGCTGCGGCACGAACTGTCCGACGAGGGGCTCGACGCGATCAACGAGGAGTTCGACGGCCTCGTGCGGACGGGCTCGATCGAGCGGTCGCCGGCCCTCGACGTCGAGAGCGAGCACCTCGAGCTGCCGCGGATCGTGTTCCACCACACGCGGCACCAGTACGGTCTCGTCCGAGCGCTGATCGATCGCCTCAACGACTTCGCGCCCCCGGAGGCGGACGAGCGGCCCGAGGGCTCGACCGACGCGGCGATGGAGACGGAGGGCGAATGACCCGCCGAGCCGTCGGTCTCGGCGTCGGCGCCCGCGCGACGGCGACGGCGGTCGCGGCGCTGATCGCCCTGGCCGGATCCGGGGGCGGCTGCTCGTCGGGGGCGTCGGGCGCGGCGGGGACGGACGTCGCCGACGGCGTCGCGCCGCCGCCCGCGCGGGGGGGAGCGCCGTCGCCGGCGCTCGCGCCGCCGCGCACGCGCCCCGGCGGCCTCGTGCCGGGACTGGACCGCGGGCTGCGCTCCTGGCAGTGGCGGATCGACGAGGCGGCGCTGGACGCGCCGCTCGGTGCGGTCCTCGCGAGCGTCGCGGTGCCGCCGCCCGCGAGCGCGGTGGTCGAGCCCGAGGTGGCCGAGCGGCTGGCCCGCAACGGACTGCGACTGCTCGCCGTCCCGCGGGAGGACCTCGACCGACTGCGGACGCTGCTGGTCCTGCCGTCGCTGCAGGTCGAGACGTGGCACGGCGAGGCGTCCGACTGGCGGCCGCTCGCCGTCGCGGTGCCGGGCGCGGGGGGCGGGGTCCGGGGCGGCGGCGGAGGGGGCGCCGCAGTCGCGATCGGCGGGCGCATGCGGCGGTTCCCGTCGGGCAGCTTCCGGCTCGCGGTGCGTGCGTGGACGATGCGGATGGAGGATGGGCCGCATCTGCAGGTGGAGCTGCGGGTGGAGCACCTCGAGCCCGCCCGCGACCGCGGGCTGCTCGCGGGCCGGGCTCGCCCGGTGGCACGGCTCGTCGACGGTCTCGCCCTCGAGCTCGCGGCCCCGCCGGACCTGGCGTGGGTGATCGCCCCGGCCCCGCCGAACACGGCATGGCCCGCGCCCGGCACGCCCCTGGCGGCGGATGCGGCGGGGCAGGACGACCGGCGGGACCCCCGGGGGGGCGGCGAGGGATCGGCCCGCACGCTCGGCCCGCCCGCCCTGCCCGTGACCACGGTGGGGGAGCTGCTGCTGACGCGGCGCGGGGCGCCGGCCTCCCAACGTACGTCCGCCACGCCCGGCGACGGCGCCGGGGCGGAGAACGGCCGGGACCGGCCGGGCGGCCGGCGGATCATCCGCGAGCTGCTGGTCCTCGAGCCGGAGCTGCCGCGGATCCTGTTCCCCGAGCCGCCCCGGGACGCGGCGGATCGAGCCGAGGCGGGCTCCCCGGGCGGCGGCGGTCCCCGGGGGGAGCTCGCACCGACCGAGCGTGCGGCGGCCGGCAGGGTGGCGGTGGCCGTCCGCGCGGCGGAAGGGGCCGCCGGGGCCGCGGCCGGCTCGCACCGCCGGCGTGCCGTTCCCGCGACCCCGGAGGACGCCCCGTGAAGCCGCCCCGCCTGCCGCGCCGCCGACCCCGCCGGCGCCCGATGCGTCGCCGCCGCCGCGGGCGTCGTCCGCTGCCGCCGGTCTCGGTGGTGCCGACGATCATCACCCTCGGCAACCTCGTCGCCGGCTTCGCCGCGATCCACTACGCGAGCAAGCCGATCGATGCCTCGGGGCCGTGGGGCTGGACCAGCCTCACGATGGCCGGGGCGCTCATCTTCATCGGCATGGCGTGCGACGCGGTCGACGGCTCGGTGGCCCGCATCACCCGCTCCACGAGTGAGCTCGGGGCGCAGCTGGACTCGCTCGCGGATCTCGTGACCTTCGGCGTCGCCCCCGCGTTCATGATGCTGCGGCTCGTCAGCCACATGCTCGCCGGCGACCGCGCCGCCCCGATCGTCGGGCCGGAGGCGGACTCGGAGCTCGCCAAGGTCCTCTGGGCGATCGCCGCCGCCTACGTCGTGGCCACCGCCCTGCGGCTCGCCCGCTTCAACGTCGAGACGCCCTCGGCCGCGGCCGAGGACCACATGGTCTTCCGCGGCCTGCCGTCGCCCGGGGCCGCGGGCGCGATCGCGAGCCTGATCCTGCTCCACCAGCACCTGCTCGCGAGCCCCGAGGGCCTCGACGACCCGCCCGGCATCCTCTCGCAGGCCTTCGCCTTCGCGATCCCGGGCGTGACGCTCGCCTGCGCCGCGGCGATGGTCTCGGGCCTGCCGTACCTGCACGTGATGAACCGCTACGTGTCCGGCGCCCGCAGCTTCGGCTACGTCGCCCGCATCGCGCTGCCGCTGTTCGCGCTGCTGCTGTGGTTCCAGGAGACGATGGCGGTGGGGTTCACCGCCTACGCCCTCTCGGCCCCGGCCCG
>CAYLNM010000179.1:4765-7062 GCA_964385045.1 uncultured Isosphaeraceae bacterium
GCTTCGACCTCGTCGCGCGGGCCGGGTACGCTCCGCCCATGAGCGAGACCGACGCCGCCGGACCGGTGCGCACCCGATTCGCCCCGAGCCCCACCGGGCACCTCCACGTGGGCGGGGCGCGCACCGCCCTCTTCTGCTGGGCCTTCGCCCGCCACCACGGCGGGACGTTCATCCTGCGGATCGAGGACACCGACCAGAAGCGCTCGAGCGAGTCCTCGACCCGCGGACTGCTCGAGTCGATGCGCTGGCTCGGTCTGGACTGGGACGAGGGCCCGGAGCTCGAGGGCTGCGGCGGGGGCGACCACGGGCCGTACTTCCAGAGCGAGCGGCGGGCGCACTACGACCGCTTCTTCCAGCAGCTGCTCGACGCGGGCCACGCGTACCGGGCGTTCGAGACGCCGGAGGAGCTCGCGGCCAAGCGGGCCGAGGCCCAGCGGCGGAAGCAGCCGTACCGCTACGACCGGGCCGCCCTGGAGCTGCCCGAGTCGACGGTGAAGCAGTACCTCGACGAGGGACGGCCGCACGTCCTGCGGCTGAAGGTCCCGGACGAGGAGATCCGCTTCCACGACGTCGTCCGCGGCGACATCGCGCTGCCGGCGCACGAGCTCGAGGACTTCGTCATCCGCAAGGCCGACGGCTTCCCGACCTACCACTTCGCGGTGGTGGTGGACGACGAGCTGATGGAGATCAGCCACGTCCTGCGGGGCCAGGAGCATCTGTACAACACGCCCAAGCACGTCGCGCTGCAGCGGCTGCTCGGCTTCCGCACCCCGGTCTACGCCCACCTCTCGCTGATCTTCAATCCCGACGGGTCGAAGATGAGCAAGCGGGACAAGGACAAGGCCCTGCGGACCTTCGTCGTCGACCACGGCATCGCCGAGGCGACCGCGGTGGACGGGGAGACCTTCTCCCGGTGGTCCGGCTCCAAGGACCACCAGCTCGAGCACGAGCAGGCCGAGGAGCTCGCCCGCGAGCTCGGGGTGCGGCTGCCGGAGGTCAACGTCGACGACTTCCGCCGCTCGGGCTACCTGCCCGAGACGCTCGTCAACTACCTGTCGCTGCTCGGCTGGTCGCCGGGCGGGGACCTCGAGCAGTTCGACCCGGACGTCCTCGTCGAGCGGTTCACGCTCGAGCGGCTGGTCAAGTCCCCGGCGCGGTTCGACCGCAACAAGCTGCTGAACTTCAACCTCGTTCGGCTGCAGGGACTGCCGGTCGAGACCTTCGCCGAGCGGCTTCGCGACTACTGCCGGGACCTCGCCCCGGAGTTCCTCGAGCACCTCTCGGACGAGGGCTTCCGCCTGATGGCCGAGGCCAACCACGAGCGGTCCAAGACCCTCGCCGATCCGCTCGAGACCAGCCGCTTCCTCATCGAGCCCGACGACGCGATCGTCTACCAGAGCGGCAAGCCGGTGCGCAAGGCGATGGAGAAGGGCGAGCCCTGCGGCTGGGACCATCTCGAGCGCATCCGCGGCGTCCTCGAGGACCAGGACGACTGGTCGGTCGCGGGTCTCGAGGCCGCGGTGCGGGCCGACGCCGAAGCGCACGCCGGCGGCAAGCTCGGGGCGATCGCCCAGCCGCTGCGGATCGCGGTGAGCGGCGGCACCGTGAGCCCGCCGATCTTCGACGTGCTGGCCCTGCTCGGCCGCGACTCGGTGCTCGCCCGCGTCGACCGCTTCCTGCAGTGCCGCGAGACGCTGTTCGTCGGCTGAGCCGCCGCGCCGCGCGGCCTCCGGCCGCCGCGCGGCGCCGGGCCCGCACCCCGTCCATCCCCGAGCCACCGCCATGAGCCCCGCCACCGCCACCGACTCCGCCGTCCGCGCGCTGCTCGAGAACCTGATCGACTACGCCGGCCTCTTCCCGCCCGCCCGGCTGGACATGCAGCCGACGGTGGACGCCTACGCCCGCTTCCTCGCCGCGGACGAGGCGTGGATGCTCGAGCGACTCGTCGTGCCCGTCGGCCGGCTCGAGGAGCTCGAGCGCTGCGCCGCGGAGCTCCTGCCCACCGGCGAGCAGGACGAGCCGTGGCCGCTGTCGGTGCTGGTCGCCCCGGCGGGCGACCCGCAGCTCGAGCGTGACCTCGAGACGGTGGTCGCGTTCAACGAGCGACACTGCGATCCCGGCCGCGGGCTGGCGATCATCGACGTCCTCGAGCTCCGCGGCGGGGACGCCGACGCGATCGACGCCTCGCTCGATCGGATGCCGGACGAGCTGTTCCCCTTCTTCGAGCTCGACTGGCGCACCGACGTCCGCGGCCTCGTGACCACGCTCGTGGGCGGCGACGCGGGGGCCAAGATCCG
>CAYLNM010000179.1:7162-8622 GCA_964385045.1 uncultured Isosphaeraceae bacterium
ACGTCCGCGGCCTCGTGACCACGCTCGTGGGCGGCGACGCGGGGGCCAAGATCCGCACCGGCGGCGTCGAGCCGGACGCGATCCCGCCGATCGAGCGCGTGGCCGCGTTCATCGAGGCCTGCGCGGGCTGCGACGTGCCGTTCAAGGCGACGGCGGGGCTGCACCATCCGCTCCGCGGCCACCCGCTGTCGGCCGAGCACCCGGACGTTCCGATGCACGGCTTCCTCAACGTCTTCGTCGCCGGCCTGCTCGCGACCCACCACGGCGTGGAGGCCGAGGGCCTCGAGCCGGTCCTCGCGGCGGAGACGATCGACCGGTTCATCCTCACCGCGGACGAGGTCGGCTTCGGCGAGCTGACGTGCACCCGCGACGAGGTCGAGGACGCCCGGCTCGGCTTCTGCATCAGCTACGGCTCGTGCAGCTTCGACGAGCCGCGGGAGGATCTGCGGGGGCTCGGGGTGCTCTGAGCCGGAGCGGGGGCCCCACCCGGCGACTCACCCGGCCCGTCGAGCTCGTCGAGGATCGCGTTCAGGTCTCGGCCCAGCGCCCGTACCTCGGACTCGGCGTCGGGGAGCGAGCAGCGGCGTCGCCGATCGCCGCCTCGTCGGGCGGACACCACGTCACGGATCTCCTGGATCGGCCCCAGCACGCGGACGTCGAGGCTCCGGAGGAGCACGAGGAACACGACGAGCGTGATGCTCGCCATGAACGCCACGCTCCAGCCTCCGGCCCGCCCGAGGTCCGCGGCCCGGGCGTCCGCGGCTCGCATGACCCGACGATTGACCGCGGCGAGCCGTCCGATCGCGTCCACCAGCTCGGGGCGGACGGCGGGATCGCCGCCGCGCTCCGCCTGCCAGGTCCGCTCGATCTCGGCGAGGATCGGCTCCTCGGCCGCCTCCGTCACGTTGCCCTTCGCCGCCGCGAGCGCCGCCTCGAACGCGGCGACGGTCCCGGGATCCTCGCCCGGGCGCGGCTGCGTGGCGAGGGCGGCGAGCATGCGCTCGCAGGCCTCGAGCGAGCGATCGTTCTCCTCCAGGATCACCGCGATCGCCGGGGTCATCCGCGCGAAGACCGCGATGGAGCCGAAGGCCAGCAGCAGGCCCATCGTCACGATCAGCGCCGCCCCGAGGTGGATGCCGCGGACCAGCCGCATCACTGCCCCTCCTCCAGCATCCGCCGCAGGGCCGCCTCGTCGGAGACCACGAGCAGCCGCTCGTCCGCGCGGAGCGACTCCGCGGCCCGGGGGATGCGGACGGTGTCGCCGGCGCCGTCCCGGACCGCCACCACCGTCACGCCCATGCGGCGGGGAAGCTCCAGCTCCTGCAGCGTCCGACCCACGAAGCGATCCGGGACGATGACCTCGGAGAGGTGGAGGCCGCCGCCGAGCGGCGCCTCGGACACGATGCGGCGAAAGATGAGCCGATTGGCGAACCACTCGCCGAACTCCTCCTCGGGATTCA
>CAYLNM010000180.1:0-8533 GCA_964385045.1 uncultured Isosphaeraceae bacterium
CCGCCGTCCCCGCTCGCCGCCCCGCCCGCCGCCGCCCCGCCCGCCGCCGCGCCCCCCGCCGTCCGCCCCGGCCTCCCGCCGGCCCCGCAGGAGCTCCCCGACGATCCCGCCGCGGCCCTCGAGTCGCTCCGGGAGCGGTACGAGCGCACCGTGGCCCCGACCGTCACCGAGCACCGGTTCACGCGGGTCGTCTTCGGCGAGGGCGACCCCGCGGCCCGGCTCATGGTGGTGGGCGAGGCGCCGGGGGCGGAGGAGGATCGCACCGGCCGTCCCTTCGTCGGCCCCGCCGGTCGCAAGCTCGAGCAGATGCTCGGGGCGATCGGGCTCGACCGGCCGCGGGTGTACGTCGCCAACGTGCTGAAGATCCGTCCGCCCGGCAACCGCACACCGCTGCAGCACGAGGTCGACCGCTGCGGACCGTGGCTCGCGGCCCAGATCCGCGTCCTTCGTCCCGCCGCGATCCTGGCCCTCGGCGGGCCGGCGGCGAAGTGGCTGCTGCGAACCGAGACCGGCATCACGCGGCTTCGCGGAGTCTGGGCGACGTGGGTGGACGAGGCGCCCGGCAGCTCCCTCGAGGTGCCCGTGCTGCCCACCTTCCACCCGGCCTACCTGCTGCGGAACTACACGCGGGAGACCCGCGAGCAGATGTGGCACGACCTGCAGGAGGTGCGAACGCGGCTCGAGGCCGGGGTGAGGGCATGAGCGGCGGTGCGGATCCCGGGCGTCGCCCCCGGCGCCGCCATCACCGCCATGACCGCCTGGTGGGGCCGCGGGACCGCCTCGGTCCCCGCGCCGGCGATCGACGGGGAATTTCCGCATCCGCACGCATCCGATCGCGTCAGGGCTCCGAACCCGAGCATGCGGGGCCGCAGCCGACCCGTCCAGTCCCCCCCGGGACGCGCGTCGACTCCGTTCCTCGCTTCATTCGCCCCCCCCACACCGGGCCCGCTTGCCCTCGCGGCGGCGGGCTCGATTTCTGCGCCGACCGTGCCCCGGCTCCGGGATCGACGGGCCCGGCGCCGCGACCGACGATCGCACCACCGCCCGCCCGCCCGACCGCACGATCGGCGGCCGCCCGGCGGGGAGCCCGATCGTGATCGCCGTCGTCCAGCGCGTCCGCCGGGCCGAGGTCCGCACCGAGTCGCCGCCCCGGTCGGCCGGCATCGGTCCGGGGCTCTGCGTCCTGCTCGGGGTCGAGGTCGGCGACGGTGACGCCGAGGCCGACTGGATCGCCCGCAAGCTCCCCCGGCTTCGCGTCTTCGCCGACGACGCCGGCCGGATGAACCGCGACCTGCCCGCCATCGACGGCGGGGTGCTGCTGGTGAGTCAGTTCACGCTCGCGGGGGACTGCACCCGGGGGAACCGTCCGAGCTTCGTGCGGGCCGCCGCGCCGGACGAGGGCCGCCGGCTGTACGAGCGGGTGCGCGACCGACTCGTCGCGGACGGGGTGTTCGTCGCCACCGGCGTCTTCGGCGCGTCGATGCAGGTCGAGCTCGTCAACGACGGCCCGGTGACCCTGGTCGTGGAGCGTCGGCCCGAGGACGGATGAGCCGTGCGGCCTCAGCCGAGCGCGATCGCCGCGCTGCTCACCATCGCGACGCCGCGCTCGTCGCGGGCCTGCCGGTAGTCGATGAGCTCGACCGTCTCGGGCTCGAGCAGCTTGAGCATCGCGGCCATGTTCCCGATCGAGCACCACCGCGTGGGGTTGCGGTTCCACTGCATCGCGCCGAGGAACTGCTCGGCGTCGCCGGCCACGAACCGTCCCATCATCTCGCGATCGTGCCGCTCGACGTCCGCCGACCGCTGCTCGTCCACCGGCCGGGGCTCGCCGAACTGCGGGCCCACGTGGCTCAGGTCGCTGGAGGCGACGAAGAAGGTGGTGCCGCCCGCCGCGTCGAGCACCTCGCGGAGGCCCTCGACGAAGTCGCTGAACGACACCCGCTCGGTGCCGGGGTCGTCGACCATCGGACGCAGGGGGTCGGGCACGAGGGCGGCGAGCACCGGCACGTCGCCGAGGACGTGCTGGATCCACGGCAGCTGCAGGTCGATCGAGTGCTCGGCGAGGTGGTCGAGCTGGTCGACGACGAGCGGACGACCGAAGCGCTCCATGAGCCGGTCGCGGACCGCCGCGTCCTGCTCGAGCCGGCCGAGCGGGGTCTCGAAGTCGATCTCGGTCATCACGACGCCGTCGCCGAGGCCGAAGTGGTTCGTGCCGAGCACGACCACGCGGTCCGGTCGCTCGATCCCGCGGGCCCCGTACCACGCGGCGGCGTAGTTGGGCCAGCCGCGGCCGTAGTCGAGGTGGGGGGCCACGATGCCGCGGGGCGCGAACTCGAGCTCCGGATCCTCGGTCTCGTTCAGCCAGGCGTCCATCTGGGCCCGGCAGGCGTCCGCGTCCTTGCCGAGCGTGGACGAGGCCCGCGGCGGGAAGGCCCCGCGCTCGGAGAGCTGGTCCCAGCGGGCCTTCTCGAGCCGCTCGAAGGTCGGGCCCCAGAGGAGCCCGAGCTTGTCGAGGTTGACCGCCAGCTCGACGAGGGGCTCACGGTTGCCGCCGAACTTGGTGGCCAGCTCGTCGAGCGTCGCCTTCCCCTGGAACTGCTGGATCGCCTGCAGCGCCGGCATCGGCACGACCATCGTCTGCTTCTGCAGCATCGACGGATCGCGGAGGGCCACGAACGGCTTGCCGTCCTTCTTCACCGGGATGGGCTGGATCGGTCGGACGTGGGGCCGCTCGACGTGGTCGGGCAGGGGCCCTGCGGTCGCGCCGCTCCCCGCGGCGGGAGTCTCGGGCGAGCCGGCGGCCTCGGGGCCGCCGGCGGGACCGTCCTCGGACGAGTGGTCGGGGTTGGCGTCCGGGTTGGCGTCCGGGTTGGCGTCGCTCATCGGTGGGTCCGTCACGGGGAGGGGCGGCGTTCGCCCGGCGGCGTCGGGGCCGCCGGCGTGGGACGGGCACGATAGCAGGCGGCGTGGGCCGCTCGATCCGCGGCGGCGGATTCGCATGGTCGGAGCGTGCGTCGTGGCCGCGGGAGGTGAGCGGCGGGGCGTCGGCGCGGCGTGGCGGCGTGCGGCGCGGCCGACGGGCGGCCGCGCCGGGGCGGTTCGCGGCCGTCCCGGCGGGCGGGGAAGGCCGGGTCGACCGTGCCGGCCGTTCCGGAGGTGCGGGAGGTGCGGGCCGTCGATGCGCCGGAGACCGCGATCCGGTGCCTTCGCGGTGGGCAATACCCCGCGGCAGGCCACGTTCTCCCGCAGCACGGGTGCCGGTGCGCCGTTCGTGGCGGCCCGAACGCGACCCGTTCGTTCGATGGTGGGAGATCAGAAGTGCACGAGCTCGACACGCGGAAGGGCCTCGGCATCACGCTGCTCGCCGGGGCGCTGATCGCCCTCGGCGGCTGCGGCGGCGAGGCGGAGACCACGGCGACCAGCGACGCCACGGCGGGTGAGACCGCCGCGGCGACGGCGAGCGGCGGATCGGAGGCCTCGGCCGCCGGCGAGTCGGCCGCCGCCGCGTCCCTCGCCGGCGACGCCCGGCCCGAGGCCGACGAGGAGGAGATGCGGCGACGCTTCCGGGAGGCGGCCCTCCGCCGGACCGCCGAGTCCACCGGGGACGGACCCCAGACCAAGGAGGCCGCCGGGTCCACCGGGGCCCTCGCCGCCCGGGTCGGGGCCACTGCTCCGACGCCCGCGGCTCCCACCCCCGCCGCCACCTCCGCCGGCCTCGGCACCCGCCCCGCGACGGGGACCGCCCCGGCCACTCGCGAGGCCGATCGCGAGGCCGATGTCGCGCCGGCGGAGCCGGCCGCCGACTCCGAGGCCCGGCCCGCGTTCAACATGACCGGCGGATTCGCCGGCGACGACATCCGGGCCGCCACCCCAGCCCGCCGCGGCAACGCGGCGGCCGCCGCTGCCGCCGCTGGCCTCCCGCTCGGCACCGCCGGCTCGGACTCGACCGGGTCGACCGGCAGCACCGGCTCGACGTCCGGTGCCGCCGCCCCGTCGCGCATGCTCGGCAACACCGCCTCGCCCGGCGAGCGGCAGGCGATGCGGGAGCAGGAGCAGCAGCAGCAGGAGCAGCTCTCCGAGCAGGCCCGCCGCGCGAAGATGGCCGCCCTCGAGGCGCGTCAGGCCCGGCGGGCCGGCGACACGACCGCACCCCGCGACGCCGAGGTCGCCCGCGACGCCGCCGCCCGGGCCGCGTTGGCGGCGCAGGATGCCGAGCGAGCCGCGGGCCGCGAGCCCGCGCCGATTCCGGCCCGAGCCGACGATCCGCCGGCCGTCGCGACCACGCTGACGCTGGATCCGCCGGTCATCGAGTACGGCGACATCGCCCTCGGCGAGTCGAAGACCGCCACCGTGCGGCTGGTGAACGACACCGACCGCGACTACCGGCTCATCGACTGCCGGGCGACGTGCGGCTGTACCGCGACGCAGTGCCCCAAGGGCAACACGATCGCCGCGGGGGGCGGCTCCGTCGAGGTCGAGGTGCAGCTCGACGGCGGCGAGCGTCCGCAGACGCTCCGCAAGACGGTCAACTTCCTCATCTCCGACGGCCACCCGCCACTGCGGCTCGCCCTCGAGGCCGAGGCCGTCGCGTTCGTGACCGCCAGCCCGGAGCGGCTCGATCGCGGCCAGCACCCCGACGGCGCCGTGACCATCACCGCCGACGACGGCACGCCGTTCCGCGTCCTCAGCATGTTCCCCGCGGTGCTCACGCCGGAGGAGCTTCCCCAGGAGGCCAAGACCGAGCACGTGATCAACGTCCCGTGGGACGCGCTGTACGAGTCCGGCACCAACCAGCGCCGGCTGCTGTTCCGCCTCGATCACCCCAAGTCCGAGCGGATCCTGATCCCGCTCTCGGTCAACGTCCTGCGCGACATGCGGGAGCGGGCCCGCTCCAACGACGCGAGCGAGGCCGTCGTCTCCCGGCCGCCGGTGCCGGCCCGCCAGCTGAACTCGCTGCTCAACGGCGGCGAGATCGACGCGGTCCTCGACATGATCGAGACCGGCGAGGTCGTCCCGAACCAGCCCGACGACGCCGGGCACACCCCGCTGATCAAGGCCGCCCGCTTCGGCGTGGTCGAGGTCGTGGCCGCCCTCGCCGACCGCGGGGCCAACCTCGAGGCCACCGACGGCATGGGCCGCACGCCGCTGTGCTACGCCGCCCAGTCCGGCAGCCTCGACACCGTGCTCATGCTGCTGGACCTCGGGGCGAACGTCCGCCACGTCGACCAGACCGGCAACACGCCGCTCGCCTGGGCCGCCGGCTTCGGCACCCTCGCCATGTGCGAGGCGATGATCGAGGCGGGAGCCGAGGTCGACTCCGGCTCCGGCACCCTGATCGGCTTCACGCCGCTCATCTGGGCCGCGAGCGTGGGCGAGGACGTCGACAAGGTCAAGCTCCTGCTCGAGCGTGACGCCGACGTCGAGGCCCGCGACACGATGGAGCAGGCGACGGTCGTGATGCACGCGATCCGCACGAACAAGCGGAAGCACGTGGAGGTGCTCCTGCAGGCGGGCGCGAAGCTCGACGTCACCGACGCCCGCGGCAACACGCCGCTGCACATCGCGGCCCGCAGCGGCGAGGTCGATCACGAGCTGGTCGAGCTCCTGCTCGAGCGGGGGCTCGATCCGGCGGCGACCAACCGCAAGGGCGAGACCCCGCTGGACCTCGCGCGGAAGCGCACCGACGAGCGGGCGGCCGAGGTGGTCGCCCGGCTCGAGGCCGCCGTCGCCGGCGGCTGAGGCCCTCCGGGCCGGCCCCGGCCCCCACGACTCCCACCATGATCGCGCGCGTGCCCGGCTTCGGCCGGGCACGCTGCGTCTCGGGGGGAAGCGGCGGCGGCGGGGCGAGGCGGGAAGCGGGGAGCCGCGATGCCCGGACTATGATCGGCCCCGCCTCGGCGACCGCCTCGGCGACCGCCCCGGCGCGTCCGCCCGTCGTCCCGCGCCGCCATGCTTCTCGAAGCCCGGAGTTCCCATGAGCACCGCCGCCCCCGCCGCCACCGCCTACGACGAGCTCGTCCGCCTCTCCCGCGAAGCCAGCCTGCTGGGCGGCACCGCGGGCCTGCTCGGCTGGGACCAGGAGGTCCTCATGCCCGCCGGCGGCATCGCCTACCGCGGCCGCCAGCTCGCCCAGCTCGCCCGGCTCCGCCACGAGATCATGACCTCGCGGCGGATGTCGGACCTGCTCGCCGCGTGCGAGGACGATCCGGCGATCACCGGCGAGCCGCGGTCGGCGGCGGCGGTCAACGTGCGGGAGCTGCGGCGCGACCACGACCGGGCCGCCCGGCTGCCCGCCGCCCTCGTCGAGGAGGAGGCTCGGCTCGCGAGCGAGTCGCAGCACACCTGGTCCGAGGCCCGCGGCCGGGCCGACTTCGCCCATTTCCGTCCGGTGCTCGAGCGGGTGGTGGACCTGCTGCGCCGCAAGGCCGACTGCTACGGCTGGGCCGAGGCCGGCGAGGTCTGGGACGCGCTGGCCGAGGACTACGAGCCGGGCTGCACCGCGGCCGAGGTCGAAGCCGTCTTCACGCCCCTCCGCGACCGCCTCGCGGCCCTCGTGCGCGACCTGATGGACCGCGGCACGCCGCCGGCCACGGAGTTCAACGCGCTGGTGCTGCCGGTCGCGGACCAGAAGCGCTTCGTGCGGTTCGTGAGCGAGTCGATCGGGTTCGACTACGACCGGGGACGGCTCGACGTGTCCACGCACCCCTTCTGCAGCGGCTCGCATCCGGGCGACGTGCGGCTCACGACGCGCTTCCACGACGCCAACGTCAACGACGCCCTCGGCTCCACGATGCACGAGGCCGGGCACGGCATCTACGAGCAGGGCCTCCCGATGGACCACTGGGGCACGCCGATGGGCTCGTCGGTCAGCCTCGGCATCCACGAGAGCCAGAGCCGGCTGTGGGAGAACCAGGTCGGCCGCTCGCGGGCGTTCTGGGAGTGGCTGCACCCGCGGCTGGGCGAGTTCTTCGGCGACCGGACGCGCGGACTCGCGCTCGACGACGTCTTCGGGGCGGCGAACGTCGTGCGGCCCGACTTCATCCGCGTCGAGGCGGACGAGGCCACGTACAACCTGCACATCATGATCCGCTTCGAGCTCGAGCGGCAGCTGCTGCGCGGCGACCTGGACGTGGCCGACCTGCCGGAGGCCTGGAACGCCCGCTACCGCGAGCTGCTCGGCATCGAGGTCCCCGACGACGCGAAGGGCTGCCTGCAGGACATCCACTGGTCGATGTGCGCGATGGGCTACTTCCCGACGTACACCCTCGGCAACCTGCACGCGGCGCAGCTGTTCGAGGCGGCGGGCCGTGAGCTCGGCGACCTCGACGCCATGTTCCGGCGCGGCGAGTTCGAGCCGCTGCGGCGGTGGCTCAACCGCACGGTGCACGCCCACGGCCGGCGGTTCCGCGCCGCCGAGCTGTGCGAGGAGGTCACGGGCGAGCCACTGTCCGCCGAGCCGCTGATGCGGCACCTCGAGAGCAAGCTCCGGCCGCTCTACGGCGTCTGAGCCGGTCGCGGCGGCGCCGGCACGCAGGGGGACGGAGGGGGCGAGGTGGTCCGCGTCCCGCCGGCGGCGGATGCCGCCGCGGTCAGTGCCGGAGCGCCGCCTCGTGCGCGGCGCGGGCGGCGATGGCTCGCCGCCGTCGCCGCCGCGTGAGGACCGGGGCGATCCACACCCAGATCCCGCTCACCGTGAGCACCACCAGGCCGAGGGCGGTGGCGGGCATGAGCCATCCGTGCGCCCAGTCGCCGAAGAAGGACCCGTCGTGGATCGACTCGATGAGGTCGCTTCGACGCGGCAGGGGCCCGGAGAGGATCGCGCCGGTCACTGCGCAGACCTGGAGCTCCATCTGGCCGTGCACCGACCGCACCTTGTGTACGCGGCGGTCGGGCCGCACGTCGATGCGATCGATGTCGTCGAAGGACGCGAACGCGGGATGCCCGGTGGCGTAGGTCGCCTTCAGCACCTCGGCGACGGGGATGAAGTCGGCGGGCTCGCCGGGCTCCCCACGCTGCGTGGGCGGCTGCAGGGCGGCGAAGTCCTTCTTCACCAGCAGCAGCAGTCCGGTGACGCTCACCATCGCCACGATGACGGCGAGCACGAGTCCCACGTACGTGTGCACGTTCCAGACGAGCTTGAAGGTGGACATGCAGCGGGGCGTCCGCGGGGACGCGGCGATCGCTCCGGGAGCCGGTCAGCGGGAGCAGTCGCGGGGAGGGGGATCCGGCGGACACCACGGTACGGGCTTTCAGCGGCTTCGGGAAGTCGCGAGGTGCCGGTCGCGATCACGTGGCGGGGCGGGGGCGGGGGCGGCGACGGCGACACCGCTCGGTGGGACGGGGCCGCGGGGGGCCGAGGACACGGCGAGCGCCCGCGGCCGCCGCGGCTGCCGCAGGCGTCGCGGCCGGCCGGTTCGGATCCCGCCTGCGCGCGATGGCTGGCCGGCGCCGCGGGGTCGTCTCGGTCGGGCGAGGCGACGCGGGCGCTCGCGCGGCGGCCGTGACCGGCGTGGCCCGCGCCGCTCGGCCCGCC
>CAYLNM010000181.1:0-8338 GCA_964385045.1 uncultured Isosphaeraceae bacterium
GGCGAGGACGGCGGGGTCGGCCGCGAGGTCGAGCCGGCGGCCGTCGTCCGCATGAACGACGAGCTGCGGTTCGAGCCCGAGCGGCTCACGATCGAGGCCGGCGAGACGGTGCTCTGGGAGGGCGTGGGCACCGCCGTGCACACCGTGACCGCGGATCCGGACCTCGTCGCGGATCCCGATCACGTGGCGCTGCCCGAGGATGCGGAGGCGTTCCACTCGGGCTACGTCGGACCCGGCGAGACCTGGCGACGCACGTTCACCGTGCCGGGCACCTACCGGTACGTGTGCCTGCCGCACGAGGCCGACGGCATGCTGGGCGAGCTTCGGGTGCGGGCCGCCACGGACGGCGACTGACGAACGGGGGAGGCCACGGCGGGTGGGGCGGCGGCGGTCGCCGGCCCGTGGTCCCGTCGTCGGCACGCGAACGCACCCGGGACCGGAGCTGCCGATGTCGGGAACGGGCGGGTGGATCGACGCGTCGGGCGGCTGCGGGTCGGGGTGACGAGCTGGCCCGACCCGCCCACGCCGCGCGTGCGGCGACGGCGCGATCGACGGCGCGGCGATCCCGCCACCGCCACCGAGCTCGGGGCGAGCGCCTACGCGGGCACCCGCGTGGTCGCCCCGCATCACGCGCGGGCGGGGCGGCGGGCGTGGACGAGGTGCCGATTGACGCCCTCATCGGGCCCGCCCGGGTGGTGGCGGTCGACGGTCCCGGCCCGGTGTCGCGGGCGGACCTCGAGCCGCTCGGGAGCGAGTCGGGCGAGCGACGGCTGCCGCGGACGTGGAACTCGGATCGGGGCGTGGTGGGACGCGCCGTTTCGAGAGGACCTCGTGGTGATCGGCCGCGACGCGGAGACGCTCCGCGTCGGGCCGGTCGTGGACCAGACATGCTCGGCGAGCTCGCGGCGGTCCCCGACGGCGGAAGCTCGTCCTGCAGTGATTGGATCCGGCGTCGTCCTCGCCCGGCGCAGCCGGGGATCCGGTTCGTGGACCTCGGGAACGGCGGGAGCGTGACGCGGTCCGAGGAGGGCGCCTGCTCCATGGCCGGCCGCGAGCGCGAGACGATCGAGCTGGTGGAGCCGATCCGTCCGTCGCGAGGCGGGCGAGCAGCGGCAGCGGTCGGATGACGACGGACCGACCTCCGGGCGGCGTCCCGCTGGTGGCGTCGTCGTCGATGCCCGGGGCCTTGCCGTGCCGCGACGCGCGCGGCGTGATGATCCGCTGTCGCGCTCTTCCGCTCCCCCGTCCGTCCGCGGCCCGTCGGGGAGACCCGTGGATGCCCGAGGCGGCCCTCGCCGTGCGGGGATCCCCGGGGGGCCGATCGGGGGGACGGCGAGGCCCGGGTGGCCGGGGCGCCGATGGCGGAGGCGACGAGCCGCCGGTTCGATGGGCGACGACTCGCGTGCGCGGGTCCTCGATCCCGTCGCCGGGGCCGCCGCGTTGGCAGGACGCCGCGTCGCGCGGACGGATCGGCGGCTTCCCCCCGGACCTCCCGGAGGCCCCGACCGTGTCCGTGCTGCCCACTCCGGTCCCGATCGACCGCCGCACCCTCCTCGATCACCACCGCCGCGTCCGGTCGACCACGATCGCCCTCTGCGACCCGCTGAGCGCCGAGGACATGGCGGTGCAGGTCGAGCCGCACGCCAGCCCCGCCAAGTGGCACCTCGCGCACACCACGTGGTTCTTCGAGACGTTCGTCCTCGAGGCTCACGAGCGGGGGTTCACGCCGTACGACGAGCGGTTCCGGGTGCTGTTCAACTCGTACTACCACGGCGTGGGCGAGCAGCACCCTCGGCGGCGGCGCGGCGCCCTCACGCGACCGTCGATCGGCGAGGTGATGGCGTACCGCGACACGATCGACGAGCGGGTGGCGGCGCTGCTCGCGCGCTGCGACGAGGCCACGCTCGCGGTGATCGCGCCGCTGATCGAGCTCGGCCTGCACCACGAGCAGCAGCACCAGGAGCTGCTGCTGACGGACGTGAAGCTGCTGCTGGCCGCGAACCCGATCCGTCCGCGGTACCGCGAGGAGCCCGACGACGGCCTCGCCGATCCGGCGGCCCGCGGCACCGCCGGCCCCCTCGGCTGGATCGGCTTCGACGCGGGCGTCGTCGCGATCGGTCACGACGGGCCCGGGTTCGCCTACGACAACGAGGGGCCGCGGCACCGCCGGTTCCTCGAGCCGTTCGAGCTCGCGGATCGCCTCGTGACCAACGCCGAGCTGCTCGCGTTCGTGGAGGACGGCGGCTATCGGCGGCCGGGCCCGTGGCTGGACGACGGCTGGACGTGGGTGCGCGGCGGGGATCGCCGGCATCCCGAGTACTGGCGGCGCGGGGACGACGGCTGGCGGGAGTTCACCCTCCACGGGGAGCGGCCGCTCGACCCGGAGGCTCCCGCCTGCCACCTGAGCTTCTTCGAGGCGGACGCCTACGCCCGCTGGGCGGGAGCCCGGCTGCCGACCGAGGGGGAGTGGGAGCACGCGTCGGAGGGCGAGGAGATCGCCGGGAACCTCCTCGAGTCGGGGCGGCTGCATCCGGCGCCGGCGCCGGCGCCGACCCGGGCGGCGGGCGGCGGCGGCCTCCGGCAGATGTTCGGCGACGTGTGGGAGTGGACGCGGTCGGCCCACGAGCCCTATCCGGGGTACCGGCCCGAGCCGGGGGCGATCGGCGAGTACAACGGCAAGTTCATGTGCGGATCGTTCGTGCTGCGGGGCGGCTCGTGCGCGACGAGCCGGTCGCACGTCCGGCGGACCTACCGCAACTTCTTCGCCCCGGGCGCGGTCTGGCAGCTCACCGGCCTGCGGCTCGCGCGGAGCCCGCGATGACGGTCGGGACCGAACGCTCGAACCTGCGGCCGACCGTGGTCGATCCCGAGGCGCTGCACGACACCTTTCGCGAGGACGTGCTGGAGGGCCTCGCCCGGCCGCGGAAGGCGATCCCGCCGAAGCACCTGTACGACGCGCGGGGCAGCGAGCTCTTCGAGCGGATCTGCGAGCTCGAGGAGTACTACCCCACGCGCACCGAGCAGGCGATCGTCGACCGATCGATCGACCGGATCGCCGCCGCGCTCGGTCCCGAGGTGACGCTGATCGAGCCGGGGGCGGGCTCGGGCGAGAAGGCGGCGATGCTGCTCGAGCGCCTCGAGCGGCCGCGGGCGTTCGTGCCGATCGAGATCTCGAGGTGCGCCCTCGAGGCCGCGGCCGAGCGGCTGGCGGACCGGTTCCCGGAGGTGGAGGTGAGGCCGGTGTGCGCGGACTTCCTCGGCGACGCGGCGGCCGTCCTCGGGGCGGTGGGGCGGGCCGGGCCGGCGGAGGGCACCGGCCGACGGGTCGTCCACTTCCCCGGCTCGACGATCGGCAACCTCGAGCGGGCGGGGCGGGCGGGCCTCCTGCGGCGATTCCGGGCGATGGTCGGGCCGGGCGGCATGCTGCTGCTCGGCTTCGACCGGCCGAAGGACGAGTCGGTGCTGCGGCGGGCCTACGACGATCGCGCCGGGGTCACCGCGGCGTTCAACCGCAACCTGCTCGCGAGGATCAACCGCGAGCTCGGCGGGACGTTCGAGCCGGCGGCGTTCGAGCACGCGGCGCCGTGGGTCGCGTCGCGCTCGCGGATCGAGATGCACCTCGTCAGCCGGGCGGCCCAGTCGGTCGAGGTCGCCGGCCAGGCGTTCCGGTTCCGCCCCGGGGAGTCGATCCACACCGAGAGCTCGCACAAGCTCGAGCCGGCCGCGATGGACCGCGAGGCGGTGGCGGCCGGCTTCGAGCCGCTCCGGCACTGGGAGGACGAGCGGGGGTGGTTCCGGGTGGGGCTGTACGCGGCCGCCGCGGGGCGGGAGTCGCGTCGGGCGAAGTCGCGACCGGCCGCGGGGGCCGGGACGCGGCGGGAGCCCCGCGATCGATGAACGTGGCCGCGGGGTCGGGCGGGCCCGCGGCCGCGGCCCGTGGCACCGACGGTCCCGCGGCGACACGTCCGAGCTCGAACGATGGAGGAGGTCCGATGTCGGAAGGAAGAAGGCGGGTGCTGACGTGGGGCATGGTCGCGCTCGGCGTGGCGATGATCGTGGTCGGGGCCATCGGCGGCCTGCTGCCGCCGGTGCTCACCGGGATCGGATTCCTGCTCGTGGCGTGGGCGCACGGCGAGCCGGTCAGGCCGCCGGCCGCCGGCTGAGGCGAGGCCCCCCGAGCCGGGGGAGCGTCGGGCTCCGGTCCTCGACCGGGAGGTCGTTGGACGGAACGGCGGGCTCGATCTATGCTGGCACGGCGATGCCACCGACGGCCGTCCACCCCGACTCGCCCGAGTCTGCGCGCCGCGTGCAGGCCGCCATCGACGAGCGGCTCGACCGGCAGCTGTTCAAGGCGCTGTCCGACCCGACCCGGCTGCTGGTGCTGTCGTGCCTGGTCAAGTGCGGCCGGCCGTGCTCGGTCTCCGAGGTCGCCCGGTGCTGCGACGTCGAGTTCTCGGTGGTGAACAAGCACCTGAAGGTGCTCGCGGCCGCGGGCGTGCTCTCGGCCGCGAAGGAGGGCCGCACGGTCTGGTACGCCGCCCGCTGCCGTGAGCTGTGCGCGCGGCTGGCCCGGCTCATCGACGCGATCGCCGAGTGGTGCCCGGATCTCGAGCCGCGCGACGGCCGGCCGGCCGATGCAGGCTGCGGCGCCGGGTCGCGCGGGGGACGCGCCTGATGGAGCGCCGGGAGTGGCTCAAGCTCGCCTCGCTCGCGGCGCTCTTCCTCGGCGTGTACCTCCTGCCCATCGGGTCCGAGCCCGTCGAGCGGGCGGTCGGGGAGGGGCTTCGCCTCACGCAGTGGTACGCGCGGGAGCACGTGATCCTGTGCCTCCTGCCGGCATTCGTGATCGCGGGCGCGATCGCGGCGTTCGTCGACAAGGCCGCGATCCTGAAGTACCTCGGCCCGAAGGCCAGCAAGCCCGCCGCCTACGGCGTCGGGGCGACCTCCGGCTGCGTGCTGGCCGTCTGCTCGTGCACGGTGCTGCCGCTGTTCGCGGGCATCTACCGGATGGGCGCGGGGATCGGGCCCGCGATGGCCTTCCTGTACGCCGGACCGGCGATCAACGTGCTGGCGGTGATCCTCACCGCCCGGGTGCTCGGCATCGAGATCGGGATCGCCCGGGCCGTCGGGGCGGTGGCGTTCAGCGTGGTCATCGGCCTGGTCATGGCCGCGATCTTCGAGCGTCCGAGCAAGGGCGACGAGCCGGCGCCGGCCTTCGTCATGCCCGATGCGGGCGACGCTCGGCCGCTGCATCGGCTCGTGGCGCTCTTCGGGCTGATGATCGCCGTGCTGATCTTCGCCAACTGGAGTGGGGCGCCCGATGCGACCGGGATCTGGCACGCCCTGCACGCGAACAAGTGGACGCTGACCGTCGCGGCCGCGGTGCCGATGGCGATCGTGCTCTGGCGCTGGTTCGCGTTCCCGGGGCTCGGCCTGGTCGCGTCGGGCGGCATCGTCGGGGTCGCGGCGGGCGTCTTCGGTGACGAGCCGAGCATCCCCTTCGGCGTCGCCGTCGTCGCGCTGTGCGTGCTCATGCCCCGGGCCGGCGAGCCGGGCCGCGAGTGGTGGACGCAGACCTGGGGCTACGCCAAGCTGATCACGCCGCTGCTCATCGGCGGCGTGTTCGTGGCCGGGCTGCTGCTGGGCACGCCCGAGAGCCGGGGACTGGTGCCGCCCGAGTGGGTCGAGCAGGCGGTGGGCGGCAACGGCCTCGGTGCGAACCTCGGGGCGTCGGTCGTCGGCGCGTTCATGTACTTCGCCACGCTCACCGAGGTGCCGATCCTCGAGGGCCTGCTCGGCTCCGGCATGGGCAAGGGCCCGGCGCTGGCGCTGCTGCTCGCGGGCCCCGCGCTGTCGCTCCCCAACATGCTCGTCATCCGCAGCGTCATCGGCACCCGGAAGACCGCGGTCTACGTCGTCGTCGTGACCGTCGGATCCACGCTCGCGGGTCTGATCTACGGCTCGCTGTTCTGACCCACCACCCCAAGGGAGGACGTCATGCCCACCCGGACGATCGAGATCCTCGGAAGCGGCTGCCCCAAGTGCACGGCGCTCGAGGCCTCCGCGCGTGAAGCCGTCGCCCACCTCGGCATCGACGCCGAGATCACCAAGGTCGACGCGATGGACGACATCGTCGCCCGCGGCGTGATGGTGACGCCGGCCATCGCGATCGACGGCGAAGTCAGGTCCAGCGGCCGCGTGCTGTCCGCCGCGGAGGTCGAGAAGCTCCTCGCCTGACGCGCTCCTGACGGGCCCCGAGGAAGCGCCGCGACAGGCCTGGAACCGATGCCGCGCCCGGCCGCGCGCCCGCGGCGCGAGACGCCACGCCGGCGCCGCCGCGGCCGAGTGCGCGGACGGTCATGGCGGAGCGGGCGGCGTCGATCACGGCGAGGTCCCCAGGGCCAGACGGAGCTCGTCGATCAGCCCCGTCCTGAGGTACGCCTGGTTGCCGAGGGTCGGCCGCTGCGCGTCGCCCACGGGCGCGATGTAGAGCAGCCGCGTTCCGTCCGGGTGGATGTCGTGCTGCGACCACGGACCCGGGACGCTGGCGTATCGGAGCTCGTGCCGGGTGCGGGGCGGCGAGGGCTCGAGCCGACCGTCGACGTCGGTCAGCTCCACCTGCATGAGCCGGCCGTCCAGACCGAGCATTCCCCCGTCGGGTTCGACGTAGTACACCGACCGCCCGTCCGGGGCCCAGAGAGGCATGCTGCCGCCGGCGACGGAGACCTGGCGCCGGTCGGACGGCCCCTCGAGTCGTCGGATGAAGACCTCGTCGCGGCCCGAGATGTTCGACACGTAGGCGATCCTCGTCCCGTCCGGGCTGAACCTGCCGCCCCGTTCCGCCGCCGGCGTCGCCAGCACGGGGCTCGAGACCCAGGCGTCGCCGTCGCGTCGCAGGTCGTACAGCTGCCAGTTCGCATCGCTGCTCCACTGCGTGAGCAGCATCCGGGATCCGTCGCGCGCCCAGTCGTTCGTGAACTGCTCGTAGAGCGCGTCGGCGACGAGGGGGCTGGGCGGGCTCTCGCCGTCGATGCGCACGACGTGCGGCATCTCCGCCGACTCCTCGGTGGCCATGGTGAACGCGAGCTCGCGTCCGTCGGGCGACCAGATCGGATTGAGCCCGGTCCGCGGGAGCGGGATGCGCGTTCGAACGCCGCGTTCGATCTCGTGGATGATCAGCGACCCGTCCGAGGACGCGTGTCCGGAGTGCCACGCGACGCGTGCGCCGTCCGGGCTGATGCGCGGGGCGACCGCCCGGGTCGGGGCGTCGATCAGCGGGGTGCGCTCGCCGCTGGCAAGCTCGAGCCAGGTCGGCACGCCCAGCATGTCCTCCTGCGACGAGCCGCGGATGAACAGCGTCGTCCCGTCGCCCGCGACCGCGAGCTGCGCGCCGCCGTTGTAGGGGTGGTGCACGATGTCGCGCACCAGCGGCTTCGGCGTCCCGACGACGGCGGGCTGCGACCAGTCGATCCGCCATGCCTGCAGCGTGCCCCGCGACACGGCGAGCAGCTCGCCCCCCGGCAGCACGATCGGGTACGACCCGGCCCCCTCGATCAGGGTCGTCGTCCGCCCCGAGGCCGGGTCGACGACCTGGAGCGCGGTGTCGCTGAACGACTCGCCCGCGAACTGGGCCGTGAAGACGACGCCGGTGCCGTCGGGCGTCGGGGCCGGCCAGCGGTGCGACCGGTGCGGGCGGGAGCCGTCGTTCGTCTCGAGCGAGGTGATGGGCTCGGGTGTCCCGCCGCCGGCGCCGACCATGTGGATCGGCGACGTCGTGTCGGGCGCGTACACGAGTCGGTCCATGCCGAGCCACGCGAGGCCGCGGTGCGAGGAGATCCCGTCCGCCAGCCGCTGGGGCGACCCTCCCGACGCGGCGACCTTCCAGAGCGCGGTGTCCGTGAAGTACGCGATCCATCGCCCGTCCGGGCTGAACGCGGGGGAGGCCGCTCCCGCCGTGTCGGGCAGGAGGGTCGCCGCGTCGCTCGCGACCTCGCGAATCCAGAGACCGCCTTCACCTCCGATCGTCGCGGCGACGACGAGCCGGCCCCCGCCGGGGGAGAACGCGAACTCGGGTCCGACGCGCGTATGGAGATCGCTGCCCGGGAGCAGCGTCACGGGGAAGCTCATCCGGGCCGCGGGGACGGGCGTCGGCCGATTCAGGAGCGCCATGCCGGCGAGCACGATCGCGGTCACGGCCAGCGCGACGAGGGCGCTACGCGAGGAGCGGCGCCGGGAGCCGGTCGCCACGCCCGGGGCGTCGTCGACGTCACGAAGCTCGACGGCCACGTCGCCCATGTCCCGATACCGCCTCGCCGTGTCGCGCACGAGGCAGCGGCGG
>CAYLNM010000182.1:0-8193 GCA_964385045.1 uncultured Isosphaeraceae bacterium
CCGCGGGCGCCACGGTCGCCGCCGCGGGCGCCGCCGTCGCCGCCGCGGGCGCCACGGTCGCCGCCGCGAGCGCCGCCGTCGCCGCCGCAGGCGCTCCCGTCAGGCGTGGGCGGCGGGCACGTCGAATCGCACCCGCTGCCGCAGGCGCTCGAAGTCCTCGCGTCGGGCGAGCGCTGTGCCCGGGGTCATCGCGGCCGCGGCCCCCGCCGCGACGCCGCCGGCGAGGATCTCGCGCGGCGACCGCCCCTCGGCGAGCCCCATCGCCAGCCCCGCGACCATGCAGTCGCCGGCCCCGATGACGCTCTCGGTCTCGACCTGCGGGGCGTCGGCCCAGAGCTCGTCCTCCCGCGAGACCAGCCACGCCCCGCGGTCGCCGAGCGACACCGCGACCATCTCGGCCGCCCCGTTCTCGACGAGGCGGGCCGCCGCCTGCCGCGCCTCGGCCGGCCCGTCGAGCGACCGATCGACCAGCTCCCCGAGCTCGCGGAGGTTCGGCTTGATCAGGTGCGGGTGCGCCGAGGCGACCGCCCGCAGCGCCTCGCCGCTCGTGTCCGCCACCACGGGCACGGCGGCGTCGTGCGCGACGGCCATGACCCGCGAGAGGAGCTCCGCGGGCACGTCCGGCGGCAGGCTGCCGCTGATCACCAGGATCGCGGCGTTCCCGAGGACCGCGCGCACCGCCTCGACGAGGCGGTCCTGCTCGGCCTCGGTGAGGGTGGCTCCGGGCAGGGTGAAGCGAAACTGCCGGCCGGTCTCCCGCTCGGTCGCGGTGACGTTCTCCCGGGTGTCGGCGGCGACGTCCACCCGGTGCACGGCCGGCCCCTCGGCGGCGAGCCGGTCGACGAGCTCGGCTCCGGTGTGCCCGCCGACGGCGACGACGGCCGCGGCCTCGCCGCCGAAGGCGTGCACGGCGCGGGCGACGTTGACGCCGCCCCCGCCCGGGTCGCGGCGGGGCGTGCCCGAGCGGAGCTTGCGGTCGGGCTCGATCCGGTCCACCTCGAAGCTCGCGTCGAGGGCCGGATTCACGGTGAGGGTGACGATGGTCATGCCGTCATGGTGCGCCGGACTCGAGCCGGTGCGGTCCGGCCGCGTCCCCGCCGCGGCCTGGGCGACGGCCCGGGACGGGGCCCCGGGGCGACCCGCAGGCAGCTCGACGTCGGTCGCCGCCGCCCCGCCCGTCCGGCTCGCGGGCTCCCCGCCCGCGGCGGGTCCCGATGCGCGAGAGACGCCGGCGGTGAAGGCGAACCGCATGCCCTCGTCCACGCCCATCGCCAGCGGCTCGACCTCGGTGCGCGGCAGGTACACGGTGAAGCCGCCGATCTGGTAGCTCCACGGCAGGTACACCGCGAGCAGATCCCCGCCGTCGCGTCCGATCTCGTCGACCCCGTCGCGGGTGACGAAGCCGACGAGCCGCATCGGCGAGCCGGGCACCCGGACGGCGACCACGGTGCGTGCCTGCCCGGTCGCGTCGCCGCCGAGGTACGTCGTGAGCTCCCGAACCGACCGATGCAGCTGCCGCACGATCGGCACGCGGTCGAGCAGGCTCTCGAGCCATCGCCAGACCCGTCGCGCGAGCCACGCCTCGAGCAGGACGCCCACGAGCAGCACCAGGACGATCCCCGCCGCGAGGCCCATGCCCGGGACGTACCACGCCTCGGGAAGCCACCGGCCCACCAGGGCGCCGAGGACCGACTCGAACGCCCGGCCGAGCCACGCGAGGACGAAGATCGTGACCGCGACCGGCAGCGTCGCGACGAGTCCCCGAGCGAACACGCGCGAGAGCCACGTCACCGGCGATCCTTCCGGGCCGCGTCGGTGGCGTCCTCCGGGCTCGGCGCCGTCGCCCGTCCGGCCGCGGTGCGAGTGCGATCGCGCTCGCCCTCGCCCTCGCCCTCGCCCTCGCCCTCGCCGGACCGCGGACGCCGGTCGCCTCCCCGCCCCCGCACCAGCAGCCACGCCTGGCCGAGGACGAAGGGCGCCGCGGCCGCCGCGAGGGCCAGTCCCCAGCCGCGAAGCCCCGGCGACGCGGTGTCGAGCACCGCGGGCAGCCACGGGGCGTGCACCGCCGCCACCAGCAGCAGGGTGCAGAGGCCGACCGCGCCCCACACCCACGGGTTGCGGGTGATCTCGTTGCGGAGGGCGGGCGAGCGGGCGTCGCGGAGGACGAAGGTGAAGCCGAGCTTGCCGAAGCCGAGGGCGAGGAACGACACCGTGACCGCCGCGGTCTCGTCGAGGCCGAGCCGGCGCGCGGCGAGCAGCATCGCCCCGAGGACGCACGTGGCGATCACGGCCGACCACGCGGTGATCGCGGTCCACTGCCGGCGCCCGAGCACCGGCTCGGACGGATCGCGGGGCGGGCGGTCCATCTCGCGGCCCGTCGCCGCCCCGATCCCGAGGGCGAGGGCCGGGAACACGTCGGTGAGGACGTTGAGGTAGAGGATCTGCAGCGGCCGGAGCGGCAGCATCCAGCCCGCGAACGCCGCCACCGACACCGCGATCACCTCGGCCACGTTCGTGCAGAGCATGAACGTCACCGACCGCCGGATGTTGGCGAAGATCGTCCGGCCGCCCCGCACGGCCTCCACGATGGTGGCGAAGTCGTCGTCACGGAGGACCATGTCCGCGGCCTCCTTCGCCGCCTCGGTCCCCCGCCGTCCCATCGCGATCCCGATGTCCGCCTTCTTGAGCGCCGGGGCGTCGTTGACGCCGTCGCCCGTCATCGCCACCACGTGCCCCGCGGCCTGGTGCCGCTCGATCAGCCGCAGCTTCTGCTCCGGCTCGACGCGGGCGAAGATCGACCGCGCGAGGATGGTCTCCTCGTCGAGCTCCTCCGACTCGAGCTCGCGGCCGGTCACCGCCGGCGGGTCGTCCTCCTGCACCATGCCGAGGGCCGACGCCACGTTCATCGCCGTCCCCGGCTGATCGCCGGTCACCATCACCACGCGGATGCCGGCGCGGCGGCAGGCGGCCAGGGCCCCGCGGACCTCCTCGCGCGGCGGGTCGAGCATCGCCACCAGCCCCAGCAGCTCCAGGTCCTCGTACGGCTCCGCCCCGGCGTCGTCCGTTCGCTTCTCGGCGAGCGCCAGGACGCGGAGGCCCTCGCCCGCGAGCTCGTCGGCCCGCTCGTGCCAGGACGCCCGGCCGTCCTCGTCGAGCGTCTCGAGCTCCCCGTCCCGCCGCACCCGGGTGCACGCGTCGATCACCGCGTCGGGCGAGCCCTTCACCGCCACCCGGAAGCGGCCGCCGCCGCGGCCGTCGCCGCCCTCGCCGCCCTCGCCGCCGCGCTCGTCGTCGTCGCCCCCGACGGCGTGCACCGTCGCCATCGCCCGCGTGTCGGGGTCGAAGGCGTCCTCGCGCTCCTCGGGCATCGACTCGAGCAGCGAGGCCCGGTCCATCCCCGCGGTGCGTCCCGCCACGAGCAGCGCCACCTCCATCGGGTCGCCGGTCCCGACCCAGCCGTGCTCGGCGTCGTGCTCGAGGCCGGCGTTGACGCACAGGACCCCGACCTCCAGCGCGTGCCGCAGGGCCGGGTCGTCCGCGGGATCGACCGGCTCGCCGTCGCGCTCGAACCCGCCCGCGGGCTCGAGTCCGTGGCCCTCCACCGCGACGTCGCCGCCGGCGAGGACGATCCGCCGGACCCGCATGCGGTTCTCGGTGAGGGTGCCGGTCTTGTCGGTGAGGATGATGCCCGTCGCCCCGAGCGTCTCGACCGACTCGAGCCGGTCGAGCAGCGCCTGGTGGCGGGCGAGCCGGTGCATGCCACGGGCCATGGCGAGGGTGGCGACGATCGGCAGGCCCTCGGGGATCGCGGCCACCGCGAGGGCGATCCCGGTCTCGGCCATCAGCAGCGGCGGCTTGCCCCGCAGGATGCCGATCCCGATCGCGGCCGCGGCGATCACGAGGGTGACGACGACGAGCTGCCGGCCGAGCCGCTCGAGCCGCCGCTGCAGCGGAGCCTCGGACGACTCGGCCTCCTGCGTGAGGCTGGCGATGCGGCCGAGCTCGGTCGCCATGCCGACGGCGACCACGAGACCGGCCCCCGAGCCGCGGGAGACGATCGTGCCCTTGAAGAGCATGCTCGCGCGGTCGGCGAGCACCGCGTCCGCGTCCACCGCCGCCTCCTGCTTGGCGACCGGCACCGACTCGCCGGTCAGCGTGGACTCGTCGGCCTCGAGACGGGAGGCCTCGACGACCCGCAGGTCCGCGCTGACGACGTCGCCGGCCTCGAGCAGGACCACGTCGCCGGGGACGAGCTCGGTGGCCGCGATCTCCTGCGGCCGCCCGTCGCGGCGGACGGTGGTCCGGGTGCGGGCGAGGGACCGCAGGGCCTCCATCGAGCGCACCGCCCGCAGCTCGGTGGCGAAGCCGATCGCGGTGTTGACCACGATCACGGCGGCGATCGCGATGGCCTCGGGCCAGCGGGCGAAGACCACCGACACCACCGCCGCCGCCACGAGCAGCAGGATGACGACGCTCTCGAACTGCTCGAGCAGGAGCCGCCACGCCGAGCGGCGGGCGTGCTCCCGCAGGCGGTTGGGCCCGTGCCGCGCCCGGCGACGGCGGACCGCCTCGTCGTCGAGTCCGCGCTCGGGGTCGACCCCGAGCTCGTCCGCGACGTCCCCGGGCGCGACCGCCCAGGCCCGCGCCACCACGGGATCGTGCCCCCCGTCCGGCTCGTCCCCGTCGCTCCCGTCTCGGGAGTGCTCGCGGCTCGCCTCCGCTCGTCCCATGGTCAGAAGCGCAGCATCGCCGCGACTCGCCGTCCGGACGGCACCTCCGACCGGCTCGCGGGGACGACCGCGGCCCCGGTCCGCACCGCCTCGGCCACCACCCGGTCGAGGAGGTCCTCGTCCCGCGGCTCGCGGGACTCGTGCAGCCGCACGCGGCGGTCCTCGGGATCGAACGCGCCCCAGATCGGGCCGTCGCAGTCGACGAGCAGGGTGTCCACGCGGCCGTCGAGCGCCGCCGGCAGCACCTCGGCGATGCCGGTGGCGACGCGGTCGGAGTGCGCCGCCTCGGCGATGCGCTCGCGGCGGATCCGGGCCTCGACCTCGAGGGCCGGCGCCGCGACCTCGAGGGCGGCCGCGTGCAGCTGCTCGGCCGAACGGTGCTCGGGATTGCCGGGGACGCCGCCGTCGAGCACCTGCGGGTGACGGCTGAGGGCGCGGTACATGCTCATCTCACGCTCGTCCGCCGCGAGGACGAGCGGGGCGTGGCGGCCCTCGAGCAGCCGGTGCAGCCCACGATCGACCGCGCGCAGGAAACGCTCGCGCTCCCGCGCGTCGTCGTCCTCGCCCGCCCCCTGGCCGTGGTGCATCGCGGAGCGATCGGCCGAAGCGGCGCCGGCGGGCGCGGCGCGGGTGTGGAACTGCAGGGACTTCTCCTCCCAGTCGTATCCGACCACGTCGCGCAGGTCGTCCGGCAGGTCGTGGGCGTCGACCTCGCGGACCGTGGTGCGCGTGCACTCGAGCAGCCGCACGGAGTGCAGGGCCAGGGCCAGGACGTGGAAGCGCGAGTGGTCGGAGACCGCCGGCAGCAGCGGCCGCAGCAGGAATCGCCGGCCCACGTCGATCGCTTCCTCCACCGGGACCGCGAGCCGGTGCATCCGCATGCCCTCCGGCGACAGGAAGATCGCGAGGCCGTCCCCCTGGTGACGCCAGAACTCGATGTCGTCGAGGAGGCGGCGGAGCTCGGCCAGCTGCGGCGCGATCGACTCGGCGTCGCGGCCGCTCGCCTCGAGTCGGCGCTCGAGCTCCTGCAGGCCGTTCTTGAGTCGAATGCGGTCCTCCTCCGTCTCGCGGCCCCGCCGGTGCGTCGGCAGGTAGATGGAGACGAGAAGGTCGCCGCTCGCGCGGGCGAGCGACTCGAAGTCGTGTCGGCTGATCATCATCATGAACCCGATGCTACGGGCGACCGGCCGCGCCGCCGTCGGCGATCGCCCCATGTCCGACGCGCCGCGTCGCTTCGGGGAGGCCGACCGTCGTCCGCCCGCATGATCGGGGGCACGTTCCCCCATGTCGGCCCGCATCATTCCCCGATGCGCCGGTGCGGCGCAGTCCGGAGGGCCGTGCGTCGCTCGGTCGATCGCGGGGCCCGGTCCGGCCGCCGGCCGTCGTTCCCCGTGCCGCCCGGGGGGGGAAGGCCCCAGCCGGCGTCGGGCGGCCGGACCGGGCGCGGTTGGGCCGACTTCCGCATGGTGGTCCGTCGGATCGGCGGCGATGCTGAGCGGGTCGAGCCGCGGACGGGAACGGCCCTTCCGCGGCGCCGGCCGAGGCCCGCCCCGGAGGCCCGCCATGCCGCCGATGCCAACGATGCCGCCGATGCCGCCCGCCCGCCGCCGACCGCCGCTCGGGACCGCCTCCGGCGTCACCGCCACGTGAGCCCGTCCCGCTCCCGCCACGACCGGACGTCCCCCCGCGCCCGCGTCCGGATCGGCTGCTCGGGCTACGACTACCCGTCGTGGCACGGCGGGCTGTATCCGGAGGACCTGCCCGCATCGCAGCGGTTCGCCGTCTACGCCCGGACCTTCGACTGCGTCGAGCTCAATGCGACCTTCCGCCGGCTGCCCGGGGCGGACGCCGTCGACGCCTGGCGGAGTCGGGCCCCCGACGGCTTCGAGTACGCCCTGAAGCTCAGCCGCTACGCGACGCACATGAAGCACCTCGCGGACCCGGAGGCGTGGCTCGACCGGTTCGTCGCGGTGGTGCGGCGCCTGGGCGATCACGCCGGGCCGGTCCTGGTGCAGCTGCCGCCGCACTGGAACGTCGATCCGGGTCGCCTCGCGGCGTTCCTCGCCGCCGCGCCGGACGACGTCGCGTGGGCGGTCGAGGTGCGGGATCCCCGCTGGCTCGACGAGGCGGTGATCGATCGCGTCGAGGACGCGGGGGCGACGCTCGTCCTGCACGACCTGATCGCCCGCCATCCCCGCGAGCCCATCGGCGCCTGGTCGTACGTCCGCTACCACGGCCCCGACCGCTCGCGGCCGTACCACGGCGGCTATCCGCACCAGCGGCTCGTCGCCGACGCCCGGCGGTTCGCGCCGTGGATCGCCGCCGGCCGCCGGCTGCACGCCTTCTTCAACAACGACGCGGACGGACACGCGCCCCGCGACGCCCGCCGCCTCCGACGCTACCTCCTCGATGCGCTCGACGCCCGGTGAGCGCCGTCGCGCTCCCTCCCGTCCGCCGTCTCCGTCCCCGTCCCCGCCTCCTCCGGAAGGAGCCCCGATGACCGACCACGCCCCCGCCGCCGGCCGCCGCCGGGAGATCACGCTCGAGATCATGGGCTCCCGCGTGCCCGCGCTCGGATTCGGCACCTGGCAGCTGACCGGACACGACTGCGAACGCGGGGTGGCCCACGCGATCGAGCTGGGCTACCGGCACGTCGACACCGCCCAGATGTACGAGAACGAGGACCGCGTCGGCCGCGGACTCGCCGACAGCGGCGTCGCCCGGGACGAGGTCTTCCTCGTCACCAAGGTCGCTCCCGGGAACCTGGAGCCGGCGACCCTGCGCCGCACGACCGAGCGGAGCGTGCGCGACCTGCGCACCGACTTCGTCGACCTGCTGCTCGTCCACTGGCCCACCGACGACGTCCCGCTCCAGCGCACCCTCGAGGCGATGAACGGCCTGCGGGAGCGCGGCCTGGTGCGGCACGTCGGGGTGAGCAACTTCACGCCGCGGCATCTCGCCGTCGCCCGCCAGCACGCCGCGATCTTCTGCAACCAGGTCGAGTACCACCCGTTCCTGGCCCAGGATCATCTCGTCCGCGACGCCCGCGAGCACGGGATGCTGCTGACCGCGTACTGCCCCCTCGCCCGCGGCCGCGTCCTCGACGACGACACGATCGGCCGCATCGCCGGCCGCCACGAGCGGACGCCCGCGCAGATCGCGCTGCGCTGGCTGCTGCAGCAGGGCGTGGCCGCGATCCCGAAGGCCGCCTCCGCCGCCCACCGGGCCGAGAACCTCGAGGCGCTGGAGTTCGAGCTGTCCGAGGCGGACATGGACGCGATCTCGAGCCTCCGCGGCGAACACCGCCTCATCGACCCGGAGTGGGCCCCGGCGTGGGAGCGCGAGCACGCCCAGGCGGGCTGATGCCCCCGCCCCGGGCGTGCGGCCGCCCCGGCGGCCGCCGCCGACGCATGCCGGGTGGGGCTGATCGACCACGCCCCCCTCCCCCTCCCCCTCGCGTCAC
>CAYLNM010000183.1:0-8051 GCA_964385045.1 uncultured Isosphaeraceae bacterium
TCGACTTGCATGTTTTAGCCATGCCGCCAGCGTTCGCGCTGAGCCAGGATCAAACTCTTCAATTGGTATTGCCTTGATCACCCGGCGAGCCGGATGATGTCGACGAAGAAAAGTTTGCCTGACGTCCGTCGCCCCGGGCTGGGGCGACGTGGTCGCCACCGGACACAAGCAGGTCCGGTGTCGGGAGGTTGGCGACCTCCCGTGAATTGCGGACACCTTCACCCCCATCCGGATCACCGGATGGAAAGCGAGGTGCTTGATCACTCGTTGTTGGGCGTCACGAAGGATGTCCGCCGGACGATCGGGCTGTGAGGCCGACCGCCCGCGTTGGGAACCCCGCGTTCACGACTCGTGAAGTCATGAGCGAGAGGTCACATCCTCGCGGCGTATCCACTGTTCACTTGTCAAGGATCGGTTGGGTCCGGTCGCTCAGGAGCGAGCGGCACCCGCCGGTTGAAGCGTTGCCTCAACCGAGACGTGGGATGATAGTGCTCCCCCCCCTCCCGTCAACCGGTGCGGTCGGGCAAAGTCCAAAAAAACTCACCCGATCGTCCCTGCCCGCCGCCCTTCGCCCTCCCCCGCCCGGGGCGGCCCGAGCGGCCCGGGCGGCGACGCGAGCCCGTCGGACGTCCGGTCCCGGGTGGCCACGATCGCGGCGACCACCCGTCCCGCCCCCGCGTCGCGCAGCCTCGACGCGGCGACGCGCACGGTCGCCCCAGTGGTCCGGACGTCGTCCACCACGATCGCGGTGACCCCGGACGGCAGACGTCGCCCCGTCGGCCGGATCGTCCTCCCGGCCGCATCGAGGCGTGCGGGCCGGCTTCGCCCCGCCTGCCGAGCCCCCCCGGCGTGCCGCAGGACCCGCCGCACCGTGACCCCGCCGACGGCTCCCGCGACGGCAGCGGCGAGGACGGCCGCGTGGTCGAGCCCCCGGGCCGCCGCCCGCGGGCCGGCGGTGGGCACCGGCACGACGACCGGCCGGCCCGGCCCGGGTGCAGTGGCCCGGAGGATCTGCTCCCCGAGTCGGCGGCCCAGCCACCATGCCAGCGCCGGATCCGCCCCCCTGCCCTTGGCCTGCCGCACCCAGGCGCCGAGGGGGTCGACGTCGGCCCCGAGGACCACCACCTCGTCCGCCAGCGCATCACAGCCGGACTCGGGGGCCCCCGCCCGCCCGCTCCCGCAGCGGCCGGGTGGGTCGTCCGCCGCCAGCAGGCGGCCGCACCGACGACACCAGTCCCCGGGATCGGCCGCCCGCCAGCCGTCGGCCGCCGCGCGGCGTTCCGGTGGCTCCGGTCCGGCCCCGAGCCACGCGTCCACGAGGTCGGCGAGCCCGAGCCCGCCCGGCCGCGTGAGCCAGGGAGCCGGGGTGGGCATCCGCGCGGCGACCGCCACGAGCGCGCCGGACAGCGGACGGCGACGCCGCGGCGGGGGACCCGGATGCGCGAACGGGTGTACGGGCACGAACGGCATGCTGCCGTGGTGCGCGGCCGCCGCCCGAGGCACGTGCCTCCTCGCGGGCGAGGACGCAACGGCAGCGCGACGGCCGAAGGGACGCGCACCCGGCAGGACTCGAACCTGCGACCTCGGCTTTAGGAAAGCCTTGCTCTGTCCAGCTGAGCTACGGGTGCCGTGCCCGCATGGTACGAGCGGCGCGGACGACCGGGCGCCCCGCCGGTCGCACCGCACCGCGGTCTCGGGCGGACGCCGGCGGCGGGCGCGGACCACCCCGGCGACGGGCACCGTCCCGGAGCCGCGGAACGCCGGTCGGCGCGGCTGGGCCTCAGTCGACCGGCTTCGGGTCCTTGGCGGCCAGGAGCCGCTCCCCCTGCTCGGGGGTCATGCTCCCCTCGGCGATGTAGGCGGCGATCTCCAGGCGGGTCCGCTCCCGGCCGACGGTCCGCGTGAGGTCCACCAGTCCCCGGACGACGATGTGGACCACCAGCATGGCGACGATGGTGATCCACACGATGTGGTCGGCCACGGCGTCGACGAGGTTCTCGAACACGGGTCGCTCTCCTGCGCAGCGGTCTGGCCGCCCCGGATCGCCATCGTCCGCGGCGGCGGCCGCCGGGTCCACCACGATCCCCACCCGCGGGGACCCCGCGGCTCCATCCCGCGGTCGCCCGGCGGGGCCGTTCCTGCTTGGGATCCGGGCCGGCCCGATTTCAGGCGGATGGCGCGGAGGATCTGCGCCGCCCAGGGCCGATCGGCCTGCACGGCCGGGGATGAGTCGTGGGCAACCGGTGAACATGTGGATGGCCATCGCCGAGTGGCGGCGGCCCGGACGCCGGCTCGGCAGAATGCCCGGCGGCCCTCACGGCGCCACGTTCGCCCCCCCCCGCGGACCCGCACCGAGGACCGCCGGTCGATCCCCGCCCGCACCGGACGCGAGCGACCCGGGAGACCGGCCACCCCAGACGACACGCACGAGGTGGTCAGGATGACGACCCGCGACCGGATCATCGTCGAGATCAACGAGCTCAACCCGACCGCCTCGCGCGAGTTCCTCGCGCTGTTCGGCGAGCGGGAGCTCGAGCAGTACCGCGACCACCTGCTGCACGCGATCCGTCCCCGCGGAGCCACCGCGGGCTGGATCCGCCCCGCCGAGGAGCCGGCGATCGTCGTCCGCACCTCCGCGGCCTGAGCGGCGTCCCGCGCGGCACGGCCTCCGGGTCGAGCTCGTCGCGCCCGCCCGGGCCGCGCCGGCACGATCCGGCCCTGCCCTGGACTCACACCGCCGCCCGGCCGCCCGGCGACTCGGGGTGGCATCCGGCGGTCCCGACTCGAGCGCCGCCGGGCCGCCTCGCGGTCGAGTCGCCGGGCGCGAGGCCGCGCCGTCGCCGGCTCAGCCGCCCTCGTCGCGGAGCACCTGCTCGAGCCGCCGCTTGAGCAGGCGGACGCGGATCAGCGAGCGGACGCGCGTGAGCAGCTCGAGCTTGTTGACCGGCTTGGTCAGGAAGTCGTCGGTCCCGCACTCGATGGCCCGCTCGAAGTCGCCGACCTCGTGCAGCGCGGTGACCATGATCACCACGATGTCGCGGGTCGCGGGCGACTGCTTGATCTTCCGGCAGACCTCGAAGCCGCTCATCCGCGGCATCATGACGTCGAGCAGCACCAGGTCCGGGGCCTCGCGCTCGATCGACTCGATCGCCTCGACGCCGTCGCGGCAGGAGACGATCCGGCACGGCAGCGCCTCGAGGTAGGCCTGCATGAGCTCGAGGTTCTGCTGATTGTCGTCGACCAGCAGCACGGTGGCGTCGCCGAGATCGGCGAGGTCGCCGGCGGCCGAGGCGGCATGGGCGGCGTCGTTCATCCGAGGGCGAGCTCCGGGCACCCCCACCGGCGCCGGCGCGGCGGCAGGCGGTCGGGGGGCGACCCGCGATCCTACCAGTCCCCCCATCCTCCGGCCCCGACGTCGGCCGCCGCGCACCGCCGGCGCCCTCCGGGCCGACGAACGATGCGGTCCGGCGCCGCGCAGCCATCCCGTGGACGGGCGCGACCTCGGACGAGCGATGCGACGTAGGACGAGGTATAATCGGCGTTTCGGCGCTGCCGGCGTCCGAGAACGGAAGGAGCGTGCTCGCCCCCATGGCCTACACCATCACCGCATGGCAGGATCGCTTCCGGACCCCCGACCCCGCGACCCTGCGGAAGACGGTGGACCCGGAGTCCGTGGAGTCGTTCGACCGGGTCCGGTCGTTCCTCCGGGGCGTCGACGACGTGTCGGAGACCCTGGGCTGGCACGGCCCGACCTACTGCTGGTGCTTCGAGTACCACCTCGCCGGCCGCGACGAGCCCCTGGCGATCCTGATCCCGTCGCCGATCGACCTGCAGCTGGCGATGCCGATCGACACCGCGTTCCTCGATCAGCTGCCGATCCGCCGCATGAAGCGAGCGATCCGGGACGGGCTCGATCTCGCCTCGCCGCCGTTCGACACCACCTGGGCGATCTGGTCGCTGGCCCCCGGCAGCATGCTCGAGGACCTCGAGGATCTCGTCGGCCGCCGCGTGCGCTACATCGACGAGACCGCGGACAACTGACTCCGGGACGATCCGGGACCCGGTGAGCCCGGCCCGGCGGGCGGCCCGCCCGCCTGCCCGTCGCGCGCCCCCCACCCGGCCCCCCGGCCACGCACCCGCGGCACGCGATGACGCGGCTCCGGCCGGAGCGTGCCGGGCGTCGCCGCCTCAGGGCGCGACCCACCGACCGTCGCGGTAGAGCACCCGGGACGCATCGACCCCGAAGAGGCCCGCGAGGTCGCCCAGGTCGGGCTCCTCCAGCGGCACTCCCCCGCCCGACCGCACGATCGCCGCCCAGTCGGCCCCGTCGCCCTCCAGCATCCGAAGCTCGGCCGACAGCTCCGCCAGCAGCCGGCGGACGGTCGCCCCGCCGGGACGCCGGCGGCAGTCCTGCTCGAACCCGGCCCGTCCGCCCGGCCAGGGCGCGAGGGCCGCCTCCACCGCGTCGGCCGGCAACCCGGCGAGCCGCTCGAGCGCCGCCTCCCCGTCTCCCAGCCGGTAGTCGGCGATCGCCGCCGAGATCGCCCGGAGGACCTCCGGCGCCGCCGCGGTGCCGCGCCCCGCCGGCACGCCCTCGAGCCGCGGTGGCCGGCCCCGCAGGATGCGGTCGCCCTCGAGCAGCTCCGCCACCACGAGCAGGCGCCGCCGCACGCGGGGATCCACCACGAGATCGGCGATGGCCCGCGCGGCCGAGGGGGCGAGCCGCGGCTCGAGCACGCCCGCGAGCCCGAAGAGCCGCCGGGCGAGGCCGCGCTCGGCCGCGGCCACCGGATCGCCGTCCGCGGCCGGGCCCACCGCCCGGGCGTCGTCGACCTCCTCGGCGAGCTCGAGGTAGGCCATCGGCTCGTCCGGAGCGAGCGCCGCGAGCCGCTCGCCCCAGCGCCCGGCGATGGCCGTCCGCACGTCGACGTCGAGACCACCGCGCGCCGCGGATCCGGCCCGCTGCACCGCGACCAGCGCCGGTGCGGGGACCGCGGGGACGGCAGCCCCCCCGAGGGCGATCGCGGCGAGCGCGACGACACCCGCGACCGTGGTCCCGGCGAGCGTGCGCGGCGAGTCCCCGCGGCCGCGACGCCCGCGTCCGCCGCCGCGGCCCGCCCGCGGGCGCGGGCGATCCGGCCGCTCCCGTCCGGCTCCCCGGCTCATCGCTCGCCCTCCCGGCCGTCGTCGGCCCCCGCGTCCACGCCGAGACGGATCGCCCACAGCGCCGCGATCGCCTCCTCGGCCGCGAGCCACTGGGCCGCCGCGGTCCGGGCGTCCTCGCGGTCCTCGCGGCTGCGGTCGAGCACGCGCCGGCATGCGTCCGCCCGCGTCGGCTGCTCCGCCGCGACCACGAACGCCACCGCCTCCGCCACCGTGATCAGCTCCGCCACCGAGGACTGCATCGCGTCCGCGGCGAGCCGCCGTCGGACGCCGCCCCGCCGCCGCAGCTCGGCCGCCGGCGCCGGGACCGGGACCAGCGCCACCCGTGCCTCGGCCGCCGAGAGCCACGCCGCCGCGAGCCGGCCCGCCGCCGCCGCCGGTCCGGGACGCAGCGCCACCGACCCGCGATCCCGCCGCAGCACCGCGGCCCGGCGATCGAGCGTCTCGGCGAGCCGGTCCGCCAGTCGCGTGGCCGCGTCCTCGTCGCGGCCGACGACCGCGATCGCATGCTCGAGCAGGGCCGCCCGCGCGAGCGATCGCCACCGCTCCTCGTCCTCCGCCGGCAGCGGGACGCCGGTGAAGCGGTGCACCGTCTCGCGGAGGCCGCGCTCGATGCGGGCCTCGGGCAGCGCGTCGAGCAGCTCCATGACGACGTTGGGGCCGTCGCGAAACTTCTCCAGCAGGACGCTTCGCGCGACCTCGCGGGCGCGGGCGGGGGCGCCGCCGGTGACGATGTCGGCGAACGTGCGGGCGTCGATCGGCCCGAGGTCGCGGCCCGTCTCGGTCCGAAGGGCGCGGAGCCGGGCCAGCGCAGCCTCGCCGCGGCCGCGGGTCGCCTCCCACGAGCGGGTCCACTCCCCGTCGGTGGCCGCGGCACCGGGCACGGTGCGGGGACGCGCCGGGCGCCCGCCTCGCTCGGCGTCGGTCGCGCCGGCGTCGTCCTCGTCCGCCAGCGCCGCGAGCACCGCGTCGACCTCGTCCAGTCGCCCGGCCGCGAGCAGGTGCGCGGCCTCGGCGAGGCTCCCGAGCCGCGCCGCCTGCCGCAGGACGTCGGTCGACCCGAGCGGGGCGGCGCGGGCACGGACCGACGCGAGCGCCGTCCGCCACGCCCGCCGCCGCTCCGGGTCCACCGCCAGCGGCCGCCCGCCGGTGGGGCCGTCGTCGGCCGCCGGCCACGCCGCGAGCGCGAAGTCGAGGAACCGCGAGCGGGTGGCCGGCGTGGCCTCGGGCGGCGGCACGAGCTCCGCCCCGAACCACGGCAGGTCGCGCCGCAGCGCGAGGATCGAGGCGAGGGCCCGCACGTCGGGCACCGTCGCGAGCTCCGGGTCGAGGTAGGCGTCGCGGACGAGCGTGCGGAAGCTCGTCGGCGGCGGATCCGGCATCGACACCACGAGCCGTCCGAGGAGCCCGGCCGCGGCGCCCGACGCCGTGAGGTCGGCGGACGAGCGGAGCAGCCGCTCCAGCGCCGACACCCCGAGCCGCGGGCCGAGGACCCGCACCGAGCGGGCGGCATCGAGGGCCTCGCCCGCCTCGAGCCAGCGTTCCCAGGCCTCGGCCGCGACTCCGGGCGGCGCCGGCCCGACGCCGCCGTCGCCGCCCACCAGCAGACGGACGTGCTCCGCCCCCGCGACCGCGAGCCACGCGGCCGCGACCTCGCGGGGCCCGGCCTCCGGGCGGGCGTCGAACCGGGGGTCGGTGGGCGCGCCGGGCCGCGCGAGCGTCGCCTCGAGCAGGCCGCGGGCCGCCTCCCCCGCCGCGGCCGGGGCGAACGGATCGGCGGCGACGACGGCGAGCACCGACACCCGCCACGCGCCGGCCCAGGCCCCCGGCGCCCCGCCGGCCGTCGGCTCGGTCGTCCCCGGGCCGACCGGCGGTCGCAGCCGCTCGAGCAGCCGCTCCACCACCGCCCGGCGGTCCCCCGCCGCGACGATCGCGGCCGCCGCGGCCCGCCGCACCGCCCGCACCTCCGACGGCGTGGCCCGGGTCCAGCCGCGTTCCGCCTCGGTCATCGCGGCGTCCCACCGTCGCCACGTCGCCTCCCCCGGCGCCGTGCCGACCTCGAGCCGCCGCTGCACGTCGGCCTCGATCCGCTCCGGCAGCCGCCCCATGAGGTCGGCCGACTCGAGCAGGTCCGCGGCGGGCGGCGGGCCCTCGAGCCACGGGATGCGCACGTGGACGAGCCGGGCCGACGGGTCGTCGCCGGTGCCGGCTCCGCCCCCGGCGCGGCCCGGTCCGCCGCCAACGGTCGCCGGGTCGCCCGGCCCGCCCTCGGCGAGGCCCGGGGTGCGGGCCGTGGGCGGCGGCTCGGGCGACGGTGGGGCGAGGACCCGCGCCAGCGGGATTGCGAGCAGCGCGAGCAGCAGGAGCACCAGCGCCGCGATCTTGGCCGCGGGCCAGAGGCCGTCGCCCTCGATCTCGGGGACCAGCCGCCGGGCGAGCTCGGCCGCCTCGTCCGCGGCGGCGGTCGCGGCGGCGGTGCCGGTCGGTCCGGACGCGAGGACGGCCGTCCTCCCCGCGACCCCACGTCCGCCCGCGATCGCCGCGAAGTCGCCCGCCAGCTCCCGCACGTCGCCGACCTGCCCACCGGCGGCGGCGTAGGCGGCGAGTCCCCGGACCACGTTCATGAGGCCCCGGGGCCCGACCCCGTGCGACGCCGCGAGCGCCACGAGGCGGGCCCGACTGCGCCGATTCCAGCCTCCGTGGCCGACCAGCGTGCCGAGAACGGCCCGGTCGAAGGGCGTGAGCGGCGGGAGCGCGGCGCGGTGGAGGCCCGCACCGCCGGGGCCGACCGCGCCGCCGGGACCACGGGGGCCGCCGGGGCCGGCCGTGCGGGCGACGGCACGCGCGGCCGCCGGCGTGCGCTGGGGCGGCGGGCCGGGGGGCGTCGC
>CAYLNM010000184.1:0-8041 GCA_964385045.1 uncultured Isosphaeraceae bacterium
GCCCTCGCCGCCCACATCCCCCGCCCCGGCCGACACGCCCGGCGTCTCCACGGCCGGGTCGCCACCGGCATCTCCGCCGGCGCCGACGCCGCCGCCACTGCCCCCGCCGCCATCGTCCGCATGGCCCCCCGCGCACCCCGTCCGCGGATCCTCCAGCGCGTCACCCTCGCGCCGCTCCCCACGCTCCTCCGCCGCCTCGCTCACGGCATCTCCTCCACCGCCTCGCCGCGCAACGTCAGCAGGTCGCGCAGCTGCATCGTGGAGAGCTCCGTGAGCCAGTCCTCGCCGTGGCCGATGATGTTCTCCGCGAGCTCGGTCTTCCGCTCGATCATGCGGTCGATCCGCTCCTCGAGCGTGCCCTCGCAGATGAACTTGTGGACCTGCACCGTCCGCGTCTGGCCGATGCGGAACGCGCGGTCCGTCGCCTGGTTCTCGACCGCCGGGTTCCACCAGCGGTCGAAGTGGAAGACGTGATTCGCCGCGGTGAGGTTGAGGCCGATGCCGCCCGCCCGCAGGCTGAGGACGAAGATCGGCGGGGCCTCGCCCTCCTCCTGGAACCGGTCCACCATCTCCTGCCGCCGCGTCGCCGGCGTGCCGCCGTGCAGGAAGAGCACGTCGGTGTCGAGCTCGTGCCGCATCATCGACACGAGCATCTCGCCCATGCGGCGGAACTGCGTGAAGACCAGGGCCCGGTGCCCGGCCGAGAGGACCTCGTCCATCATCTCGACGATGCGGCGGCACTTGCCCGAGCGGGCCGCGAGGGTGGCCGGCGGCGGGATCGCCGCGTCCTTGCCCATCGCCTGCACCGGGTGGTTGCAGATCTGCTTCAGCCGCACCAGCGTCGAGAGGACGAGCCCGCGCCGCTTGATGCCCTCGGCCCGGCCGACCTCGCCCAGCATCTCCTCGACCGTGCGCTCGTACAGCGACGCCTGCTCCGGCGTGAGGACCGCGTACTCGCGGGTCGTGACGCAGCTCGGCAGGTCGTCGATCACGCTGCGGTCGGTCTTGACCCGCCGCAGGATGAAGGGCCGCACCAGCGATCGCAGCTGCTCGGCCCGCCGGCCGTCGCGGTGACGCTCGATCGGCACCGCGAACGTGCGCCGGAACTCGCCCTGCGGCCCGAGGTAGCCGGGATTGCAGAACTCCATGATCGACCACAGCTCGCTGAGGCGGTTCTCCACCGGCGTGCCGGTGAGGGCGATCCGCCGCCGCGTGCGCAGGGCCCGGATCGTCGCCGTCTGCTTCGTCGGCGGGTTCTTGATGTACTGCGCCTCGTCGAGGACGACGCGGTGGAAGTCGGCCTGCAGCAGCGTGTCGCGGTCGCGGCTCAGCAGCGTGTACGTCGTGATCACGACGTCGAACTCGTTCACGAGCGACAGGAACCGCTCGCCCACCGGCCGCTCGGGACCGTGCTGCACGTGCACGCGAATCGACGGCGCGAACCGCGAGATCTCGCGCCGCCAGTTGCTCACCACGCTCGTGGGGACGATCAGGAGCGTCGGGCCGGGCGACTCGCCCAGCCGCTCGCGCTCGTGCTGCAGCAGCGCGATGAGCTGGATCGTCTTGCCGAGGCCCATGTCGTCGGCGAGGCACGCCCCGAGGCCCATGCGGTCGAGGAACGCGAGCCACGAGAGGCCGGCGGCCTGGTACGGCCGGAGCTCGCCCTGGAAGCCGTCGGGCTGGTCGAGGTGCGGCATCCGCGAGGTGTCGACCGAGCCCTCGAGCAGGTCGGCGACCCAGCCGCTGGCGTCGATCCCCTGCACCGGAAGGCCGCCGCGGGCGCCGCCGGCCAGCCGGACCGCCTCGAGCAGGCTCATCTCGCCCTCGCCGCCGTCGTCGAGCAGCTCCTTGGCCTCGGCCACCTCCTCGGCCCGCAGCTCGACCCATCGGCCGCGCAGCCGCACGAGGGCCGCCCCGCCGCCCGCCTGCTCGGCGAGGGCCCGAACGTCGTCGGCCGAGAGAACGCGGTCGCCGATGGCGATCCGCCAGCGGAAGTGCACGAGGGACGCGAGACCCAGCTCGGGCTTGCTCTCGCCGCCGCCGCCGGTGCCGCCCGAAGGCGTGACCTCGAGCCGGGCGGTCAGCCGCGCCTCCTCCGAGCCCCACCAGCCGGGGGCGATCACGTCGATGCCCGACTCGCGAAGCAGCCCCGCGAACTCGGCGAGGAATCGATGGGCCTCCGCGGTGGGCAGGTCCAGCGTCGCGGGATGCGTCTCGGCCAGCATCGACTCCAGCGGCGGGAAGACGCGGGCCGCGCGGCCGAGCTCGGCCACGAGGAACTCCTCGGGGTGCCGCTCGCCCGCCCCGAGCAGGGCCGCGGCCTCGGCCGGGTCCGCCCACAGCCGCTCGGCGGCGACCTCGACGTCGCGGCCCGCGAGCGAGCACGTCAGCCGCCACTGCACGCGGTCCTGGGCCGGCGAGACGTCCTCGGGGACCGACTCCTCGTCGGGCTCGGTGAGCCGCAGCACGAGGCGCAGACCCTCCTGGTCGCGGGTGGGCACGAGGACGCCGAGCCAGTCGGCGACCGACCGCATCAGGGCCGTGGCCCCGTCGTCGCGGCGGGCCACGCCGGCGTCGCGGCCGAGCAGCCCCGCCAGCCACGCCACGTGCGGGTCGGCCTGCGGGTCGCGGCCCGCGAGGGCGGCGTCGTAGTCGTCCGCGACGAGGACCTGCCGCACGCGGGCGTCGACCATCGAGCCGAGGGCCTCCTCCAGCACCGCCCACGGACGGCCGCCGCGGGCGTCCACCGCGGCCCGCACCTGCGGGGGCATCGCGGCGACGAGCAGCCCGAGCCGCTCGCGGACGCCGTCGTCGTGGAGCCAGGGGTGCCAGGCGGCCCGCAGGCCGGAGCCCGACCGCTGCATCAGCGACGGGACGAACCGCTGCCCGCCGAGCAGGTCCTCGGCGAGCTGGGCGACCGCGTACCACCACGGCAGGCCGTGGCCGACGAGGACGCCGGCGTCGCCCGCGGCCTCCTCGGCGCCCTCGAGCCGCAGCAGCAGCTCGGCCGCCGCCGCTGCGTCCACCCGCACCGCGGGCACGTCCACGGGCCGGACGGCCTCGGCCGGGTCCTCGGCGAGCCCGGCCGCCGCGACGAGCCGGTCGCTCGGGCACGGGCCGGTCGCGTCGTGGGGCAGCCGCAGCCGCAGGGCCGCGGCCCGGAGGTCGAGACCGGCGGGGTCCACCCCGACGACCTCGGCCACCGCCGCGGCCACCGCCTCGGGCGTCGCCACGAAGGGGTGCGGCACGGGCTCGCGGCCGGCGTCGGGCGCGGGCCGCGTGCGGGGTGGCGCCGGCGCCGCGGCCACCGCGGTGCCCGCGCCGCCGCCCTCGCCCTCGCCCTCGCCCTCGCGTTCGCCCTCGCCGTCGTCATCGACGCCGCGCTCGTCCTCGCCCCCCGCGGGGGCGTCGTCCGCGGCGATCGCCGCGCGGCCGCGCAGCCGCACCGCCGCGTCCGCGTCCTCGGCCCAGAGCCGGAGGCCGCCGGGATCGTCGCGCTGCGGATCCGCCGGAGACCAGTTGGCGTGCAGGATCAGCATGGACCCGCGGTTGGCCCTCCTCGGCCCTCGATGGCTCGCCGGCCGCCGGCCGGCCTCCTCGCCCAGGTCGTCCCCCGCGTCGCCGCCGGACCGCCCACGGCCTGCCGCGAGAGGCCTTGCCGGGCCTCACCCCCCCGCCGCCGCCCCCGCGGCCCCGCATCCGGGTCACGGTCCGGATCCCGGGCCCCGGCCCGGCACGTGACCGCGCTGGGACTCGAACCCAGGACCTGCCGGTTAAAAGCCGGCTGCTCTGCCAACTGAGCTACGCGGTCGGTCTCTCGGTCGGGGAAGCGGTCGAACTGCATGTGCCTCGGCGCCTTCCCCCCTCGCCCCCCTTGCCCCGCACGACCCGCGTCGAGGCAAGTCGGGCAGTATAGACCCCGCCCGACCGGCCCGCCCCGCTGCCGACGATGCCGGCGGCCCCCCCCTCCGGCCGGCGGCTCGCCCCGGCGGACGCCGCTCGATGCGGACGCGGTCCGGGGCGTTGGCCGCGGGAACCCCTGTCGTCGGCCGAAGGTCCGCCCCGTCGCCCGCCCCGGGACGGGGTTCAAGTCCGGACGGCCCGGTGTCCGATAAGTCGCGGACCCGGTCCCGGCGTCGCGTCTGTGCGTCGCCGCGGCCCGGCGGGACGACCTTGACCGCGTGAGCCAGACACTCCTCCATCGTCGCCACCGCTCGGTGAGCCCCTGCCCCGCCGGCCGCCCGGCCGGCCGCCCCGCCGCGGACCGGCTCGCCGGACGCCGCCCCGTGGCCGTGGCCGCCCTCGCCGCTCCGCTCGCCCTCGCGGCCCTGCCGCTCGGCGGGTGCAGCCTCGGAGACGGTCCGGTCGTCCAGCACCGGGGCGGACCGCTCGCGATCGGCGGTCCGGCCGACAGCGCCGACGCGTCCGACCCAGGCGGCACGCGAACGGACGGCGACCCGGCCCGCCCCGGCGCGAGCACCCGCACCCCCGCCGTGCCCGAGGCGTCGTGGCCCGACCTCGACCGCCGCGCCGCGGCCGAGCCCCCGCGCTTCCCCGAGCAGCGGACCTGGCCCCTCGACCCCGAGGACGCCCGCGACGCCGCCGGCGACCCGCCCGCCCCCGGCAACGACTCCTTCGATCAGGTCGCGGGCCTGTGGGGGCGCGTCTACGACGGCCCGCCGCTCGGCCGCGAGCGGTTCGACGGCAGCGCCACGCTCACGCAGGTCACCGACTCGACCGTCGGCTTCACGATCTCGCCCGACGTGAGCCGCGACGGCCGCATGCTCGTCTTCGCCTCCGACCAGCACGGCTCGGCCCCGGACATCTACGTCCGCCGCGTCGAGGGCTCGACGATCACCCGCATCACGCACGACGCGGCCCGCGACTGGATGCCGACCTTCAGCCCCGACGCGAGCGAGATCGCCTTCGCGTCCAACCGCGAGGGCACCTTCGACATCTACGTGGTGCCCACCGCGGGCGGCCCGCCCACGCGGCTCACGCACCACGAGGACGATGCGCTGCATCCCACGTTCTCCCCCGACGGCCGGCGGGTGGCGTACTGCCGCCTCAACTCGCGCACCGACCGCTGGGAGATCTGGATGGTCGACCGCGACACCGGCCGCGAGACGCTGCTGCACTACGGCATGTTCCCCGAGTGGAACCCCGACCCGGCCCGCCCGTCGATCGTCTTCCAGCAGGCCCGGGCCCGCGGCGCCCGCTTCTACGGCGTGTGGACGATCGACCTGATCGACGGCGAGGCCTCGGCCCCGACCGAGATCGCCTCCGCCGCCAACTACGCCTGCATGCACCCCACCTGGTCGCCCGACGGCACCCGCATCGCGTTCGTCGCGGTGCCGGAGCAGGAGCTCGGCGGCACCAGGCCCCGGCTCGGCGATGTGTGGGTGATCGGCATCGACGGCCGCGAGCGGCGGCAGCTGACCCTCGGCGGCGCGTTCAACATGCAGCCCTCGTGGTCGCGCGACGGCACGATCTTCTTCACCAGCGATCGCGACGGCACGGACAACATCTGGGCCCTGCGCGACCCGTCCACCCTCACCGGCGGCGCGTCCGAGCGGCTCACCGGCGTGGATCCGGCCGACGCCGAGGCCGGTGCCGACGCGGGACGCGGGCGGTGACGCATCGCCGGACGATCCATGCGGCGCGCCGCGGGCACGGTCGCCGCGCCGCCGCCGCCATCGCCGCCGGCGCCGCCACCGCGCTCGCCCTCGCCACCGGCAGCGGCTGCGCGACCGAGGAGCGGCTCGGCACGCCGGTCCTGCACGCGGCGCCGTACGAGCAGCCGGTGCGCTGGGCCGTCGTCCCCCTGCTCAACGAGTCCGGCACCTCGGTCGCGGACCCCCTCCGCATCGCCGACGCGGTGCAGGCCGAGGTCGACGCGATCGACGGCGTGGACGCGATCCCGGTCGACCGCGTGATCGTCGCGATGCGGGCCGAGGAGCTGCCGCGCATCACCAGCGCCTACGACGCCCAGCGGCTCATGCGGGCCCTCGGGGCCGACGGCCTCGTGGTGGGCACGATCACCGCGTGGAATCCGTACCGGCCGATGACGCTCGGCCTCGCCCTCGAGCTGCACGTCCGCGAGTCGGCCTCGAGCCACCACGTGGACCCGTGGGCGATCACCACCAGCCCGAGCGACGACGGGACGAACCTCGGCACCGTCGGACCGCCCGGTCCGGTCGCCGCGGCCTCCCGCGTGTTCGATGCGGCCGACCACCGGGTCCTCAAGTGGGTCCGGGAGTATGCCGATGCGAGACACGTCCCGGACGACGGCTTCCGGCGCGACATCTACCACGTGAGCATGGACCGCTACGCCCGCTTCGCGGCGTGGCGCATGCTCGGCTCGCTCCTCGGTCGCGAACGCCTGCGGCTCGCCGGCCTGTGACCCGACATCCGAAGACGAGAGCGAAGATGGCCGACCCCGTCGCCCCGTGCCCGCCCAGCCGCTACCGCGTCGTCGCCGACGACGGCCGCGAGCGCTGGAGCTTCCGCTTCGAGCCCGGCGACCGCGCCGCCGCCGCCGGGGCGATCGCCGAGGCGGTCGCGGAGGGACGCCTGCCGCGCGAGGCGGGCGCGGCCCTTCGGCGCCACGTGGCCTGGACCGCCCTGCCCGGCGTCCTCGTCGAGCCCAAGCCGGTCCGCGTGGCCGGGACGACCGTGACGATCTTTCGCGACGCCCGGCCGGCGTCCTGACCTCCACCTCCTCGCCGGACGGGATCGAGCCCGGCCGCCGATCCCCCGCGGGACCCCGACAGACCCATGAGCACCCAGAAGACGGACAAGCCGGCGATCGTGGAGGCCTTCCTGAGCTACCTGCTCGACGATCGGCACTTCAGCCCCTACACCGCCCGCTGCTACGGCGTGGACCTCCGCCAGTACGTGGAGCACCTCGCCGAGACGCTCGGCATCGAGCTCGACCTCGAGCACGAGGCGGCGGCGTTCGAGCTCCGCCGCCGCAACCCCGTGGACGCCGGCACCGACGAGAAGGCCGGCGCGGTCCTGCCGAAGTCCGTCACCAAGTCGATGCTCGAGGCCGACACCACGATCATCCGCGGCTTTCTCGCCAAGCTCGACGAGCACAACTACTCCGCCGCGACGCTCGCCCGCAAGATCGCGACCCTGCGGAGCTTCTACCGCTGGCTGGAGAAGAGCCGCCACGTGAGCGAGAACCCGATGCTGCTCATCCGCACCCCGCGGCAGAACAAGCGGCTCCCAAAGGCCATCGACGTCGAGCAGGTCGAGCGGCTGCTCTCGGCCCCCGACCCCGCCGACCTCCTCGGCGCCCGCGACCGGGCGATCCTCGAGACCCTCTACTCGACCGGCATCCGCGTGAGCGAGCTCGTCGGCATCGACCGCGGCGACGTGGACGTGGACGAGCGGGCGATGATCGTCCGCGGCAAGGGTCGCCGCGAGCGGCTCGTGCCCCTCGGCACCCACGCTCTCGCCGCGATCAGCCACTACCTCGACATGCTCGCCGCCGATCCCCGCGGCCGCGTGGACGGCGACGCGGGCGAGGCCCCGCTGTTCATCAACAAGCACGGCGGCCGGCTCTCGACCCGATCGGTCCGCCGCAAGGTGAGCAAGTACCTCGAGAAGGTCGGCCTCGACCCCGACATCAGCCCCCACACCCTGCGGCACTCCTTCGCCACCCACCTGCTGGACAACGGCGCGGACCTCCGCTCGGTGCAGGAGCTGCTCGGCCACCAGTCGCTCTCGACCACGCAGGTGTACACGCACCTCTCGACGTCGCGGATGCGCGAGGCCTACGACGACGCCCACCCGCGGGCCGAGGCCGGCTGAGCCCGCCGGGACCCGGCGGACGGACGCGCCCGACTCCGATGGTCCGGGCGCCGCCCGCGGCCGCCGGCCGGCGGTCCGGTCCCCGCTCCCGCCCGAGTCCGCCCCGGCACCCCGGGCCCTCCCGGCCCCTCGCACTCCGCCGCGAGCCCCCCGGCCCCCCGGGTCCCCGGGTCCCCGGGTCCCCGGCCCCCCGGCCCCCGGCTCCCCGGGTCCCCGGCCCCCC
>CAYLNM010000185.1:0-8007 GCA_964385045.1 uncultured Isosphaeraceae bacterium
GGGCCGCCGGCGGCGCCGGCCACGACGACGGCGAGGGCGGCCGCGGCGCCCCGGCGGGATCGGGCGCGTGAGCGGCGCCGATGGCGTGGACCGCTCCGGCTCGGCCGACGATCCCGGCCACGATCCGGATCGCGACGCCCCCCTCGACCCCGAGGAGCACGCGGCGCAGCTCGCGGGGCTCCGCCGCCGTCTCGCGGCGGGTCCGCGCCGGATCCTGGATCTCGGATGCGGCGGCGGCCGCACGCTCGTGCCGCTCACGGGCGACGGGCACCTCGTCACCGGCCTCGACGCGGATCCGGCGGCCCTCGAGGCGTGTCGCCGGCGGCTCGAGGCGGCCGGGCTCGGTGCGCGCCCGGCCGGGGCCGCGGCGCGATCCGGGGCTGGGTCCGCGGCTGGGCCCACGGCTGGCCCCGGGGGCGGAACCGCCGGAGCGGCCGCGGCGGGAGCCGGGACCGCGGCCCTGGTGCCCGGCGATCTGCGGGATCCCGCCACGTGGCCACCGGGACCCTTCGACCTCGTCCTCTGCCTCGGGCACACCTTCATGCTCCTGACCGACATCGACGAGGCGGTGGCGTGCCTCGCCGGGGCCCGTGCTCGCCTCGCGCCCGGCGGCGCGCTCCTCCTCGACGACCTGCCCGGCATGCTGTGGCCGCTCGTGGCCGGCGGCGACTGGCCGGCGGGACTGTCGGACGACGGTCAGGCCCAGATGACCTGGGCGCCGCGGGACGCGGTGTTCGCCGTCCGCGAGGGGACCGCGGTGGACCCCGAGCGGGCCGAGCCGGGCCCCGGGGACCGCCGATGCCGGCTGTGGACCGACGGCGGACTGCGGCTCGCGGCCCGGATCGCGGGGTTCCCGGACTTCGAGCCGGCGCCGCGCGAAGCGCTGCTGGTCATGCGGGGGGGGAACCGCAGGTCCGGCCCGTGCCCACGGCGTCGCCCTGAGCGCGACGTGCGCCGATTCCGATCCTCGAGGTGAAGCCCGGCCCCGCCCCCGCGGCGGACCGAGGGCGCGCGGCCTCGTCGGACCGGGCGCGGGGATGGGGACGAAGGAGCCCGAGACATGCCGGCCAAGCGATCGAGGACCCTCCGGTGGCGCGACTGCCTCGAGGAGATCCACGCACGGGGCGGGTCGATCGACATCGCGATCGCCCGCGACGACGAGGACGGCCCGTCGCGCCAGCTCGTCTGGCGGGTCAACCTGCTGGGCCTCGACCGCGAGGAGCTGGTGGTCGAGGAGCCGGCGACGATGGGCACGCCCATCCGGCTGCGCGACGGCGTCGAGCTCGTGGGCATCATGAGCATCGGCCAGAACCGCTGGACCTTCCGGACCGAGAACCTCGGCCGCACGGAGGCCGCACTGAACGCCCACCGCACCGTGCGGGCGTACCGGCTGCGGATGCCGGCGCGCGTGACGCGGACCCAGCGGCGCGACTACTACCGCCTGGCGGTGGCCGGGCTGGACCTGCCCGCGGTCGAGCTGTGGCCGCTGAACGATCCTCGCAGCACCGTCGTCGCCGAGCGGCTGATGGCCGAGGCCAGCGCCGCGGTGCAGCGGGGCGAGACGCCGGTGCTCCCGGACCTGAACGATCCCGCGGTGCGTCCCGACGTCGGCCCGCCCTTCGACGGCACGCTCCTCAACGTCGGCGGCGGCGGCATCGGGATCCGCATCCCGCCGGAGCATGCCCAGATCGTCAACCGTCACCGCGTCTTCTGGCTGCGACTCGACATGCCCGGAGCCCTGTCGGTCCCGATCCTCGCCACCGCCAAGCTCGTCCACACCCACATGCAGAACGACCAGTCGGTCTACGGCGGACTGTCGTTCGACTTCAGCCAGAATCCCGAGCACCAGAAGCTCGTGGTGGACGAGATCTGCCGGTTCGTGGTGCAGCAGCAGCGCTTCCAGCTGCAGCGGCGCTCCGAGCTGGGCATGACCGACGAGTCCGGCGAGGGAGCGGCCGAGGCGGCCTGAGCCCGGGGCCGGCCGCCCCGTGCGGTCGCCGGCCCGCCGGGGCCGATGCGGCCGATGGGGCCGGGGCCGCCGTGGCGTTCGTGATCGGTCGCCCCGAACCGGCTCAGCGGCGGGGCAGCGCCCGGGCGGCCGCGGTCGCCGGTCCGGGGGCGGGCGTGGACGCGGGGTTCGGCACGTCGTCCGCGCGCGGGCCCTCGTGCGTCGCCAGCGTGCGCAGCGTCCGCCGGAAGACCTCGGCCTTGAGCTCGGCCTCCCGTCGTTCGGCGACGGGCTCGGAGTCGGCGACGATGCCGCCGCCGGCCCCGTAGTCCAGCGTGCCCTCGCGGTGGTCGGCCCGCCGGTCCGCGGCCGGGGTCGAGCCCGCGCCGCCGTCCCTCCGCGGAACCACCGACATCGTGCGGATCGCGACGTTGAGCCGCATCGACCCATCGTCCCCGATCCATCCGACCGACCCGCAGTAGGCACCGCGCCGCACCGGCTCGAGGCGATCGATGACCTGCATGGCGCGGATCTTCGGCGCGCCGGTGATCGAGCCCGGCGGGAACGTCGCGGCGAGCAGCGACGCGGCGTCCAGCGACGCCGGCACCCGGGCCGTGACCTCGGCCAGCGCGTGGTGGACGGTGGGGTGCGTCTCGACGTGTCGCGGCCGGGAGACGCGCACGCCCCCGCGCACGGCCACGCGGCCGAGGTCGTTGCGCATGAGGTCGATGATCATCGCCAGCTCGGCCGCGTCCTTGGCCGACGCGAGGAGCCGGCGGGCGCCGCCCGGGTCGCCGCCGTCGCCGCTCGCGCCGCCCGCGCCGCCCGGGCTGCGTACCGCCCGCGTGCCCTTGATCGGCCGCGATCGCACCCCGCGGTCCGGCGCCGCCGCGGGGTCGAGCTCGAGGAACAGCTCGGGACTCACCGAGACCACGCCGCGGCCGGCGGGCATCTCGAGCAGCGCGCCGTAGCGCGGCCGGGCAACGGCGAACGCGGCGAGCGCGAGGTGGCGGAGCGACCCGGCGAAGTCCACCGAGAGCCGCGTCGTCACGTTGGCCTGGAAGATCTCGCCCGAGGCGATCGCCTCCCGGGCCCGCGCGACCGCGTCTTCGTGGGCCGCGGCGTCAAGCGAGCGCCGCGGAGCGCGGGCGCCGGTGCGGGACCGGGGCAGGCGGACGTCGCCGGCCGCGGCGGCCGCGGCCAGTGCGGTCTCCGCCGCGGCGCGGCCGGAGTCGGGGCCGAATCGCCACCACCGCCCGGTGGCCCGCTCGTGCAGGAGGCCCGCGTCCACGCGGGCGAGCGCGAGGTCCGGCCAGTGGCGGTCGTCGACGGAGGCCGCGGGGCGGGGCGCGGGTCCGGCGGCGGGTCCGGCGGCGGGTCCGATGCCGGGCGCGGGGCCCGTCGACGCGTCCGCCACGAGCGGGGCGGCCGGGGCCCGGGCCGCGGGCTCGAGGGACCGGCCGAGCTCGTACGCGAGGCAGGCGATCCAGCCGCCGGGACCGTGGGCGCGGCCCGCCGCACCGGCCGGCGGCCGGAGCTGATCCCGCAGCGCGTCCACCGCGGCGGCGCCGCTGCCGAGGGCGCCGCGCGGGACGATGCGCCACGCCGCGGGCTCGGCGAGCAGCGACCAGCCTCGGTGCGCGGCGCCGTCCGGACCCGCGTCCGCGTCCACCCCGGCGTGCGCGGCGGACGGCGGCGGCGGCTCCGCGGTCACGAGCGCCGTGAGCGGACGATCCGCCGGCCACCGCGCGATCACCTCGGTCGGTGACGGCGGCCGGAGCAGCTCGATGGGCTCGCGGGTCGGCAGCATGCTCCCGATCGTACGCGGGCGGCGGCGGCCCGCTCGCCACGCGACTCGCCGTGCGGGCCGCCGCACGTCCGAGCCTCCGAGCGAGGAGCGCCCGGTCGCGGCAAGCAGTCCGCGGACGGCCCGCGGACGGTCCGCGCGGCCGGCCGTGACGGACCTCCCGCTGGGGCCCGATCGCACGGGCGACGCCGTACAATCGCCACCCGAGTCAGGGGAGGGAAGCCGATCGGCGCCGAGCGTCCGCGCGGGTCCCTCGCCCGTTCCCCGGGAAGGAGCGCCCATGAGCCGAGCCGCCGCATCCGGTCGAACCCGTCGTGCCCGCAGCGGAGCGAGCTCCGGTCGCTCCCGGTCGAAGGCGACGACCCGCGACGGCACCGCGTCCTCCGCCGGCCGCCGGGGCGGCGGGCGGTCCGGCGGGCGGGGCGTCTCGGTGCCCGCCGGCGTGCGGATGACCTCGCACTTCGGCCGCCTCCGCACCGACGGCGACGGCACGCAGAAGGAGCTGCTCGGCGGCAAGGGCGCGAACCTCGCCGAGATGAGCGCGATCGGTCTGCCCGTGCCGCCCGGGTTCACGATCACCACCGAGGTGTGCGCCGCCTTCGACGAGGGCGGGCAGCGGCTGCCCACCGGCCTCATGGACGAGGTGCGCACGCACGTGCACCTGCTCGAGGAGGAGACGGGCAAGCACTTCGGGGCGGCGGGCGACCCACTGCTCGTCTCGGTGCGCTCGGGGGCGGCGGTGAGCATGCCGGGCATGATGGACACCGTCCTCAACCTCGGCCTCACCGACGACGGGGTCGACGGCCTCGGCGCCGTCACCGGCAACGAGCGCTTCGCCCTCGACGCCTACCGCCGGCTGATCAACATGTTCGGCAACGTGGTGATGGGCGTCGAGCACAAGCACTTCGAGCAGGCCTTCGCCCGCATCAAGAAGCGCGAGGGCGTCGAGCTCGACACCGAGGTCTCGGTCGAGGGGCTGCGCGACCTCGTCGCCGCGTACCAGAAGGTCTACCGCAAGCACGTCACGGCGGCGTTCCCGCAGGATCCGTACCGCCAGCTCGAGCTCGCGATCGAGGCGGTGTTCCGGTCGTGGAACGCGCCGCGGGCGATCGCCTACCGCCGCATCAACGAGATCACCGGCCTCGTCGGCACCGCGGTGAACGTGCAGGCGATGGTCTTCGGCAACCGCGGCGACGACAGCGCGACCGGGGTCGCGTTCACCCGCGACCCCGCGACGGGGGCCAACCGCTTCTACGGCGAGTTCCTCGTCAACGCCCAGGGCGAGGACGTGGTGGCGGGCATCCGGACCCCGCGTCCGATCGCCGAGATGAGGAAGTGGGATCGCCGCGTCTACGGCGAGCTCGTCGACATCAAGGACCGGCTCGAGAAGCACTACCGCGACGTGCAGGACATCGAGTTCACGGTCGAGTCCGGCCGGCTGTACATGCTGCAGACCCGCACCGGCAAGCGGACCGGCCACGCGGCGGTCAAGATCGCGGTCGATCTCGTCAAGGAGAAGCGGATCACCAAGGAGGAGGCGATCCGGCGGATCCCGGGCGAGGACCTCACGCAGCTGCTGCTGCCGAGCTTCCCGCCCGCGGCCCGGCGGGACGCGACGCTGCTCGCCACCGGGCTGCCCGCCTCGCCGGGGGCCGCGGTCGGGACGCCGGTGTTCTCCGCCGAGGAGGCGGCCGAGCGGGCGGCGGCGGGCGACGACGTCATCCTGGTGCGGGTCGAGACCAGCCCCGAGGACGTCGAGGGCATGCACCGCGCCGCCGGCATCCTGACCTCGACCGGCGGCATGACCAGCCACGCCGCGGTGGTCGCCCGCGGCTGGGGCAAGTGCTGCGTGGCCGGGGCCGGGACGCTGGAGATCGACGAGCGGCGGCGACGATTCACGGTCGACGGCCACGTCGTCCGCACCGGCGACGTGATCTCGATCGACGGGTCCACCGGTCAGGTCATGCTCGGGGCCCTCGAGCGGCAGATGCCGAAGGTCGGCGGCGACTTCGCCACCGTCATGAAGTGGGCCGACGAGTTCCGGCGGCTGGGCGTGCGGACCAACGCCGACACGCCGGCCGACGCCCGGCGGGCCCGCGAGTTCGGGGCCCAGGGGATCGGGCTCTGCCGCACCGAGCACATGTTCTTCGACGAGCGCCGCATCGGGCCGATGCGGCAGATGATCCTCGCCCACGACGACGCGTCGCGGGAGAAGGCCCTGCGCCGGCTGCTGCCGCTGCAGCGGAAGGACTTCATCGGGATCTTCACCGCGATGAAGGGCTTCCCGGTCACGGTGCGGCTGCTCGATCCGCCGCTGCACGAGTTCCTGCCGCACGACACCGCGACCCAGAAGCAGCTCGCGGCCGAGACCGGCCAGTCGCTGCGGCAGGTGCGGCACCGCGTGCACGCCCTCCACGAGTCGAATCCGATGCTCGGGCACCGCGGCTGCCGGCTCGCGGTCACGTATCCCGCGATCCTCGAGATGCAGGTCACCGCGATCGTGCAGGCGGCGATCCACTGCCGCAAGAAGCGGATCGACGCCCGTCCCGAGATCATGGTGCCGCTCGTGGGGACCCGGGCCGAGCTCGCGATCCTGCGCGAGCGCACGCTCGAGGTGATCGACGAGACGCGGCGATCGGCCGGCTACACCGGCAAGCTCGAGATCCCGGTCGGGACGATGATCGAGATCCCGCGGGCGGCCCTCGCCGCGGCCGGCATCGCCGAGGTCGCGGACTTCTTCAGCTTCGGCACCAACGACCTGACGCAGATGACCTTCGGCTACAGCCGCGACGACGTGAACGGCTTCCTGCCCGACTACCTCGAGCAGGGGATCCTCGACCGCGACCCGTTCCAGTCGATCGACCGGGACGGCGTGGGCGAGCTCGTGGCCACCGCCTGCGAGCGCGGCCGCACCGCCCACCCGACGCTCAAGCTCGGGATCTGCGGCGAGCACGGCGGCGATCCCGCGTCGATCCGCTTCTTCCACGACATCGGGCTCGACTACGTGAGCTGCTCGCCGTACCGCGTGCCGGTCGCGCGGCTGGTGGCGGCCCAGGCCGAGCTCGATGCGCGGGCGCGGGCGGGGCACCCGTCCGCCTGACGGCCGGTCGTCGCGGGGCGGGGTACGTGGGCCGCGTTGCGCCGCGGCGGCCGACCGCGTCCCGCTCCGCCGGGTCGTTCCGGGGCACTCGATTCGCCATCCCCCCGTGGAGTCCACGATGACCGCGATGACCACGATGACCACGATGTCCGTCCGCCGCACCCGTCCGTCCGTCCGGCTCGTCCCGGCGGTCCTCGCCGCCGTCGCCGCCGCCGCCACGCTTTCCGGCTGCATCGCGGTGTCGAAGCACGAGACGGGGACCCGCACCGAGACCCGCGGCCCGGCGGCGGCCGTGGAGCCCGCCGCCGTGAGCCGGCCGCTGGTGGTGAATCTCGCCGCCGGTCCCGCCGAGGTGCACCGCTGCGACCAGGCGCTCACGCTGGCCCTGGCGGCCCGGGGCCAGGGCCGTGACGTGGTGCTGTTCCTCAACGTCGACGCCCCGCGGCTCGCCGACGCCCGGACGCCGCTGATGGCGGGCCTGCCGGGCAAGCCGTCGCTGCGGGCCCAGCTCGAGGCCCTGATCGAGCAGGGGGTCGAGGTCGTGGTGGCCCGCGGGTGCGCCGGGGTGTGCGACGTCGATCTCGAGGAGCTGGTGGACGGCGCGCGGCCGGGCACCGCGGGCGAGATCGCGGGGATGATCGCCGGCGGGGCCGGGGTGATCAGCTACTGACCTTCAGCTCGTGACCTACGGAGCCCGCGGCGGGGCGCCGGGCGCGTCGTCGGCGTCCGGTGCAGAGCCGGCGGACGCGTCTGGCGGCATGGCGGCCGGGGCTCGCCGGGCGGGCGGCTCGGGGCGGCCGACGTCGCCGTTGCCCGCCCGCAGGGCCGAGGGCTGGATGAGCAGGATCATTCCCACCAGCGGGCCCGCGACGGTGAGGCAGCAGGAGCCGACGCCGAGCGCCGGCCCGTCGCGGCCCGCGGTCAGGGCGACCACCGCGCCGGAGGCGACCACCGCCAGGTAGGCGGCCACGATCGCCAGCGCCTGCGAGCGGTAGCGGCGGCGGGCCCGCGGCAGGTCGCGGAGCACCCACCAGCCGGCGATCGCGCACGGGATCGGCAGCGCCCACGCCAGGACCACGAGGGTCAGGAGCATGTAGGGCGGGGCGGTCTCGAACGCGAACGACGCGGCGGCCAGCATGAGGCCCGATCGTT
>CAYLNM010000186.1:0-7777 GCA_964385045.1 uncultured Isosphaeraceae bacterium
GGCGGGACGGCGGCGGGGCGACGGCGGGGCGACGGGACGGCGTGGCGGTACGGCGGCGGCGCGGCGGCGACGGGGCGGCGGCGCGGCGCGGCGGGGCGGTACGCTGCCGGCCATGTCCGATCGATCGACAGCCTACCCCGCCCCACCCGAGGACGCGGACGCGGCCTGGCTGCCACGCCTCGCGGGACGCCGGATCCTCGTGACGGGCGGGGGCGGCTTCATCGGCTCCCACGTGGCCGAGCACGCGCTGCGGCACGGTGCCCGGGTCCGGGCCCTCGACGACTTCTCGACCGGACGGCGATCGAACCTCGCCGCGCCGGCGCTCGCCGCGGTGGAGCTCGTCGAGGGCTCGATCCTCGACGCGGACGCGCTGCGGGCCGCGTGCGAGGGCGTCGATGTCGTCGTCCACCTCGCGGCGATGGTCTCGGTGCCGCAGAGCGTCGCCGAGCCGGAGCGCTGCCACGAGGTGAACGTGGTCGGGACGGTGCGGGCGCTGGAGGCGGCGCGGGCGGCGGGCGCGGGACGCCTGGTGTTCGCGAGCTCCTCCGCCGTGTACGGCCCGGCCCCGAGCCTTCCGAGCCGGGAGGTCGACCCGGTCGCGTGCGTGAGCCCGTACGCGGCCTCGAAGGCGGCGGGCGAGGCGTTCGTGACCGCCTACGGCCGGTGCTACGACGAGCTCGCGACCGCGAGCCTGCGATTCTTCAACGTCTTCGGGCCGCGGCAGGATCCCGCCTCGCCGTACGCCGCGGCGATCGCCGCCTTCGCCTCCGCGGTGCGGGCCGGGCGCTCCCCGACCGTCTTCGGCGACGGCTCGCAGACCCGCGACTTCGTGCCCGTGCACGACGTGGCCCGGGCGATCCTGCTCGCCGCGGCCCGGCCGGAGCCGCCGCGGGGCGAGGTGCACAACGTGGGCACCGGCGTGCGTCGCTCGCTGCTCGACGTCGTCGGCCTGCTCGCGGACGCCGCCGGGCGCGCGGTGGAGCCGCGGTTCGAGGCCCCGCGGGCGGGCGACGTTCCGCACTCCGGGGCGGACATCGGCTCGGCGCGGCGGGCCCTCGGCTACGAGCCGCGCACGGACCCGGAGTCGGTGCTCGCCGCGCTGCTCGCCGAGGGCGAGGCGGTCGCCGGCTGACCGTCGATCGGAGGGACGGGCCGCCCCGCCGTCGTGATCGCCGTCCCGGTCCCGGTCGCCGTTCCGGTCGCCGCCCCCGTCGACATCACCGGCGGCGTGGGCAGCGGCGGATCGCCCGCGATCCCGCCCGACGGCCCTCGGATCCCGGAGCCCACCGGCGGCGGCAGACACGAGGCGAGCCGCTCCCGCAGGACGGCGGACGCGGGCCAGCCGGGCAGATCGACGAGCGTGTGCCACCGGCGCCGGCCCCCGGCCCCCGTCCCGGCCCCGGCCCCGGCCACCGCCACGACGAGTCGCCGCCGACCGGGCGGCGCGCCGCGCCGGATCACCCGCACGTCGGCTGCCCCGCCGCAGTGGCGGGCGGCCAGCTCGTCCGCCGTCCACCGCCGGGGCCCCCGGCGCGAGGCGAGTGCGAGCAGCGCCGCCCCCGCGACCGCGGTCACCGCGAGGTCGAGTCCGCCGCCGCGGGCGCCGGCGACGGCCGGGACCGCCCCTGCGGCCGCGACCAGGAGGACGAGTCCCGCCGCGCCCGCGACCAGGCGACCCGCGACCCGGAGCGGCGCCGGCGTCGCGGGGGCGACGGTGAGCGGGGCGAGGCCCACGACCCGCCGGCGACCGATCCGCTCGCCCGTCGCAAGCGGCCGCGCGGCGGCCTCCGCGAGGACGCGGGCCGCGGCCGGACGCCCGGCGAGCCGCCGGACCGAGGCGGCGGCGAGCACCCGGACCAGCGTCGCCACCGCGGCGACGACGACGCCGATCGCGACCGCGCCGGTGAAGACCGCGACGAGCGGCGTCCACGCCATGGGCATGCCGCGGTGGCCGGGACCGCCCGCGACCACGCCGGCCGCGGTGACCGCGACGAGCCCGATCGCCCCCGGGGCCCAGGCCAGCTGCCCCCAGGCGGCCGCGGCGCGCATCGCCTCCCGACGTGCCAGGGCACGGGCCGCCCGCCGAGCCCCGCGCGGGTCCGACGCCGCGCCAGCCTCCGCGGGCGGGCTCACGAGTCGACGGCGGCCTGCTCGGCGTGCGCCCGGAGCCGTTCGTCGGCGTCGCCGCGCGCGTGCCGGACCGCGCGATCGGTCCGCGCCCGCCGCCGCGCGGCACGGGCGTCGTCGCCCCGATCGGCCGCGGGCGGGCCGGGCACCGTCACCATGCCCTCGAGATAGGTCCGGGCTCCGCCCTCGAGGTGGACGCGGTCGCCGTCCCGCCGGCACGCCAGACGGCCGCCGCGGGCGGAGAGCTGGCGGGCGAGCAGCGCCTCCCGGCCGAGTCGATCGGCCCAGAACGGCACCAGCGAGCAGTGGGCCGAGCCCGTGACCGGGTCCTCGGGGACGCCTTCGCCGGGCGCGAAGAAGCGGCTCACGAAGTCGGCGGGCGTCGGCGCGGGCCGGTCGGCCTCGCCGGACTCCGCGGCGTCCGGGCTCGGGCCCGGGTCGCCCGCGGCGGTCACGACGACCGCGAAGACGTCGAGGGCGGCGAGCCGCGCGAGGTCCGGGGCGAGGTCGCGAACCCGCTGGGGCGCGTCGAGCACCACGAGGAGGTCTCGCGCGGCGTGCACCTCGACCGGCTCCGCGCCGAGCGCCTCGGCGAGTCCGGCCGGCGGCTCGACGGGACGCGGGGGGCGGGCCGGCAGGTCGATCGCCAGCCGGCGGCCGCTCGCGAGCCGGACGGCGAGTCGCCCGGCCCGCGTCAGGAACCGCACGGTGCCTCCGGCATGAAGCCGGTGGTGGAACGCCACGTGTCCGGCGGCCATCGTGGCGTGACCGCAGAGGTCCACCTCGCCGCCGGGCGTGAACCAGCGGAGGCCGTGATCGACGGCGGTCGGATCGGCGTCGGCCGCGGCCGCGGCCGCGACGAGCGGCACCACGTCCGCGGCCGGCCCGACGAAGGCGGTCTCGGACAGCGCGTTCTGGGCCGCGATCGAGCGCATGAGCTCGTCGGGCAGCCAGGCGTCCAGCGGCACCACCGCCGCCGGGTTGCCGGTGAAGGGGCCGTCACTGAACGCATCCACGATGTAGGTCGAGAGGTGCACCGGCGGATCGTAGCGGGCGACTTTCCCCCCCGCCCCCCTCCGGCCGTCCGTCGGGCGCCCCGCCGAGCGGCCGATTCGGTGTGTCCTTCGGTGGCCGGTTCGGTGGCCCGCCCGGCAGCCAGCCCGATGGCCGGCCCGATGGCCGGCCCGACAGCCAACCCGACAGCCGGCCCGACAGCCAACCCGGGCGTCCCCGGCGGACGGCCTCGCGCCGAGCCGCCCGGCCACGATCTTCCCGGCACCGACCGACCCGGCACGAACCGACCCGCGCACGACCGGCGGCCCCGCCGGCGATCGCCTCAGCCCTCGTCCGCCGCGCCGTGTCGCCGCAGCCACCGGCCGATCCGGCCGCCGTTCCAGGTCAGCGAGACGTACGTGCCGACATGGCCGCCGAGCACCCACCAGGTCTCCGGCTCGCCCAGTCGCGCGCGGAGCAGCCGACCGGTCGCGGTCGGCACCACCGCGTCGAAGCGTCCGAGCACGAGGAGGGTCGGGACCGGCTCCAGCCTCGGTCCGAGGACCCAGCCGTCGAGCTGCACGCGGTCGAGGTACCGCTCGGACAGCTCCTGCCGCACCGTGTCGCGGATCGATCGCCGATCGATCCGTCGCCCGTTGCGCTCGGCGTCGAGACCGGTGTCGCCGAGCCCGCTCGCGACCGTGATCCGCATCAGGTCGGCCCCGGCGACGACGATCGCCGCCGCCCGCACCCGCTCGCCCAGCCGGGCGATCACCGCCGGCGCCGCGTTGCCGCCGGCACTGAACGCGGCCACCACGACCGGCCCGGCAGCCGCCGCCGGGTCGCCCTCGTCGGCGAGCGCGGCCAGCGCCGCCTCCGCCCCCATCGCCAGCTCGCCGAAGCGCTGGTCGATGATGCCGGCGAGGCCCTGCGCGGCAGCGTCGATCGACGCCTCCGAGGTCGTCTCGACCGTGATCCGCGACCAGTTCGCGAGCGGGTAGACGCACTCGAGGACGCCCCAACCCGCCTCGCGGAGCGGGGCCTGCACGGATCGCTCGAGCCCGTGCCCGCCGAGTCCGTGCAGGTGCACCAGCACGCCGCGGGCCTCCGTGCCGGGAGACGCGGGGCGATAGCGCATCCGGACCCCCCAGTGCCGGTCGAGCGGGCGCTCCGGCGGCCCCCAGCCCACGGCCCGCCCGGCCGGGTCGGGAAAGGTCTCCAGCGACGCCTCGGTCTCCCGCGTCCACTCACTGACGAAGACGAGCCGCACCACGGACGCCGGATCCGCCGCGTCGGGCGGGATCTCCCCGGTCTCGGCGGGCGGCGGGTCGCCGCCCGTGGCCGAGCGATCCGGCCCGGCCGACTCGATCGCGCGTACGACCCCCCGCCCCGCCGGACGCGTCCACCGGACGCGGATCGGCTCCTCGCGGAGCGTGGCGAGCCACGGCGACGGCTCGCGGTCCACCCACGGATGCCGGTTCAGCACCACGCCGTCCTCGGGGCGGGCGAGCTCCTCGGGCGCCAGGGGGCCGCGGTCGGGCCAGTCGATCGGCATCGTCGTCTCCGTCGCCTCCGCCCACGTGGCCGGGACGCCGCGGCCCTCGGCGGCCGGGACCCGGATCGTGCAGCCGCTCGAGAGGGCCGTCGCGAGCGCCGCGGCCAGCCCTGCCCCCGCGGACGCGGTCGACCGCCGCGTCCCGCCCTCGCGCGGCCGGACCGCATCCGGACGGATCGCCCGCCGCCTCGCCCCCGATTCGGCCGGCCGGCGAGCCGCGCGTCGCGCCGATGCGTCGTGGCCCGTGATCCGGCAGCTCATGCGACCGGCGTTCCCGCAGCGCGGGCGCCCGACCGCGCCGCGGCCGACGAATCGCGCCGCGGCATCCTCCGCGCCGCCCTCCCGCCACGCCGCCGCTCACTCACCGGGCAGCCCTCCGACCGAGCCACCGCGGCGGAGCTCACGCACCTTCACCACGATCTGGTACTCGTAGATCGCCTGCAGCACGCAGTACGTCAGCCCGGGCCGGCCGTCGAGGAAGCCTCGCTGCACGCCGTACATCCAGAGGAACTTCCACAGCGGGCGGCCCGGCAGCCGGAACGAGAGGTTCTTGAGCTCGTACCGCCGCGTCATGCGGTCGCGCGAGAGGAGATTCCGCCAGCGCAGCGGCCGGTCCTCGAGCGCCCGCACCGTCTCCTCCGCCTCGTAGCTCGAGTAGCGGTTGTGCCGCTCGAGCCATTCGCGGAGGCCCTTGCTGAAGTTGTCGTGCAGGAAGTGCTCGCGGAGGTAGCCGACCTCGCCGTCCACGATCGGGATCGGGTTGGCCTTCCGCTCGAAGCGGATGCGCTCCGGGCGGAAGAACCGCATGATCGTGCCGGGCGGCATCGCGTGCTTGAGCCAGCGACCCATGAAGTAGTTGCGTCGCCCGCCGTAGAACGCCACCCGCGTCTCGTCCGCGTCGCCCGCGATCGCCTCGATCTCGGCCCGCAGCTCGGGGGTCATGCGCTCGTCGGCGTCGAGGTAGAAGACCCAGGGGTGACGGAAGTCGATGTGCTCCATCGCCCAGTTCTGGTGCGGGCCGCGGCCGTCGAAGGCCCGGGCGAACCAGCGGCAGCCGCGCTCGCGGGCGATCCGCTCGGTGCCGTCGGTCGAGAGCGAGTCGAGGATCACCACGTCGTCGAAGCCCGCGACCGAGTCGAGGCAGCGCGGGAGGTTCTCCTCCTCGTTCAGCGTCTGGATGAAGATCGAGACGCTCACGGGCGCGGCTCCGCGGGCGACGCCGCGGAACCCGGCCCCGGGCCCCCGCTCGCGCCGTCGGACGCCGCCGGGCCCGGACCCACGCCCGGCTCGTCCGCCTCGATCCCCGCGGCGCCCTCGGCGCCCTCGGCGCCCTGGGCGTCCTTCCGGCCGACCGGCCGCACCGGCCGCACCGGCCGCGCCGGCGAGCCGACGCAGACCATCCCCGGCGGCAGATCGCCGAAGACGCTGCTGCGGGCCCCGACCACGCTGCCCGCCCCGACGGTGACGCCCGGCCCCACGAAGACGTCGGCCGCGATCCACGCCCGGTCGCCGATCTCGATCGGCATCGGCACCAGCGGGCGATGCTCGAGCTCGAAGTCGTGCGTCGCCCCGCAGAGGTAGGCGTACTGGCTCACGATCGCCCGCTCGCCGAGCCGGATGCGATCGACGGCGTAGACGTCGACGTCGTCGGCGATGGTGGCGAACGCGGCCATCTCGAGGTTCCACGGCGCCCAGACCCGGGCCCGCGGATACACCCGGGCCGTCGGGTGAAGCCGCGCTCCGAAGAGCCGCAGCAGGCGGTTCCGCCAGCGGTGGCACGGACGCGGCGACCAGCGGAACAGCGTGCCCTGGACGAGTCCCCAGAGCGCCCGGCCACTGCGATGCCCGAGCGAGTGCGGACTGGCGGGCGGGCGATGAGCGGCATCGCCCTCGGGCGCGACGTGCGAGCGGCTCATCGTCTCGTCCCCGCCGTGGTGTGCGCGGTCGGTTGCTCCGCCGGCGCTGGCGCGCCCGCCACGGCCGCCGGCTCACCTCCGCGGTCGAACGATCGGTGACCGCGTGGCACCGCGGGCCGGCCCACCGCCACCCGCCACGGCGGAAGGTCGCCCGCGGCCGTGCCCCGCGCCCCGACCACCACGCCGCGGCCGACCGTGGTGCCGGGCAGCACGAGCACATCCGCCGCCACCCAGGCGTCGTCGTCCAGCGTCACGCTGCCGCGGGCCGGACCGTCGAGCCGTCCGGCGACCTCGGTGGCCAGCACCGCGAGCTGGCTCACCACGCAGCGCGCCCCGATCACCACCGGTTCCGCCGCGATGATGGACGCGTCGTCGCCCACGATCGCCAGGTCGTCCGCCCGCACGTTCCACGGTCGGTCGATCAGCACCGAGCGCCGAATCCTCACCGTCGGCGCGACCGTCATGCCGAACGCCCGGAGCAGGCGGCGGCGGAAGCCATAGGCCGGATGCGGGCTCAGCCGCATCGCCGGACGGCCGAGCAGCTCCCACGCAATACGACGGAGGCTGCTCACGGTGCGCTCTCCTCCGGGGGGGCGGCGGGCGCAGACCGGCTCGCGCCCCCCCCGCCGTCACCGGAATCGACCGTCGTCGCCCGCTCCGCCTCGGCCGCGTCGGCCCCGACCGGGGCGGCCGGCGTGCCGGCGAGGCCGCCGGGCCCCGCGAACGAGCGGAAGACGCTTGCCCGTGGTGCCACCAGGACGCCGTCGCCCAGCCGCACGTCGGGCCCGACGTAGGCGTCCAGCCCGATCACGCAGTCCGCGCCGATCTCGATCGGGGGCCGAAGCAGGGGAAAACGCGAGTCGTTCATGTCGTGCGTCCCGGCACAGAGGTGGGCGCGCACGTCGATGACCGTCCGGTCCCCGATGCGAATCGGACCGAGCGAGTAGAGGATGGCACGATCCGCGACCCGCACCTCGTCGCCGACGTCGAGCGTCCACGGGATGGTGATCGCGACGTCGCGGGCGAACCGGCAGCCGCGGCCGACCCGGGCACCGAAGAGCCGGAGCACCGTCGGCCGCAGGCCCGGGGCGAGCACCCACGCGGGGCGTCCGAGCAGGCCCCAGAGGATCCGGATGATCTTCTGCCGGGTGGTCCAGGTCGAGCGGCGGGCGGGCGGGGGATGGAC
>CAYLNM010000187.1:0-2995 GCA_964385045.1 uncultured Isosphaeraceae bacterium
GCCGCGCCTGCCGCCCCCGCCGCCCCCACGACCCCCGACGAGGCAGCGACCCCATGAGCGCCCACTCCGCCGCATCCCCCGTCACCGTCCCCCGGGCCACCCGCATCGACGCCTGTCGCAGCTGCCGCGCCGGGGCCCTCCGCCCGGTGCTCGACCTCGGCGCGATGCCGCTCGCCGATCGTCTGCCCCGCACCCCGCCGGACGCGGGCCCCCCCGAGCCTCGGTTCCCGCTCGAGGTCGCGGCCTGCCCGGCGTGCGGGCTCGTGCAGCTCCTGCACACCGTCGATCCCGGCGCGCTCTTCCGCGACGACTACCCGTACTACTCCTCGTACTCCGACCACCTGCTCGCCCACGCCCGTGCGCACGCCCGCTCGCTGATCGAGCGCCGCGAGCTCGGGCCCGCGAGCCTCGTGGTCGAGATCGCGAGCAACGACGGCTACCGGCTCCGCTGGTTCGCGGAGGCGGGCGTGCCGATCCTCGGGGTGGACCCGGCCGAGGGCCCCGCCGCGGCCGCCGAGGCGATCGGCGTCCCGACCCGCTGCGACTTCCTCACCGCGCGGCTCGCCGCGGAGCTCGCGGCCGAGCACGGCCGCGCCGACGTCGTGCTCGCGAGCAACGTCCTCGCCCACGTGCCCGACCCCAACGACCTCGTCGCCGGCTTCCGCCGGCTGCTGCGGCCCGGCGGCGTCGCGGTGCTCGAGCTCCCGTACCTGCGCGACCTCGTCGAGCAGTGCGAGTTCGACACGATCTACCACGAGCACATGAGCTACTGGTCGATGACCGCGCTCGACGCCCTCTTCCGGCGCCATGGCCTCGTGCCCGCCGGCGTGCAGCGCATCCCGATCCACGGCGGATCGCTGCGGCTCACCGTCGCCCACGGCTCGCCGAACGCGATCGCCGGCTCGTCGGTGCAGCGGCTGCTCGCCGAGGAGCGGGCGGACGGGATCGATCGTCCCGACTGGCTCGCCGCCTTCGCGGACCGGGTCGATCGCCTGAGAGGCCGGATCCGCGACGTGCTCGACGAGCTCCGCGGGCAGGACCGCCGGATCGCGGGCTACGGGGCGGCGGCCAAGGGCGCGGTCCTGCTCAACGCGATCGGGGCCGGGCCGGAGCTCGTCGCGTTCGTGGTGGACCGCAACGTCCACAAGCAGGGCCGCTGGATGCCGGGCGTGGGGATCCCCATCGACGCCCCCGAACGGCTGCTCGACGAGCAGCCCGACGACGTCCTGATCCTCCCCTGGAACTTCAAGGACGAGATCATCGCCCAGCAGGCCGAGTACCGCCGCCGCGGCGGCCGGTTCATCGTGCCCGTGCCCACGCCGGTCGTCGTGTGAGCGGGGCCGCCGACCGATCGCGGGCCGGGGCCGCAGCGGCGTCGACTGCGGCGGCCGCAGCGGCGGCGGCGGCGGCGTCGACAGCGGCGGCGGCGGCAGCGGCGGCGTCGACCGCCGGGCCCCGGGGCGGCGCGTCCGGGGGTGCCCGCGCCGAGGGCGACCGGGCGCGGCGCGACGCGCGCCGAGTCGCCGCGCCTCAGGTCGCCCCACCTCAGGCCACGCCGCCCGAGGTCGCCCCGCCCCGGCTCGGCCGTCCCTGGTTCGGCCGCCGCCCCGAGCCCGACGCCCCCTGCCCGGCGTGCGGAAGCGGCCATGCGGTCGCCTTCTACGCCGTTGCCGGCATCCCGGTGCACAGCTGCCTGCTGATGGCGACCCGCGCCGAGGCTCTCGCCTATCCGCGCCGGGACCTTCGCCTCGCCCGCTGTCCCGGCTGCGGGTTCGTCTTCAACGCGATCTTCGACCCCGGCGTGCACGAGTACTCGCCCCGCTACGAGGAGACGCAGGGCTGCTCGCCGACGTTCTCCGCGTTCGCGGGCGAGCTCGCCCGCCGCCTCCTCGCCCGCTACCGGCTCCGCGGCCGGCGGGTGCTCGAGATCGGCTGCGGCAAGGGCGAGTTCCTGCTTCAGCTCTGCCGCGCCGGCGACTGCGCCGGCGTCGGGATCGACCCGTCCTACGTCCGGGGTCGCCTGCCGCTCGAGCCCGGCGACCGCCTCACGTTCCTCCAGGAGCCGTACGGCCCGCAGCATGCCTCGCTCGCCGCCGACTTCATCGCCTGCCGGCACACGCTCGAGCACATCGCCGACGTCCGCCGCTTCCTCGCCGCCATCGTGGACTCGCTCGACGGACGCAGCGACGTGGACGTCTGGATCGAGGTGCCCGACGTGGGCCGCGTGCTGGAGGAGGGGGCGTTCTGGGACGTCTACTACGAGCACTGCTCGTACTTCACGCCCGGCTCGCTCGCCCGGCTGTACCGCGCGGCGGGGCTCGTGCCCGACGAGCTCGGGCTCGAGTTCGACGACCAGTACGTCGTGATCGGTGGGCGCCTGCGGGGTGACGCCACGGCCGGCGGGCTCGAGGCCGGCGCCCCCGGGCCCGGTCCCCTCGAGGAGCCGCCGTCCGCCTCCGACGCGGCGCTCGACCGCTTCCTCGTCACCGGTCCCCGGGCCGTCGATCGCTGGCGGCGCACCCTCGCCGCGGTCGCGGACGCGGGCGACACCGCCGTGATCTGGGGCGCCGGCTCCAAGGGCGTGGCGTTCCTGACCACGCTCGGGGACGCGGCGGCCGCGGTGGCGGCGGCGGTGGACGTGAATCCCCGCAAGCAGGGGAAGTTCATGCCCGGCACCGGACATGCCGTCGTGGCCCCTTCGGACCTCCCGGCCCTGCGGCCCACGCTCGTCGTCGTCATGAACCCGGTCTACGTGCCGGAGATCCGCCGCGACCTCGCCCGGCTCGGGCTCGACCCGGTGGTGCAGCCGGTCCATGACGCCGCGTACGCGGATCGCGACGGACGTGACGGTGCGGTCGACCGCCGCCGCGATGGCGTCCCGCTCGCCGTCGGTCGCTCATGCTCCGCCACGAGCCCGGCGAGCCCGGCGAGCCCGGCAATCCCGGCGGGTCCCGCGGGTCCGGTGCCGTGACCACCACGTGCCCCGCCTGCGGCG
>CAYLNM010000187.1:3095-7638 GCA_964385045.1 uncultured Isosphaeraceae bacterium
CCCGGCGGGTCCCGCGGGTCCGGTGCCGTGACCACCACGTGCCCCGCCTGCGGCGGTCCGCCCGGCCCCGAGCTGCTCCGCCGCGACGCGGTCCCGGTCCTGTGCAACGCCCTGCACCGGGACGCGGCGTCCGCCCGCGCCGCCCCCCGCGGCGACATCCGCCTCGTCGCCTGCCCCGGCTGCGGACTCGTCTTCAACGCCGCCTTCGACCCCGCGCGGATGCGCTACGACGCCGACTACGAGAACGCCCTGCACTTCTCGCCCCGCTTCCGCGCCTTCCAGGCCGACACCGTTCGCCGGCTCGTGGAGCACGGGGTGCGGGACCGGCGCGTCCTCGAGATCGGCTGCGGGGACGGCTCGTTCCTCGTCGCGCTCGCGGTCGCCGGCGGCAACCGCGGCGTCGGCGTCGATCCGTCGTTCGACCCCGCCCGGGCCCGCATCCCCGGCGGCGCGAACGTCCGCGTGGCGACCGCGCCGTTCACCGCGATGCCCGGGGCGGCCGACGCGGTGGTCTGCCGGCACGTCCTCGAGCACCTCGACGATGCCGCCCGGCTCCTCACCGCCATGCGCGACGCCCTCGCGGGCGGCGATCCCGGCCTCGTCTACCTCGAGGTGCCGAGCTGGCGGGCGACGCTGGAGCGGGACGCCTTCTGGGACGTCCTCTACGAGCACGTCGCCTACCACGACGCCGACACGCTCGCCGACCTCGTCCGTCGCCACGGCTTCGAGGTGCTGGAGGCCGGCGAGGCGTACGGCGGCCAGTTCGCGACCGTGATCGCGCGGCGCGGATCGAGGCCGGCCGCGGCGGTGGCGGCGGTGGCGGACGCACCGGAGCCACCGCCCGTCGAGGGCATGGCGGGCGACCCGGCTGCGGTGGCCGCCTTCGCCGCCCGCGAGAACGCCTTCGTCCGGGGATGGCGGCGCTGGATCGCCGCCCACTCGCCCGGCGAGCGACTCGTCGTGTGGGGAGCCGGGACCAAGGGCGCGGTGCTGCTCGACCGGCTCGGCGAGCACGCCGGACGGATCGCGGCCGCGATCGACCTCAACCCCCGCAAGCAGGGATGCTTCGTGGCCGGGACGGGCACGCCGATCCTCGGCCCGGACGCGCTGGCGGGGCTCGCGCCCGACGTGGTGCTCGTCATGAACCCCCTGTACGCCCGGGAGATCCGCGCCGAGCTCGACGGACGGGGGCTCGCCACGGCGCGACTCGTGCTCGCCGGGGAGCGGCCGCCGCCGCCCGGGCACCCGGACGCACTGCCCGAGCCGGGCGGCGCGCGGCCGAACGACGCCGCTCGCCCGGCCCGCGCAGCCCCGCCGCCCCCCGGCTCGCCGACCGCGCCGCGCGCCGCCGGCCGGTAGCCTTTCGGCATGTCGCATCCCGCCCGCCCGTCCGGCCCCTCCCCCCGCCGTCCCGCCTCGTCGCGCCGCGTCCACCCCCGGGCGTCCACCGGCCGGGCGAGCCGCGGCGGGACGCGGCTCCCGATGCTCGCGTGCCTCACCCTCGCCGCCCTCACCGCCCTCACCGCCGCCTGCTCCAGCCCGCCGCCCCCCGGCCCGCAGCCGCCGGAGGGGCTCACCGAGGCCGAGCTCGAGGCGGCGGAGACGCTCGCCCTCGACGTCCGCGGCCTCTCCCTCGAGCGGGCCGAGGCCCTGATCGCCGCCGCGGAGGCCCACGCCGCCGCGCCCGGCGACGTCGACGTCGCGATCTGGCACGGGCGGCAGCTCGCCTACGTGGAGCGGTTCGACGAGTCGATCCGCGTGTACTCCGCCGCGATCGATGATCTCGAGGCCCGCGTCGGCCGCCTCGGGCTCGCGGACGAGGCCACGCCCCGCGTGCTCGCGGACGCCGGGCTCCACCGCCTGCTCCGCCACCGCGGCCACCGCTTCATCACCACCCGCCGCTTCGACCTCGCCCTCGTGGACCTCGCCCGGGCCGCCCGGCTCGCCGAGCTCGTGCCCGACCGCGTCGAACGCGACGGGCTGCCCAACGCCGCCGGCATCCCCCGCAGCACCAGCCACACCAACATCCACTACCACCTCGGCCTCGCGAGCCTGCTGCTCGGCCGGATCGCCGACGCCCGCGACGCGTGGCGCACCTGCCTCGAGCTCGCCCCGAACGACGACATGCGCGTGGCTGCGGCCTGGTGGCTGCACTGCTGCGAGCTGCGGATGGGCGACCCGGACGCCGCCGCGGCCGTCCTCGCGCCGATCAGCCGGCGCATGGACGTCCTCGAGAACGACACCTACCTCCGCCTGCTGCTGTGGGCCCGGGGCGAGCTGAGCCTCGAGGAGCTGACGGGCGGGGCCGGGGCCGTGCCCGCCCCGGCGTCCGTATCCGCCCCCGCCCCCACCCCCGCAGCCGCATCCGCCGCCGCCCCCGGCGAGGTCGAGGTCGCCGCCGCCCGCGCCGACGACGCGGCCGAGACCGCGGCCCCGGCCGGCACCGCCGGTGGCTCCGGCGCCGGCACCGCCCCCGAGTCCGACCTGCGCAACGGCGCCGCCGCCCGCCCCTCCGACGTCGAGGTCGCGACCATCGCCGGCGGCATCGGGCTGCGGCTCTTCGGCCTCGGCGAACGGGCCGAGGCTCGCCGCTGGTTCTCGACCGCGCGGAACCGCTCGGTCAACGCCTTCGGCGCGATCGTGGCCGAGACCGAGCTCTCCCGCATGTCGTTCGGGCGCTGAGCCGGCCGGCTCGTCCCGCGTTCCCGCCACCTCTGAACGAACGCCGCCCGGACCGCGGCCGCCAGTCGGCACGGGCCGGGCCTGAACGCGACCGCCTGGAACGCCGCCGACCCGCGCGGTCGCGCTCGGCCGGACGCGGGGCCCCCCGAGACCTCGACCCCGGGTCTGTCCTAGCGTCTCGGGGGGGATGTCCCCGGGACCCGGTGGTACATTCCCGGCACGACGGACCTGGTGGCCGCCGCCGACCGTCCGTGACGGGGCGTTCGAGATCTCCCCGTCGGTGACTGCGACGTGGACAGGGACCGACCCGGGTCGGTCGCCTCGGACCCTCACCGCAATGCCGCTCGATCCGTCGGAGCCTCCTCCCGTCGGTCCCCCGCCATCGATTCGTCGCGTGCGCGTCGTCGAGCACGACACGCGGTGGCCACGCGACGCCGCCGCCAGCGCGGCCGAGATCATGGCTGCCATTCGCCCGCACGCACTGCTGGCCGGGGCCGAGATCCACCACATCGGAAGCACCGCGGTGCCGGGGCTGCCGGCCGAGCCGATCCTCGACCTGCTGCTGGCCGTGCCGGGCTCCGACGGGCTCGAGGCCCTCGACCGACCCGGCCCCCGGCGGTCGCTCGGCGACCTCGGCTTCCGCCCGCACGGCGAGCACGGCGTCACGGGCCGGCGGTTCTTCACCCGGACCGAGCCGGCATCCGGCGACCGGACCCACCACCTGCACGCCTTCGCCGCGGACTCGCACGGGGTGGCCCGCCACCTCGCCTTCCGCGACTACCTGCGGGCCCATCCGGCCGTCGCCACGACCTACGGCGTGCTGAAGCAGTCGCTCGCCGCGTCCTGCGAGGACGACGTCGAGGCGTACCTCGACGGCAAGCACGCGTTCATCCGCGAGCACGAAGCGCGGGCGCTCGCGTGGGCGGGCCACATCGCCGAGGCCTGATCGCCGAGGCCTGATCGCCGGGGCGTTCTCGTCGCGGCCTCATCGCCGTGACCTGACCGCCGAGGCCCGATCGTCGCGGCTCGATCGCCACGGCTGGATCATCCACGCCCAGTCACCCCGCCCCGATCACCGGGACCCGGTCGTCGCGGCGGGATCATCCGAGCCCAGTCGCCGCGGCCCGGCCGCCACGGCCTGACCACCGATCCCCGGTCGCCGGGTCGTCGCCCCCACGCCCCCGCGACCGCCGGCGGCATCACGCCGCCTCGCGGCCCCGCTCGAGCTCGCCGGCGGCCCACGCCCGGCACCGCTCGACCAGCACCAGGCGGTCGATCGGCTTGGTCAGGTAGTCGTCGCACCCCGCTGCGAGGCACCGCTCGCGGTCGCCCTCCATCGCGTGCGCGGTCAGCGCGATGACCGGGAGCTCGGCGCCGCCGGCCCGCAGCGCGCGGGTCGCCGCATAGCCGTCGAGCACCGGCATCTGCATGTCCATCAGCACCACGTCGAAGGGCCCGGCGGCCGCCGCCCCGGTCTCGGTCGCCGCCGCCCCGCCCGCGCCGGCGTCTCCGACCACGTCCCCGGCCGCCGCCCGCGGATCGCCGCCCGCCGCCCCGCGGCCGCCGGACGTCGCCCCGCCGCCGCCGCCCGTCTCGGCGATGCGGTCGAGCGCCTCGCGGCCGTTCTCCGCCACGACGACCTCGGCGCCCGCCTTCCGCAGGTGGAACGACACCAGCCGCTGATTGTCCGGCCCATCCTCGGCGAGCAGGATCCGCAGCCCGGCGAGCGGCCGCGTCGCCGCCGCACCGCGATCACCCGCCCCGGCCCGCGCTCCGGCTCCGCCGGCCGGCCCACGCCCGGCCCCAGCCCGGGCCTCGCCCTCCGCCCCGGCCCCCGGCCCGTCCCCCCCGCCGCCGGCCC
>CAYLNM010000188.1:0-7512 GCA_964385045.1 uncultured Isosphaeraceae bacterium
GGCCCGCGGGGTCGCCACGCCGGGCACGGCGCGGCGCTGAGGCCGGGGCGGGGGCCGCGGGCCGAGCACGCGGACGCCGTGCCTCCGGGGGCGGCACGTGCGGCCCGGCCGCGGGGCAGGCGGGGCGGTGCGTGCCGGTCGTGCGGGGCGAGGGGCGTCCCGGACCGAGCCCGACGTTCCCGGACGTGGCGGGACCCCGGGGACGGCGTACCCTTGCGCATGCCGCCGTGGGCGAAGTGCCCACGCTCACCGGCGGCCGGGAGTCCTCGTGACCGCGCCTGACGTCCTGCAGATCCGCTCCGGTGCCGCCCCGGCGCTGCGCCCCGCCCCCGCCCGGGACGGGATCGACGCCGCCGTCGCGCCGTCCTTCGTGCACCGGCTGCGGTTCACCGAGGACGTCTTCCGCCCCGGCAACCCCGTGCTCGAGTCGGTGCTGCCGCCCGGCCGCACCGCCGCGATCCTCGTGGTCGACGACGGCGTGCTCGCGGCGGCCGACGCGGCTTCGGCGGGCGGTGCGGGGGGCGTGGCGGGCGCAGCGGGCGCGGCGGGCGCAGCCCCCGGCGGCGAGCTCGCCCGCATCGTCCGCGGCCTCGAGGCCCGCGGGGACCGGCTCGGGCTCCGCGGCGAGCCGATGGTCGTCCCCGGCGGCGAGGCGGCCAAGCAGGATCGGAGCGTGGTCGACCGGGTGCTCGCCGCGATCCACCGCCACGGCATCTGCCGCCGCAGCCTGGTCCTCGTCGTCGGCGGCGGGGCGGTCCTCGACGCGGTCGGATTCGCGGCCGCGACCGCGCACCGTGGGGTGCGGCTGCTCCGCTTCCCGAGCACCACGCTCGCCCAGGACGACGCGGGGATCGGGGTCAAGAACGGCATCAACGCCTTCGGCAGCAAGAACTTCCTCGGGGCCTTCGCGGTGCCGTGGGCGGTGGTCAACGATCGACGCTTCCTCGGCACGCAGTCCCTGCGGGACCGCCGGGCCGGCGTCTCCGAGGCGATCAAGGTCGGGCTGCTCAAGGACGCGGCCTTCGTGGCGGCGATCGAGGCGCAGGCCGCGGCGCTGGCGGCGGGCGACCTCGAGGCCCTCGAGCCAGTGGTGCGCCGCTCGGCCGAGCTGCACCTCGAGCACATCGCCCGCGGCGGCGATCCCTTCGAGCTGGAGATCGCCCGCCCGCTGGACTTCGGCCACTGGTCGGCCCACCGGCTCGAGCGGATGACGGACTTCGCGGTGCGGCACGGCGAGGCGGTGTCGATCGGCATCGCGATCGACCTCGCCTACGCGGTACGGATCGGCCGGCTGGACGCGGCGGAGGCGGCCCGCCTCACGTCGCTGCTCGAGGCCTGCGGCCTGCCGACCCGCCATCCCGCCCTCGGGCGGACGGACGATCTGATGGGCGGGCTCGAGGAGTTCCGCGAGCACCTCGGCGGCGAGCTCACGATCACGCTGGTGGCGGGACCGGGCCGCCCGTTCGACGTGCACGAGATCGACGCGGCGGCGATGCGGGAGGCGGTGGCCGAGCGCACCGGCCCGTGGGCGCCGCCGACGGGGGAGCGCCCCGCGGCCGCCGGGCGCGACGCCGGGGGCGGGGAGGACGATGATGGCTGAGCGGCGCACGGATCGCGGCCCGGTGCGGGTCGGCTACTGCACGAACGTCCACGCGGGCAGCTGCCTCGACGACGTCCTGGCCAACCTCGACCGCCACGCGGCGGCGGTGCGGGCGAGCCTGCTCGCGTCGCCGGAGACCGCGGCGTGGGCCGAGCCGATGGACGTGGGCCTGTGGCTGCCGATGGAGGCGGCCCGCCGCGTGCGCACGGAGCGGGTCGCGAGCTGGCTGCGGGGGGAGCTCGCGGCACGGGGCATGCGGGCCTTCACCTTCAACGGCTTTCCCTACGAGGACTTCCACCGCCCCACGGTGAAGCGCGCCGTGTACCGACCCGGCTGGGACGACCCGCGGCGGCTCGCGTACACCCGCGACCTGGTCGAGATCATGGCCGCGATGCACGACCCCGGGGCGTCGGCCGGCGTCTCCACCGTGCCGATCACCTGGCGGGCGTGGTGCGACGAGCCGGCGTGGACGCGGGCGATCTCGCACCTGCGGCGGGTGGCCCTGCACTGCGCCGAGGTCGAGCGGCGCACCGGCGTGTGCGTGCACGTGGACCTCGAGCCGGAGCCCGGCTGCGCGCTCGACCGGGCGATCGACGTGGTGCGGCTGTTCGAGGATCGGCTGCTGCCCGGACTCGGCGCGACGGACGAGGCCGCGGTGCGGCGGCACCTGCGGGTCTGCCACGACGCCTGCCACGCCGCGGTGATGTTCGACGGGCAGGCCGCGTCCATGGATCGCCTCGCGGCCGCCGGCATCGCGGTGGGCAAGATCCAGATCTCGTCCGCGATCGACGTCGACTTCGCCGGACTCGACGCCGGGGCGCGGGCCGCGGCGATCGAGCGGCTGCGAAGCTTCGACGAGCGGCGGTATCTCCACCAGGTGGCGATCCGGCACCGGCAGGATGGCCCGGTCCGGCTGATCGAGGACCTCGGTCCCGCGCTCGACGAGGCCGAGGCGTCGCCGGCGACGCTGGATGGTGCCCGCTGGCGGGTGCACTTCCACGTGCCGGTCCACGTGGAGCGCATCGATCCGCTGGGCACGACGCAGACCGCGATCGACGAGTGCCTCTCGGCCGCGGTGCGGCACGGCGTGCACCACCTCGAGGTCGAGACCTACGCGTGGACGGTGCTGCCGGAGGCGATGCGCCCGGACGAGCTCGCCGACGGCATCGCGGCGGAGCTGGCGTGGGTGCTGGACCGACCGGGCCTGCAGCGACTGGTCCGCGACGCCGCGGGGCCGGCCGACGCCGCCCCGGCCCCGGCCCCGAGCCGCGCCGCCGCGATCGCGCGGCTGCGGGCGACGCCGGTGGAGGTCGAGGCGGCGGCCCGGGCGGAGGGGGCACGGGGGGCGGCCGCGGGAGCGCGCACGGCGGGAGCCGCCGGGGCGGCCGAGGGCTCCGACCTCGCGGCCGACGACGATGCGTCCGCCGGGCCGGCCGATGCCCGAGGCTGACGGCGCCGCGGATCCCGGATCGTCGCGTGCCGGTGGCCGACCCGACGAGGGACCGGCGAGGGGAGCGGCCGCGGCGGGGCACCGCGTCCGCGCCTGGCTCCGGCTCGCCCGCATCAGCAACCTGCCGACGACGTGGACGAACGTGCTCGTGGGGGCGGCGCTCGTCTCGACCCGTCCCGACGTGGACGGACTCGTGGTCGCGGCCGCCGCGACCGGCCTGCTGTACGTCGGCGGCATGATCCTCAACGACGTCGTCGACGCCCGGCGCGACGCCGCGCGGGGCCTCGACCGCCCGATCCCGGCGGGCGCGGTGCGGCGGGGGACTGCGGCCGCGGTCGCCATCGGCCTGCTGCTGGCGGGGCCGGTGGTGGCGAGCGCGGCGGGGCCGGTGGCCGCGGCGTGGGCGGTGGCCCTGGCCGCGTGCGTCGTCGGCTACGACCTGCTGAAGGAGCGGGCGGCGGTGGCGCTGGCCCTCATGGGCGCCTGCCGCGGGCTCGTCGCGCCGCTGGCGGCCGCGGCGCAGCCCGGATCCGCGCCCCTGGCGTTGCTGCTGGCGGTCTCGCTCGGGCTCGCGGCGTCCGTGCTGCTGATCACGGTCGCCGCCCGCGGCGAGCACGACGGTGGCGGGGCAGGGCGGCGGAGGATCCACGTCCTGCGCGACCTCGCGGCCGCTCTTCCCGTGGTGCCGGTCGCGCTGCTCGGTCCGGGGGCGGCCGAGGCCGGTCCGATCGCCGGGCTCCTGCCGGCGGCGGTGCTCGTCGCGGCCGCGATCGCGTGGAACGCCGGCGCGACGCGGCGGCTGCGGGCGGGCGGATCGGTGCCCGCGGCGGTGATGCGATGGCTCGCCGGGATCTGCCTCTTCGACCTCGCGATCGTCGCCGCGGCCGGCATCGCGCCGCCGTGGCTGGTGGTGCCGGTGCTCGCGTTCACCCTCACGCGGCTCGCGCACCGGCGGATCGCGGGGTCCTGAGGCAGCGGGCGGGGCGTCCGCGGCGGACGCGGCGGACGCGGCGGATGGCGTGGGCGCGACGAGCCCGGCGGCGCGGGGGCGCGGGGGCGCGAGGGCGACCGCGTTCGGCCATCGATCGGCGGCGTGCGGCCCTTGCGACGAACCCTCGACCACCCATCGCACCTCGCCCGCCGGCCACCTCCGCCCGGCGGCCCGGGCCATCCTCCGTGGCCTGCCACTCGCCGGACCGCGACCCGGCCGCCGCGCCCGCGGCCGTACCATCGGCGCCATGCAGCCCGTCGCCATCGTGAACCTCGTCGGCCTCTCGCGCTCCCTGCTCGGCCCGCACGCGCCGACCCTGCAGTCGATCGTCGAGGCGGGCCGCGTCCGCACGCTCCGCCCGCCGCTGCCGGCGGTCACGACGACGGTGCAGTCGACGATGCTCACCGGGCGGCCGCCCGGGGACCACGGGATCGTCGCCAACGGCTGGTACGACCGCACGCTCGCGGAGGTCCAGTTCTGGAAGCAGTCGAACCGGCTGGTGCAGGGCGAGAAGCTCTGGCACGTCGCCCGCCGCCGCGACCCGGCGTTCACCTGCGCCCAGATGTTCTGGTGGTACAACATGTACGCGGACGTGGACCTGAGCGTCACGCCGCGACCGATCTACTGCGCCGACGGACGCAAGATCCCCGACTGCTACAGCGATCCGCCGGAGCTGCGGGACGAGCTGCAGCGGGAGCTCGGCACGTTCCCGCTGTTCCGCTTCTGGGGCCCCGCGGCGTCGATCGAGTCCAGCGCGTGGATCGCCGAGGCGTCGATCCGCGTCCTGCAGCGGCACCGCCCGACGCTGCTGCTCGTCTACCTGCCGCACCTCGACTATCCGCTGCAGAAGCTCGGCCCCGGCCACCCGGACGTTCCGGCCGAGGTCGCCCGCCTCGACGCCCTCGTCGCCCGGCTGAAGGAGCACCTCGACGCCGCCGGCGTGCGGACGATGTGGCTCAGCGAGTACGGCATCGAGCCGGTCGACGCCGCGGGGATGCCCAACCGCGTCCTCCGCGAAGCGGGCCTCCTGCGGGTCCGAGACGAGCTCGGCCGGGAGCTGCTCGACGCCGGGGCGTCGGAGGCCTTCGCGGTGGCCGACCACCAGGTGGCCCACGTCTACGTGCGCGATCCCGCACGGGTGCCCGACGTCGCGGCTCGGCTCGCCGAGATGCCGGAGGTCGAGTCGGTGCTCGACCGGGAGGCCCGGGCCGCCCTCGGGATCGAGCACGAGCGGAGCGGCGAGCTGCTGCTCGTGGCCCGGCGCGGGGCGTGGCTCGGCTACGACTACTGGCAGCGCGACGACCGGGCACCGGACTTCGCCCGCACCGTCGACATCCACCGGAAGCCCGGCTACGACCCGCGGGAGCTGTTCCTCGACCCGGCGCGGCCGATGGTGAAGGCCGGGATCGCGTGGCGGCTGCTCAAGAAGCGGCTCGGCTTCCGCACGCTCATGGACGTGATCCCACTCGACGCGAGCCTCGTTCGCGGATCCCACGGACGCATCGAGCAGCCGGAGGCCGAGCGGCCGATCCTCGTGACCGACGGCGAGCTCGGCCGTGGCGGGCCGCACGACGCCGAGGCGGTCGACGCCACCGCGGTGCACGATCTCGCGCTGGAAGCGATGTTCGGGACGGCGTGAGCGGGGCGGACTGCGGGATCGGTGGGGCGACGGGCCCGGCGGCTCCCGCGCAGGCCCCGTCCCGTGTCCGAGCGGCGCGGCTTCCCGCCGCTTGCCGGTCCCCCGCGCGCGACCGCCCCCCGGATCCGCGGGAGCCGCGGCGATCCGGGGGGCGGTCGGGCGATCCGGGCCGGGCCGAGGGCGGGCGGCCGAGCCCGAGCCGAATCAGCGCTTCGAGAACTGGTACCGACGACGGGCGCCGCGCTGGCCGTACTTCTTCCGCTCCACCTCGCGGGGGTCGCGGGTGAGGAAGCCGTGCTCGCGGAGCTCGCCCTCGAGGTTCGGGTCCATCGTGCTCAGGGCACGGCCGAGGCCCAGGACGATCGCACCGGCCTGGCCGGTGGTGCCGCCGCCGTGGACGCTCACGTTCACGGCGACCTTGCCGTTGGTCCGGGTCTTCTCGAGCACCGAGAGCACGTCCTTCTGGTCGCGCTCGAGGCGGAAGAACTCGTCGTACGGCTTGCCGTTGATCGTGAAGCTCGACCCCGCGCCGGGAGCGATGCGGACGCGAGCGACGGACGACTTGCGACGGCCGGTGCCGAGATAGTACTTGCCGTCGGGCGAGCGCTTGCCGCGCGGACGCGGAGCCGCCACCGGCTCGGCCGCGTCACCGGTGGGCGGCGCGGGCACGGGCGGGGCCATCACCGGGGCGGCGGGGGCCGGCGGGATGGCCGGCGCCGGGGGCGCCTCGGGGGCGGCGGGGGTCTCGGGAGCGGCGGGCGTCTCGGACTCGGTCATGGGTGGATTCGCCTGGGGTCGGATCGGGTCGGCCCGTGGTCCTCTCGAGAGAGGCCGCGGACCCGCGACGATTCGGATCAGAGCTCGACGGACTCGGGTCGCTGGGCGTGGTGCGGATGCTCGGGGCCGGCGTACACCTTCAGCTTCGCGAACATCTGTCGGCCGAGGCGGGTCTTCGGCAGCATGCGGCGGACCGCCTGCTCGACGAGCCGCTCGGGGTGCTTCTCGCGGACGGTGCCGTAGGGAACCTCGCGGAGGCCGCCCGGATAGCCCGAGTACCGCTTCATGGTCTTCTGGCTGGCCTTGCGGCCGGTGAGGACGACGTCCTTCGCGTTCGTCACCACGACGAAGTCGCCGCAGTCGACGTGGGGCGTGTACTCGGGGCGGTGCTTGCCCATGAGCATCGTCGCCACCTCGGTCGCGAGCCGTCCGAGGACCTTGCCGCTCGCGTCCACGTGCTTCCACTCGTGCGTGATGTCACCGGGCTTGGCGAAGGTGGTCTGGCGGGGCATGGGGGGCACCCTTCGGGCTCGAGTGGACCCGCGGCGGCGGGGAGACGGACGACGGGGGGCGGCGGCCCGTGGAACCCGTCGGACGGAACGGACGATCGGGACGAGAGGTCGGTCATCCGGAGGACGGACGCCGCCTCGCCCCCGGCGAGCCGCGACGTCGGACGGGCGCACGGCCCACCCGTGCGGTCGGCACCGCGGGGGGAATCGCCCATGGTAGTCCGCCCGCGGATGTCGTCAAGCGCCCCACGGGGCCCGGGCCGATGAACGGCGGGCGGCGGCGGGCGGGGGCGCCGGCGCCCGCCGCCCCGATCGGACGGGCGGCCAATCATCTCCCGGCGGTGGCCCCGTCGTCGAGCCCGTCCCGCACCGGTGTCGTGCTCCGGGCGGAGCGGCGGGGGGTCGCGGGGCAGGAGGACGTCCGCCGACGCCCATCGGCCCCCGGCGGCCCGGGGTCGCTCGTCCTCCGGACCCCACGCGACGGTGTCGTCCCGCCTCGCCGCCGCGTCCCCACGTCCCCGCGTCCCCGCGTCCCCGCGTCCCCGC